>JAYPGD010000009.1:17156-27964 GCA_038126655.1 Verrucomicrobiales bacterium
CGCAGCGCAGATCCATCCATCCCATCGTCAATGATGGTCGCTTCGTCATTCTCTGCATCCTCACCAAAGGCTTCTCCTGTCCGCATCTCGTACATCCCCATGTCCGAGGCCGGCGCACTTTCACTTGAAAGCATCCCCATCTTAGGCCGGGTGTTCGTCGACAAGAACAACGCCCCCAGCGGCACGCAGAGCACGATCAAGGCGGCGGCAATCTTCATGATCGAAGCGGAAAACCATGGTCTGGCGATCTTCTCACCCGATGCAACCGACTCAATCCCAGCTTCCTCTTCTTCCTCGCCAATCACCTCCATCAGCGCCGCCCGCCGCTCGTCATTCAGTTTCAAGGCCGCGCCCGGGACATCCTCTTGCTTCACGTCCGCAACCCGATGCGCGTCGCCGACCACATCGATGGTCTCCAGCATTTCATCGTGAAAGGCCTTGAGGCTCGCGTCCGCGCTCATCAACGCCTTGATCTCCGCGGCGTCATTGTCCGAAAGCTCGCCCAGCAGGAGCGCGATCACGCGTTCCTCGAGCAGTTCGCGGGGCGATGGCTGGGGTGTGTTGGAATCTGGTTTCATGAGCAGACCTCCTGGTGAAGGGCGACAAAGCGGGGACGGCCCGAAGCTCCAAATTCCAAGCTCCAAACACGGTCTCCACGCCAGTCTGCGAACGACCGCAACCGGCCAGAGAGCCCCAACCACGTTAACCGGAGCGCGGTCTTCAGGCCGCAGAGACGCGGACAACAAACAATGCCAGGACATCCGCCGCCGCGATATGAGATTTGAAGCTTGGAGCTTGGAACTTGGAATTTTTTCACGCCTCCCCTCCCGCTGTTTTCATGGCCTTCCCCAGTTCCTTCAGCGCGTGGTGCAGGATGAATCCCACATTGCCGACGGTGATCTGGAGTCGTTCCCCGATTTCCTTGTAGCTCAACCCCTCCTCGAACTTCAGGCGCAGGGCTTCGCGCTTGCGTTCGTCCAAGTCCTTCAGCGCCAAGCGCGCCTGCCCGACCGCCTCCATCCGTTGGAGATATTCATCCGGCAGAGGCTCGACATTCACCGCCACTTCGGCAGGGGCTTCCTCGGAATCGAAATCCACCGGCACGACCTTCTTCCGGGCCCGGTGGTGATTCATCGCCAGATTGTGAATCGTGCGATACAGCCAGGGCCGGGCCAGACGGACGGTGTCAAATTGTGCGTGCAGCTTCATAAACGCTTCCTGAACCAGGTCCTGGGAGACATCCTCATCCCGGGTCAGCTTGAACGCATACCGCAACAACGGTTCCTCCAGTGCCGTAAACAGCTCCGCCACCGACTCCGGCTCCGGCGCTTCCGACCCTGCTTCGTCTGGCATCGCGATCGACATCAACTCGTTCAGAATCAGCGGGTTATCTCGCCGGCGCCTTCCCCGTCCTGGGACCGCATTGGAAAACGCATTCGTTCATTGGGACACCGGGGATGGCGGGTTCTTAGAGAAAAGATGGGAAAAGTTTCATGTTGAATGTCAGTTCGAAGGCGGCGGGGGGGCAATAAGCTCCAAGTTCCAAGCTCCAAATCTCAACTTGTCGCGACGAAGCGGCGCGAAGGCGGAAAAAAATCCCAAATCTGAAGCTCCAAACTCAGGCCGGCGGCCTCTCGTCAAGGCTCCCAAAATGTGGGCCCGGTCACAGGTCGGCCTCAACATAACACGGGGCTTTGTCATGTCCGCCAAACCGTTTGAAATTTGGAACTTGGAGCTTCTTTGGAGTTTGGAGTTTGGGACTTGGAACTTCTCAAACGTATTTCCTCAAAACCGGCTCCAACTCCTTCCTGGTCTGCGCGGGCCAGGCCTTGCGGTCGGTCATGATCGCGTTGGCCAGGGCGGAATGACAAGCCCAGTCGGGCTTTTCGGGAATGCGCGGGATCACATCGGCCACGATCTTCTTCGCAGTCTCGGCGTTCTTCATGAGGTTGTCGATCACCATCTCGACGGTCACGTGCGCCTCATCCTCCTTCCAACAGTCGTAGTCGGTGATCATGGCCAGGGTGGCGTAGGCGATTTCCGCCTCGCGACAACACTTCGCCTCGCCAAGATTGGTCATGCCAATGACGTCGAAGCCGAGTTTGCGATTCGTGTGGGACTCGGCTCGCGTGCTGAAGGCCGGACCTTCCATGTTCACGTAGGTTCCGCCATTATGCGCCTTCGCCTTGCAGGCCTTGGCGCTCATCAACAGCAGTTGGCGCAACTCCTCACAGATCGGATCCGCGAAGGCCACGTGCGCGACGATCCCCCGACCGAAGAAGGTGTGCTCCAGGGACTTCTTGGTGCGGTCGAAAAACTGATCGATCAGCACGATGTGCCGGGGCTTGTATTTCGCCTGAAGGGAACCCACCGCGCTGACACTGATGATCCATTCCACGCCGAGCTTCTTCATACCCCAGATATTGGCGCGATGATTCAGTTCGCTCGGCATCACGCGATGCCCGCGACCATGGCGCGGCAGGAAGACCACTTCGCGGCCCGCCAGTTTCCCGGTCAGGTAGCTGTCGGACGGAGCGCCAAACGGCGTCCTGACCTTCCTCCACTTTTGGTCGGTGAACCCCTCGATGTTATAGAGTCCGCTGCCGCCGATGATGCCGATCTTCGCGGGCGCCGCCTTCGATGCCTTGTTCTTCGCTGCCATTGCGGGGCAAACCATCGGCAATGCCGCGGTGGAAAGCAACGCAAAGGACTGAGCCTGCGCCATTCACTCCGGAATGCGCTCGTCCTCATGGATGCCCCACGGATGGCGTGTCTTCATCCGTGGGTCGGCTTTGCCATCCGTGGGGTGAGATCATTGCGTCGACGGAAACCCATTGACGTCATGGTTCACCGGAAAAATGCTGTTCATTGAGCGGCATTTTCCCGAGCATTCCCGACTTGGTCCCAAACGTCATGAAACGAATCCTTCCAATTCTCCTCAGCCTGTTCGCCGTCATCGCGACCGCCGCCCCCAAGCCCAACATCGTCTTCATGCTTGTGGACGACATGGGCTACGGCGATCTCTCCTGCTACGGCGCGCCGGACGCCCGGACGCCGAACATCGACCGCCTCGCCACGCAGGGCGTCAAGTTCACGCAGTTCTACGCCATGGGGGCAGAGTGCACGCCCTCCCGCACCGCGATCCTCACCGGACGCTATCCGCAGCGCGCGGGCGGCATGGAGTGCGCCATCGGCACCGGCAATGTCGGCCGTTACGACGACGCCATCCGCCTGGCCGAAAAGAGCGCGCTGGGCCTTCCCTCCGGACAAGCCGTCCTGGCGCCGGCCCTGATGAATGCCGGCTACGTCAACGCGGTCTTCGGCAAGTGGCACCTCGGCTACGAACAGAAGTTCAACCCCCTGCGCCAGGGCTTTGACGAGTTCACCGGCTTTCTTGGCGGCAATGTCGACTACTTCACCCACACCGAGTTGTCGGACCTGACCGTCTATCTGAAGAGCGAGGCGCCGCTGCAACGCAGGGGCTACATGACGCATCTGATCACCGACGACGCCGTCGACTTCATCAATCGCGTGGATGAGACATTTTTCCTCTATGTTCCCTACAGCACGCCGCATTTCCCTTTCCAAGGCCCCGGCGACGACACCGGTCGAATGCACCCGGAGGATCAGTTCACCATCGGCACGCGCGAAAAGTATGTGGAGATGCTGGAAGACATGGACAGGAGCGTCGGACGCATTCTTCAGGCCTTGGACGCGAAGGATCTGGCCAAGGAGACGCTCCTGGTCTTCGCCAGCGATCACGGCGCCATGAAACCTGGGCGCAATCTTCCCTTCAACGGTTGGAAAGGCGGCCTGATGGAAGGCGGCATCCGCGTGCCCTGCATCGTCCGCTGGCCCGGGCAGATCGAACCGGGCACGGTTTCGAACCAGGTCGGCTCCCTGATGGATCTCACTGCCTCGTTTCTCCGCGCCGCCGGAGCCAAACCGCCGCGCGGCATCAAGCTCGACGGCATCGACATCCTCCGGCACGTCCAGTCCGGGCGCCGCGATTTCGACCGCACGCACTACTGGCGCGCCCGCCGCGGCGACCGCACCTGGAGGGCCATCCGCGATGGCGACCTCAAGTATGTCTACAAGATCGAGGACGGCAGGGAGGAAGAATGGATGTTCGACCTAGCCAATGACATCGGTGAAACAACAGACCTGAAGACCGACCGCGCCAAGGATCTTTCCCGATTGAAGAAACAACTGGCCAAATGGGAGAAAAGCGTCCGCTCCGTCCGTTAGCCCATATTCCTTTCATCGTACTCAGTCACGCCCGCCTCCGATGACCACAAGACAACCCAACATCCTCCTCGCCCCGGTCCTGGCCATGACCCTTGCCCTCTTGGCCGGCTGCGCCACCGGCGAGAAGGCCTACAACCGCGGCGACTATGACAAGGCCGTCCTGCAGGCGACCAAGCGCCTCAAGAGCGACACAGACAACGAGGACGCCATCGCGACGCTGCTCCAGGCCTATCCCGCCGCGCAAAGCCTGCGCCTCCAGAACATCGAACGCGCTGCGCGATCCTCGGCTCCGTTCCGATGGGAGACCGTCGTCGCCGAGTATGCGCAGTTGAATATTCTCGCCGAGGCGATTCGTCGCACGCCTGCGGCCTTGAGCGTCATTCCGGCTTCGGCCTTTTACACCGACGATCTGGAAGCGGCGAAAGAAAGCGCGGCCGAGGCCCGATATTCAGCCGGCGACGCCGCCCTCGCCAAGGGCGGCCACGCCAACGCCCGTGAAGCCTTCCACCACTTCTCCACCGCCCTGCTTCATCGGTCGAACCATCGCGACACGCGAGACAAGCTCGAGATCGCCCGCGAGGCGGCCACGGTCAAGGTCGTCATCAATCCCATCGCCTGTGCCAGCCGGGACATCGATGTCGAGTTCGTCGAAAACAACCTGAAGACCTTCCTCAACGATTACCGCCCCGGCCCCTTTGTCCGTTTTCATACTTCGAATGAGGCCGCCGTCGCCGGAATCAAGACGCCCGATCACATCATCGACATGAAGTTTGATGGATTTGTCGTGGCGCAGGCGAAACTGGAGGAGAAGTCGCAACAGGTGAAAAAGGACAATGTGGTGATCGGCCAGACGCGCAGCAACCCGCCGCAGGACGTCATCGGAACGGTCCGGGCCACCGTGATCACCTACAAGAAGACGATCAGTTCCAACGCGCAACTGGATTTCAAGATCACCGAGGGCCCGACCGCCCGCGTCTTGAACCACAAGAAGCTTCCCGGGGCCTATGTCTGGAAACACGAGTGGGGAACCTTCCGTGGCGATGAAAGAGCCGTGCCGGCCAACCTCCGCAAGATCGTGAATCGCCGCGAGGCCCAACCGCCCGGACGCCAGGCGCTCTTCGCCGGTTTCGCCGAACCCATCTTCCAGCAGGCCTGCGAGGAACTGAGGCGGTTCTACAGCCGGTATCAGTGATTCTTCACCCGAAGAAGCGAATGTGAGTTCGCTCACTTCCTTCGAGCCACCGAGCGCCGAGCATTGCTCGGCGTGTCGCGCAGCATCACAGCCCATGCCGAGCAATGCTCGGTGCTCCGGGATCCCCAGCAGGCGGCAGGACGCCGCCTGAACCCGCAGCCGGGACGGCTGCGCTACGAACATGAAAAAGGGCCGCGAAACTGGCGGCCCTTTGATCAGGAAAAATGACGACCGCTTCCGCTTACTTGAAATCCATCAACTCGATGTCGAACAGAAGAGTCGCGTATTGGGGAATCACGGGCGGGCGTCCAGCCGGGCCGTACGCAAGGTTGTAGGGAATGGCCAGTTGGATCTTGGAGCCCTTGGACATCAACTGAACGCCTTCGGTCCAACCCGGAATCACCCGGTTCAACGGAAACTCAATGGTCTGGTTGCGCTTGTAGGAGCTGTCGAATTCCGTGCCGTCGATCAAGGTGCCCCGATAGTGGACGGTCACGACGGAAGTCGCCGCCGGTTTGGGGCCGTCGGCCTCTTTCAACCACTTGTATTGCAGGCCGCTCGCGGTTTCCTTCCAGCCCTTCTTGGACTTGTTCTTCTTGAGGAAATCAGCGCCCGCTTGTTTGGCTCCCTCGACCTTCTTGCGCGCCTCTGTCGCCGCCTTCCCCTGAATGGCGTCGAACGCGGACTGGTCAGCCTTGAAGGCCTTGGCCTTGTCGCCCACGCGGCGAATCGTCACCTTCTTCATCACCACTTCCTCGTTCGGCCGATCGCGCGGCCCGCGGGGGACGTTTGCAATGGCGCTGACGACATCCAGCCCCGTGACGACGTGACCGAAAACCGTGTGCCGTCCGTCGAGGTGCGGAGTCGGGCCCTCGGTGATGAAGAATTGGCTGCCATTGGTCCCGGGGCCGGCGTTGGCCATGGAAAAGATGCCCTTCTTGTCGTGTTTCAGGTCCGGCCGAGTCTCGTCAGCGAAGCGATAGCCCGGGCTGCCGCTGCCCTGCCCCAACGGACAACCGCCCTGGATCATGAAGCCGGGAATCACCCGGTGGAAGATCAGCCCGTCGTAGTAACGCTGCCCCTTGCGCACAGATGTCTCCATCTTGCCTTCGGCCAACCCCACAAAGTTGCAGACCGTCAGCGGGGTCTTGTCGTAGTAGAGTTGGGCGACGATCGTCCCCTTGCTGGTTTCAATCTCGGCGTAAAGTCCGTCCTTCAGGGCGCTGGCCGCCGAGGTCGAAATGGCCGTCCCGACGAGGAGGGACGCTGTCAGTGAAACAATGCGGTTCGAAAAGATGTATTTCATGGTGTGGAATTTCATCAGGCGCGGAGCCTAGGTTCAGCCGCTTGGAACGCCAGCAAATTCTGTCGGGCTCCCGGTCGCGGAACTGCAAAAGAAACGCGCCCCGCGATCGAGTTATTCAATCGCGGGGCGCGTGAATGAAATCCGGCGCGACAACCGGGACGGCTATTTCCTTGTGGCCGCCTTTCGACGCGGAGCCGCCTTCTTGGCGGGGGCCTTCTTTGCGCCGGCTTTTTTGGCGGGCGCTTTTTTGGCGACGACCTTCTTGGCCGCATCCTTCTTTTTCGGGGCCGCCTTCCTCGCCGGAGCCTTCCTGGCGCCTGCGGCCTTCTTTTTTGCGGGAGCCTTCTTTTTTGCTGCGGGCGCCTTCTTCTTCGCCGGAGCCTTGCGCTTTCTGGAGGCGCTCTTGGCCTTGCTCTTCTTGGCGGCGGCCGCGCCCTCCCCTGTCTTCTCGACCACTGTATGCGCGACCTTCTCGATGGCGCTGAAGGTCTTGTTGAGCAGGCTTTCGGTTTCGAGCGTCAACGTTTTGACAAAAGCCTCCGTTCTTTCACTGACGTCCTTGGCGACCTCGCCGCCGGTTTTCCGGCCCTTCTTGTAGGCCTTTTGCGCCTGCTTGGTGAGGGTGCGTTGGAGCTTCTTCGCATTCTTCTGAGCGTCGCGCAACGCCTTGCGGCGGGTCTTGTTCAATTCATCAAAAATGGACATGTCGGTTTCTCCTGTAGGGTTCTTGGTTTCTGACTGATGGCCGCACGATACGCCTCGCGTTCGAAAAGAACAAATTACAAATTGCCGGACGGATTGGCGCCGCGTTCAGGCGGTGATTCGGTGATTCGGTGATCAGTGATCGGTGATCGGTGATCAGTGATCCCCAGCCCCCAGTCACCAGTCACCAGTCCCAAGTCACCAGCCCCCAGTCACCAGTCACCAGTCAATACCCCACGAAAAGGTCCGCGTCCTGCGTCTCCCGTCCCTGCACAAAACGTTCATGCGCCTTCAGCACATAGCGGTCCGTCATGCCGGCAATGTAGTCGCAGACCGCCCGGTGCAGGCCGTCCTTCCGTTTCCGGCTTCGGAACGGCTCTCCGATCCGTCCCGGGCGCTTGAGGAAGTATTCAAACAACTCCTCCAGCAACACCACCGCGCGCATGTTCGGTTCGTGAACCACGGGATTGTAATAGAGGTTGTTGTATAGGTAGTCGCGCAACTCCATGTTCTCAGACCGCCGCTTGGCGCTGTAATCGACCAAGCCCTTGGGCTGGAGCCGGACCTCGTCGGCCGAAGTCACGCCGGATTCCAGAATCCGCTTTTCCGCGCTCCGCACCACATCCTTCACCTGCATGTCGATGATGCAACGGATGATGAAGTAGCGACGACTCTCGTCCGCCAGTTCGCCGTGCGCGCGCATCACCGAGCGATGGGCGTTGCGCCAGATCCTGACATGCTTCCGCAGATCGCGCTCGGTCAGCAGGCCCGATTCGATTCCGTCGTCCAGGTCGTGGCTGTAATACGCGATTTCATCGGAGAGATTGGCGACCTGCGCTTCGAGCGAGGACGACTTGGCGTCGAATCCCGCCCGGCGGCCGGGGTGGTCGTAACTGGTGTAGTGTTTGACCAGCCCCTCGCGGGTCTCCCAGGTGAGGTTAAGCCCCCGATGCCCCGGGTATTTCTGTTCGAGTTCCTCGACGATCCGCAGGCTGTGTCGGTTGTGCTCGAATCCGCCGTGCTTCCGCATGAGTTTATTGAGGGCGTCCTCGCCCTTGTGCCCGAAGGGCGGGTGCCCCAGGTCATGCGCCAGCGCGATGGTCTCGGTGAGATCCTCGTTGAGCTTCAAGGCCCGGGCGATGTTCCGGGAGATGCCGGTCACCTCCATGGTGTGGGTGAGCCTCGTCCGAAGATGATCGCCCGTCCCATTGAGGAAGACCTGGGTCTTGTACTCCAGTCGCCGGAAGGCGCGGGAATGAATCACTCGGTCCCGGTCGCGTTGAAAATGCGTGCGCCAGTCCGCGCCTGATTCCTCGTGCACACGCCCCCGGGTGTCGGCCGAAAACTGCGCATAGGGAGCCAGAAACTCCCGCTCGAGCCGCTCCAACTCCTGACGCGTGCGGGCCATGCCGGCTCAGTCCGGAAGCAACTCCTGCACGGAGACCCCCTTCAGATCGAACAACCGGCGGATGACATCCTCGATCAGGTTGTTCGGGCAGGACGCGCCGGCGGTCACACCCACCGTGATCACCCCGTCCGGCAACCAGTCCCGGGTCTCGGACTCCGCATGCGTGTGCAGGTCAAAATGCCGAATGAGCTCGTTCGACTCCATCTCCGCGGCGTTCTTGATGAAGAAGGTGGGAAGTTCCTCCTCGCCCATTTCCGCCAGGTGGGAGGTATTGGAGGAGTTGTAACCGCCGATGACCAGCAGCAGATCCATCTTCTCCTGCAGCATCTGCTGCAGGGCGTCCTGCCGCTCCTGCGTGGCGCCGCAGATCGTGTCGAAGAAGCGGAAATGTTCGTCCAGGTTCTCCGTCCCGTAGCGCGTTTCAATCGCCTTCTTGATCCGACGCTGCACCTCTTCCGTCTCGCCGCGCAACATCGTGGTCTGATTGGCCACGCCGACCGCCTTCAGATGCTCGTCCGGGTCGAAGCCTTCGGAGTAAGAGCCCTCAAACTTCTTGAGGAAGGCCTCCTTGTCACCCCCGTTCCGGATGTGATCGCAGACATAGTCCACGTCCTCCAGGGTCAGCACGACGAGGTAATGTCCGTTGGTCGCGGTGGCCTGCGAACTCGTGGCCTTCGTCTCCTCGTGGTAGGACTTGCCGTGAATGATGCTGGTCACGGTGTCGCGGGCGTATTGCCGGACCCGCTTCCAGACGCTCATCACATCGCCGCAGGTCGTGTCGACAAACTGACAGCCCTTCGCCTGGAGCTTCTTCCGGGTTTCCACTTCCGTGCCAAAGGCCGGAATGATGACAATGTCGCCTTCGCCGAGTTCATCGATGTCGGCGTCCTTCTGGTTGCCGGAAAGGGCCTTGATGCCCATGGCCCGGATCTGGTCGTTGACCTCGGGGTTGTGGATGATCTCGCCGAGGATGTAGAGCGGCTTCTCCGGATAAACCTTGCGCGCCGCATAGGCCAGGTCGATGGCGCGCTCCACGCCGTAGCAGAAGCCGAATTCCTTGGCCAATTTGACCGTCAGCGCCCCATTGGCGGAGAGAATGTCGCCATTGGCGCGGATGCGATCGATCAGCGGGCTGCGGTAATGGGATTCCACCTGCGCCTGCACCTTCTCCATGACGTCGGGACGACGCAGGTTGATGCGCTTGGGCTTGGCCGGTTGTTCTGCTGCTTCGGTGGACATGATCAAGACAGGTTACCAATGTTCAGGAAACGATCCATTGCAAAATCGCTTTCTGGGCATGCAGGCGATTCTCCGCCTCGGTGAAGATGGTGTCTGCGTGGGCCTCCAGCGTCTCTTCGGAGATCTCCTTGCCGCGATAGGCCGGCAGGCAATGCATGACCAGGGCGCCGTCATTCGCGCGGGACACGAGTTCCTGATTGATCTGATAGCCGTTCAATTCCTCGATTCGGCGGGCGCCTTCCTCCTCATGCCCCATGGAGACCCAGACGTCTGTATAGAGAAGGTCCGAGCCTTCCGCGGCCTCGTTCAGATCCTCGTGACAACTGACCTTGCCGCCGGCGCGCTCGAGCAGGGCCGCATCAGGCTGATAATTCTTCGGCGCGGCAATCCGCAGTTCAAAACCAAGCTTCTTCGCGGCGAACACCCAGGAGGTCGCCACGTTGCACGCGCCATCGCCCACGAAGGTCACGACCTTGCCCTCGATGGAGCCGCGCTGTTCCTCGAACGTGAAAACGTCCGTCAGGATCTGGCACGGGTGACCGAAGTCGGTCAGCGCATTGATCGTGGGGATCTTCGAGTATTCCGCAAAGTCCTCGACATCGGCCTGATCGTAGGTGCGTATGACCGCGCCGTGAGTCATGCGTCCGAGCACGCGGGCGGTGTCCTTGATCGGTTCGCCGCGGCCGAGTTGCATGTCGCGGGCTCCCATGAAG
>JAYPGD010000010.1:0-10075 GCA_038126655.1 Verrucomicrobiales bacterium
AGGCGGTGTGCCCCGGATGGATCTGGCGATGGGTCTTCACCGCGTCGGGCTTCAACCGGCACCTCGCCAGCAGATAATCGACCAGGCCGTTGAGGCTGCGCATCTGCAGCGAGCTCGGCGACTGCTTCGTGAAATCGCCGACCAGGCAGATGCCGATCGAGCGCGCGTTGAGCGACGCCTTGGCGAGATGCCCCCCATCGAGCTGTTTCTTCCAGCGGTTGCCCACATAGGTCGATCCGTCCTGCATCTGGCCGCCGCGACCGATGACGAAATGATAGGCAAGCCCGTTCTCCATGCCGCGCGCGCGATGGTAGGCGTCCATGCCCTTGGGGCTGGCGTCCTTGGTGGCGCTGTGGTGGACCACAATGTATTTCCAACGGCCGGAGCGGACGCGCGTGCGATCCAGGGCGCGTTTGAGTTCGGCGTTGATGACCGTCTTGGGCGCGGCGTCGCGGCCCGGAATGATCAGGCGCTGACCGACATTGATCTGATCCGGGTCGGTGAGACCGTTGTAATCGGCGATCATCTTCTCAGTGACCCCGTAGCGCCGGGCGATCTCCGCAAGCGTCTCCTTCTTCTGCACGATGATGCGGGTGGTTTCACTGGGCCGGGAACCGGGCGCCGTCGCGGAGACCGCCCCCGAACCGGGAACCGCGATCTTCTGGCCGATCGCGATGCGATAAGGCCAACGAATGCCGTTGGCCTTGGCCAGAGTGGAAAGCCGCATGCCATGGCTCTCCGCAATCTTGCTGAGCGTGTCGCCTCTCCGGACAACGTGCGTTCTCGAAGCCGGCGCGGGTTTGGCGGCGGGCGTGTCCGGGGCCCGTTTGGCGGGCGGCGCGGCGACAATCAGGCTTTGTCCGGCGTCGATCCGGCTGGAGGATTTCAGGTCGTTCCATTCCACGAGATTCCGGACGCTGGTCCCGTATCGTTCCGCAATCACACTGAGCGTCTCGCCCTTGCGCACGGTGTGCCGGTCTCCGGGCAACGGGGTGGCGCGATTGACCGCGTCCTTCCCGGGAATGGTCAACCGATGCCCCGCCGGAATGCGGTTCTTCGATTTCAGGTTGTTGGCCCGCATCAGGTCGGACAGGGACACCCGATACTTCGTGGCAATGCCGCTCAGCGTCTCGCCGCGGCGAACGACGTGGGATTTGGCGGCGCCCGACGAGACGGCCAGGAAGAACAAACCCGCAAGGATCGCCAGAACTGCGACCCGTCCCGGCGCTCGATTGAAGGATCCCGTCGTCGTCATGAGGTTGGACGCGGCGACAACGCCGCCGCCAAAAACGCGACCATAAAAGCCGGTGCCCGCCCGTGACAACGGCCAAATGTCCGGCCGTTGCTTCCCGCGCCTTGGTGACGTCGTTGACACGCACGCGGCGATCTCATAATAGAATCAATGACATGAGCCTGATGTTGGACGGCAATCCTTGCCGGACGCTCCGGCGCCCGGCCCCATGAAAGACAGACGCACAACACGCACCCGATGTTCGAAGCCGGCGGCCACCCTGGCCGCGCTTCTCGTTGTTTCGGCATCCGTGTCGGCCACGCCCGCAAACCGCCTCGCGCTCAAACGCCACTTTGGCGAGTTTCTTCCCGACCGCTTGAACGACTGCTCCGCCTGTCACGTCGCGGGCGGCGATCACGCCGGCGACAGCCTGAAGCAGATTCCCCACAATGCTTTTGGCGGACGACTGCGCGAACTGGGAGAAACCGCCGAAGGCGAGGCGCCGCCCTCCATCGGGGATCGGATCCAACGCGCCGCACGGGAGGATTCCGACGGGGACGGCGTCGACAACCTCTCCGAACTGCTGTTGGGCGCCCTTCCCGGCGATTCGACGGACACCCCGACGCCGCACGCCCTGGAGACCGTCGCGGCCCGGGAGACCGCATTTCTGAACCATCAGCAGTCACAATATCCCTGGCGTCCGTTCGAGCCGGTGAAGCTTCCGGCGGTTCCGGTGACAGGGAACGACGCCTGGGCGCGCAATCCCATCGACGCGTTCATCGCCGAACAGCACGAGGAGCGCGGTCTGAAACCGCGGCCGCCGGCGCGCCCCGAAGTCCTGATCCGCAGGATTCATCTCGACCTGATCGGACTTTCGCCCTCGCCGGACGAGGTGAAAGCCTTTGTCGCCGATCCTTCAGACGAAGCCTACGAACAGATCGTGGACCGGCTGCTGGCGCATCCCCGTTACGGCGAACGCTGGGGCCGCCATTGGATGGACGTATGGCGCTACAGTGACTGGTCCGGCTACAAGAAGGCCATCCGCGACAGCCAACGCCACATCTGGCGCTGGCGCGACTGGATCGTGGAGTCCCTCAACGCGAACAAGCCCTACGACCGGATGATCCACGAAATGCTGGCGGCGGACGAAATCGCCCCGTCGGACGAGGACGCGCTGCGGGCGACCGGATTCATCGCGCGCAACTGGAAGGCCAGCGGCCGCGAGAAATGGCTGACCGATCTGGTCGATCACACGATGCAGGGCTTCATGGGCGTGACCTTCGGCTGCGCCAAGTGCCACGAGCACAAATATGACCCCATTCCGCAGGAGGAGTATTACCGCTTGCGCGCCATATTTGCGCCGCACGGCGTCCGCACGGAACGCCTTCCCGGCCAGCCCGACCTGCTGCAGGACGGGCTGCCGCGGGCCTACGAGCATAATCCCTCCGCCGTCGTCTACATGCTGAAGCGCGGGGACGAGCGCCATCCGATCAAGGACCGGAAGATCGAGCCGGGCGTTCCGGCCATTTTTGGCGGCGCCTTCAAGCCGGAGCCGGTTGCCCTTCCGAAGTTCGCCTACGAGCCGGACCAGCGCCCCTTTGTCATCGCGGAGACGAACGCGGCCAGCCGGGCGCTGGTCGCCAAGGCTGAGACCGCCCTGCAATCGCTCAAGGCAAAGACGCCAACGCCGGACGCGTTGAATCAGGCCAGACTCAGTCTCAACGCCGCCAAGTCCCGTCACGCGGCATTGGCGGCCACACTCGAGGTCGAACGGATCGAGGACAACGGCGGGAAGGACTCCAAGGAGTGGAAAGACGCGGCCGCGAAGGCCCAGAAGCTGCAACGCGAAGCGTCGCTGGCCGAGGCCGAACACAGGTTATCGGCCGCCCGGGCCGCCGAGGCGAAGTCGCAGGCCGCCGCGGACAAGGCCAAGGCCGCCGCCAAGGGCAAGGCGACATCCGCGACGAAGAAGACCGCCGCCGCGCTGGCCGCCGCCAGGAAGAAGACCGAAGCCGCCGACAAGGCCATGGAAAAAGCGCAGGCGGAGATGAAGAAGAGGATCTCCGTCGCCTACACGCCGCGCAAGACCACGAAGTATTCCCCGACCAGCACGGGCCGTCGGACCGCCTTCGCGCGCTGGCTGACCGACCGCGCCAACCCCCTCGCCGCCCGCGTCGCCATGAACCACATCTGGCTGCGTCGCTTCGGCGCGGCCATCGTGCCCACGGTCGGCGAATTCGGCGCCAACGGCGTCCCCCCGACCCACCCGGCATTGCTCGACTGGCTGGCGGCGGAGTTCATGGAAGGCGGCTGGAACATGAAGGCCATGCACAAGCTCATCTCCCTCAGCTCCGCCTACCGCATGGCGACCACCCCGGATCCCGACAACGCCGCCATCGATCCCGACAACCGGATGCTCTGGCGGATGAACTCACGCCGCATGGAGGCCGAGGTCGTGCGCGACAACCTGCTGCACATCTGCGGCGCGCTGGACAACGCGATGGGCGGACCCGACATCCCCAACACCCAGGGCCAGACCAGCCGGCGCAGCAGCATCCACCTGCGTCACGCCCATGAAAAACTCGTGGAGTTCCTGCAGATCTTCGACGGTCCCAACGTTGTGGAATGCTACGAACGCAAGAAGACCGTCCAACCGCATCAGGCCCTGGCTCTCGCCAACAGCCGCCTCACCTTCACCCACGCGCGCGCTTTGGCCGATGAATTGAGCGGGCGCGGCGCCGACAACGAAACCTTCGTCCGCAGCGCCTTCCTCCGCGTGCTTTCCCGCGAACCAACCGCTGAAGAATCCGGGATCTGCGACGACTTCCTGAAACAGCAGTCCGACTGGCTTACGAACGGCGGGTCCGGCGCCACGCCGGATCCGGCGCGCCGCGCGCGACAAAACCTCGTCATGACGCTGTTCAATCACAACGATTTCGTCACGGTCCGCTGAAGACGCAGGCGTCCGATCGCGGCACAATCGGCGTTGTGGTCGCGCCGCCCACCCACTAACGTCGCCGGTCTCATGAAGTCTTCCTTCGCCTGTCTCCTTCCGGCCCTGACCGTCGTCTGCGCCGCGAGCGCCTTCACGGCCGAACTGCCTCCCGGCCGCGTCATCGACCCCGCTTTTCATCACCTCGGCGACAACGTGGTCAAGAACTGGCCTGAAGCCCCGCAGGAACCGGGCGGCTTCAATCTCGACATCAGGTTCGAGGCGAAGGCCAACAAGAAGGAGAAGCTCCTCGGCCTCACTCATCGCGATGTCGACAACCCGTGGATCCTGCGACTGAACGGCCGCAAGATCGGCGAATTGACGAGAGGCAAGGACCAGGTCCAACGCCATTACGCGATTCCCGCCGGCGCGCTGAAGGACGGCGGGAACATCCTGAACATCGCCAGCCGCTCCAAGGACGACATCACCGTCGGAGCCGCCGCCATTTACGACGCCTCCCTGCGCGAACTGCTCGACCTGCAACCGGTCCAGGTCTCCGCCGTCGATGAGGCGACCGGCGAGTTCCTGCCCGTCCGCCTCACGGTGACGGATCCGAAGTTGAACAAGACCGACATCCACTACGCGGAATCCGCCGAGACCGCCGTCCGCAAGGGCGTGCTTTACACGCTTGGCAAACCAACCTCCCTGGAACTGCCGCCGGGAGATTATCGCATCGCCGCCACCCACGGCGCGGAATGGAGCATGGCGACGCAGAATATCCAGGTCCGTCCCGGCTCGACGCCTTCCGTCCGACTCGCGTTGCGGCGCGAGATCAAAACGCCCGGCTTCATCGCGGCCGACACGCACATCCACACCCTGACCTTCAGCGGACATGGCGACTCTTCCGTCGAGGAGCGCATGGTCACCCTGGCTGCCGAGAATGTGGAGCTCGCCGTCGCCACCGATCACAATCACCAGACCGATTACGCCCCCTATCAGACCGCCCTGAAACTGAACGGTCGCTTCACCGCGGTGACCGGCAACGAGGTGACCACCAAGAACGGGCACTTCAACAGCTTCCCCCTGCCGCCCGGCAAGGACATCCCCCCCTACGACGAGGCCGATTGGAAGAAGCTCGTCGCCGGCATCCGCGCCAAGGGCGCGCGGGTCGTCATCCTCAATCATCCCCGATGGCCCGACATCGCGCGCGGCCCCTTTGGCCGCTTCGGTCTCAATCGCGCCTCGGGTCGGCGCGCGACCGGCGGGGACTTCACCTTCAACGCCCTGGAACTGATCAACTCCGGCGCCCTGCAACCGGACCCGCTCTACCTGTGCCGCGACTGGTTCTCCCTGTTGAATCACGGCGAGAAGATCACCGCGGTGGGCTCCTCGGATTCACACACCGTCGGCAATATCGTCGGGCAGGGACGCACCTACGTGCGCAGCTCCGCCAGGAATCCCGGCGCCATCGACATCAGTGAGGCCTGCGACGCCTTTCTCCGGGGCGACACCACCATCAGCATGGGCATCGTCGCGGACCTCAAGGTCAACCAGACCTTCCACATGGGCGACACGGTCAATGTCGGGAAGGCTCCGATCGATCTGGAGCTCCGCGTCGCGGCGCCATCCTGGGTCGCCCCGCGCAAGGCGCTTGTCTATCTGAATGGCGTCGCAGTCGAGACGCGGGAAGTCCCTTCCGTCGCAGGCAGGACCACCGACCTCGACCTCCGGTTCAAGCTGGCCGCTCCCCGACATGACGCCTGGCTGGTCTGCGTCGTTCTCGGCGACCCGGTGACGGATCCAGCCTGGGCGACCGAGGAGGCCTACACCTTCGCCGCCACAAATCCGGTCTATCTCGACGCCGACGGCGACGGCTCCTGTCAAAGTCCCCGCTCAACCGCGGCCGGCCTGATCGAGACCCTGAATGCGAAGGACGCCGATGTCTTGGAAGCCGCGCTGAAGCAAGCCGATGGAATCTGTGTCCAGATGATCGCGGAAGCGAGGGAACAGACCGCGGAAGACGCTCTCAAGGAATTCGACGAGAGAGTCCGAAAGGCGTCCGCCGGGCGCGCGATCCTGAAGGAATTCCTGCGTTATCTCCCGACAGCGAAATGACGCCTATTCCGGCAGCGCATCCGGCCAGACGGCGCCATCGCGGATCCATTCGACGATGGCGATGATCTCATCCGAGGTCATCGGCTCCTTGCCGTCCGGCGGCATGACGTAGTCGTCGTCCGAGGACAGCATGATGGACTCCACCAGAAGGCTCTTGGCCGGGTTGCCCGCAACGATGGCGGCGATCTCGCTGTCGCCGCCCTTGAAGGCGATTTCCTTGTCGGTCAGCGTGTAGCCGCCCTTCTGCTTTGTCTCGCCGTGGCAACTCAGGCACCTGGCCTCCAAGGCAGGCCAGACGCGGCTCTTGAAATGCGCCAGGCGGTCATCCGACTCCCCGGGTTCTCCCGGTTCGCCGACCGGCCCGCCATCCTCCCCGGGCATTCCTTCATCGTCGCCTTCGCCCAGAAGGTTCTTCACGAACTCCGGGGCGTTGGCGACGAGGTAATCCGACCCGTGGGTAAGATTGCCGCCGTAATGACCGGCGATGGACATGACGCCCAGGTTGGCGGCGAGAATGAAGCGGTAGGCGATCTGCAACGGCGGCTTCGCGGCGTCCTTGCGGAATGCCATGAAATGAGCCCCCAACACGAGCACCGTCAGGACGCCCGCCACGATTCCCCAGATCTTGTGCTGCGACAGGGTGGTTTCCTCGTAGCCGCCCTCCGCCGCCCGCGCGAGCCCGAGCGCCACGGTGGCCACCATCGCCACGGCGCTGCAGAGGTGAATCAGGCCGATGACAAATCGGACCTCTTCACTTGGCCGGCGCATCGTCACCGCCTCAATAAGGCAGGACAAAAGCACGAAGCCGATCGGGAGATGCAGGATGACATTGTGGAAAGGCGCGAGAAATGGAACCCACTGGAAGCCCTCCCCGCCGCCGCCGGAGTCAGCAGCAAAAAGATCCCCCCCAAAAAGACAAGCCATCACAACAACCGCCGTCTGGGTCAGACCGCGCCTGTTTCTGGTTGAAAAGTTCATGGTTCGGTAATGCCGCCGCAGACCTGAAACCGCGAATCCTGCCCAGTTTACGGCAAGAATCCAGCGCTTTTGTGCAATTTATGGCCAACGCAACTGCAAAGGAAACGCCCGAGGAAGGCGCGGTATTCAACTTTTTGAAGCGAGGGGATCAGGAGCCGGAGCTGTCGCCATCGGAGGATTTCTCCTGATACAGATGCACATCCCGTTGCGGATAAGGAATCGAGACGCCCTCCTCATCGAACCATAGCTTCACTGTCTCCAGCAGGTGGAAATGAACTTTCCAGTAGTCGCCGGTCTTCACCCAGGCGCGCACGACGAAATTGACGCTGCTGTCCGCCAACTCGGACACTGCCACCAAGGGCTCCGGATCCTTGAGTATCCGCTCATCCGCGCCGACAATCTCCTGCAACAGTTCCTTGGCCTTTCGGAGATCGTCGTCGTAGCCGATGCCGAACACCAGATCGACCCGACGCGTCTCCTTGGCCGAGTAATTCACGATATTGCCCCCGAGAACGCCGGAGTTGGGGATGACAATCTGCTTGTTGTCGCCGGTGCGGATCTTGGTGCAGAACACCTGGATCTCCTCGACGATTCCCGAGGCGCCGCCCGCTTCGACAAAATCGCCCGCCTTGAAGGGGCGGAAGATGATCAACAGGACGCCGCTGGCAAAGTTGGACAACGAGCCCTGCAAGGCCAGACCGACCGCCAATCCCGCCGCGCCGACCACCGCGACGAAAGAGGTGGTATTCACGCCCAGTTTTCCAACAGCCATCAGGACCACGAGCGTCATCAGCAGCATGTAGCCCATGTTCCCCAGGAAACTGACAATCGTCTGATCGACCTTCCTCGCTTCCAGCGTCCGTTGGAAGACCTTCCGGATCCACGCGGCTCCCCATTTTCCGATAATCAGAATGAGCGTGGCTGCAATGACCCGCCCGCCCCAGTCCAGGGCGAGGGCCTGCATTTGTTCGGGATCGATTTCAATGTTCATGATTGCAACGGCTGAAAACGGAAAGGCGGCCTGAAGGCTGCGTTCTCACTGCCCCCGAAAAAGAGAGACTGAATTCCCGGATTGTCAAGCGGGACGCCTGCGCAACGCTAATCGAGCAAGACCGTCTCGTCCGACCAGAATTTCCCTTCGTGGTTCTCCAGCAGGATTCGCGCGCGAAAGGGCTTGCCGGGCGAAGCGACGGTGATGGCGACCTTGTTCGCGCCCTCTTTCGGATCAACGACCTGGATCTCATGTTCCCAACGATCCGCAAAAGTCAGCCCTTCCGACGCCCCATGGTGAACGGTGACCCGCGCCCCGTTCCCGAGGTTCCGGACGTTGAATCCAAGGTCAACCCCGACGCCGCTGCGTCGCGCGATGACCTTTTCCACGGCGCAGGACATGCCCAGCAAAGGCTCAAGCGCCTCGGGTCGCATGAACTCCGGCAAAGGTCCTGCATTCCCGGGCGCCTCAACATGGGCTCTCCCGGTCGGCTTACGAAATTCCCATCCGCCGGTCTGCAGATAGAAGCGGCCATCGGCGGTCAGCCCGCGATCCGTGTGCGTCAGGCCGGTCTGCTTGTTGACATTGCCATTGCTCATGCGATCCAGCCGCGACCAACGCCCTTCCGCATCCATGACCCAGCCCCGATAACGCATCCTGCGCGGATAAGGCCCCGTTCGTTGCCGCTGCGGCGGACCGGGGACCTCGACGAAGCTGCCGACCCAGAGCGATTTGAGAGGCTTGCCCTTGTTAAACTTCCTGCCCGCCCCGAACAGCCGCCAACGCTTCTCATCAGTCGCGTAAAACCAGCTGTAATAAGTGTCGTATTTCGGCCCCGGCTCCACGCGCAGCGCGATGGCCTGTCGTTGTCCCTGCCTCCCCTTGAGCGGCTCCCAACCGCGGATCTTGACGCCCGTCCCTTCATGGCCAAAACCGCTGAACTTCGCCTCGGGATGGCCGACCGCGATCAGGTGCGACAACTGCTCGATCGGCGGCTCCCGCTTGCCGCGACCGTAGGACCAAAGCGAAAAATTGAAGCCGCTGTTCACCGTGCCATCGGCCTTCCAGGTCGGGCCGTAGTAACCGAAAGGCGTGGTGATGGGGCTGTAGAATCCCAGCTCGCCCGGCGCGGCGTCCATCTCCATCACCCAGAGCCGGATGCCGCCCACCGCTTCCGAGGAACTGAAGCGCGTGTGCGCGGCCGCGGGCCGCCAACGCTTGCGAAGCGCCGCCCCGTCGACGGACAATTCGATCACCCGAAACCGTGCCTTGCTTGCGCCCGGGCTCGTTTTCTCCAAACGAATGGTGTGAAAACCTTCCGCAAGCCGGATCACGGTGTTCAGCTCGGAAGCGGGACGCTCATCGATGTGAAGAACGAACCGATCCCCCGGAGCCAGGTTGTCCAGTTTCACAGTCGCCCGAGCCTCAGCGGGTTTGTAAATCCACACTCCCCATTCCATCGCTTCGCCCTGGTCCCAGCCCGCCACGTGAGCAAACGACTTGCCGCCATTGAGCTTGTCGGCTTCCGCCTTGGATCCAGCGCCTGACGCGGCAAGCCCGAGGCGCGGGAAGAAGCCGTTGTTCGGCGTAAGGAGCAGGCGGTTGTCGGCGGTCCGTTGTCCGAGATGCCGGATGTCGGGCCGGGCCGGCGGCGCAATCCACTCCAACGGTCGCCCCAACTGACCGCCGGAAGGCGCCGGCCCCGCCGAAGCCGCCGCCGCCCCGGACAAGAGGCAGACGACAGCGATCGACAGAAAAAGAGGCAAAGGTTTCATGGCGCGGACAATCGTCGGCGGGCCATCCGCGCCGTCACTCCTTCGTCTTTGGA
>JAYPGD010000010.1:10085-27942 GCA_038126655.1 Verrucomicrobiales bacterium
CCATTCAGGAGTCCGCCGTAGTTGGGGCCGGACCAGGTTCCGGCGTAGGTGTTGTCGAAGACCATGACCCGCGCGGAGTAGGTTCCGGCGCCGGGGATCCAGAGTTTGTCCAGGGTGATGACGGGCGTGTCGCCGGCCCAGAGAACATTGACAGGAATCGGCACGGTGATGTCCTTCTTGCCCCACTGCATGCGCGCGCTGATGATCCACTGGCGATCGGTGATCTTCCGGGCGCTGTGGATGGTGTAGGTCTCGGCCCGGGCGTCGCCCATCTTCCCGTCCTTCACCAGACACCAGCGCCCGACAAACACGGCGTCCTTCAACGAGGCTTCAAACTTCTTCTCGTGCTCGTTCAGTTCGATCTTTGCGGGCGCGTCCGGCTTGCCGGCATCCTGGGCAACCACGCTGCAACTGAAGGCCGACAGGGCAAGGACGGCAAGAAAACGGGAGAGGGACTTTTTCATGGGCATTTGGACGACTGGATTGCGGATGTGTTTCGAATTTGTTGAAAACTTTCTCTTCCGGCAAGCCGAAGCCGCGCGGTCCCGACATCACTCCACCGTCACAAAGTGCGGACTGGACCAGGCCAGGCTGCCCTGCGCGACGCTGATGTTTCCGGTGTATTGCCGCGAACTCCCCGCCTGCCGGACCTCCCAGTAGAACCAGTGGTCACCCTTCGGGAGACCGGTTGCGACATGGCGGATCTTCATCTCCCGGGACCCCTCGTTCCTGACGACGCGAACGGTCCTCCCGCCATTGGTCTTGAGCGTCGCGGACAGGATCTCCTCCGTCCCGATCACATGCAGCTCAAACTCGACCGGCGAACCATCGCTCGTCAGGCGCGCGTCGCTCAACCGCCCCTGCATCCGGGAATCCACCATGATCTTGGAGCCGTTCGACGCAAAGCAGCGATGTCGGCGCAGCGCGTCGAGAATGGCGGCGTCGGTCAACTCCTCCGCCCAGATGCCGGTGAGCCCGCCGCACAAACCCGGATTGCGCCGATGCGAATCGCTGGTCCCGACGAAACCCAGCCGCTTGCCGGAATCCAATTCGCCATGAAACTTGCCGGGCGCGTCATGGATGTAGATGCCCCAGCACGAGGTCACCTCCATGTTGGCCTCGACCGGGCTGTCGACGATGTCAAACGTGCGGTGCTGGCCATTCAGAATGCCGCCGTGTCTCGCGACCGCGTCGGTCAAACGGCCGAAGTCGCCGCCCACCTCGGTGTAGCGCACGATGGGACCGCCGGTTGACGGATAGATGACGGTCCGGTGATTCGGATAGGAATTGCGGCTGGGCTGCAGATAGACCGACTTCCAGGGATCGAAGGCCTTTCCGGGCCGCCCCTTGCGCTGCGTCCATTCGTAACCGGGCAGGGCGATGAACTCACCGGGCCTCGTGAATCGCTGTGAATGCAGCATGCCCAGGTAATACTCACCCTCGGTCAACAGACAGCCGTGCACATCGTCGTTATCCTGCAGGACCATGACATCGAGTTTCGCGCGGTCGCGACCGTAGAGGACAATCTCGTCCGGTTCGCCCTCGGCGTCGCCGGTCAGACCGCTGTGGCAATGCAGGTCGGCCCAGTAGAGCCGGTAGGTCTTCGCGCCGATCCTGATCTCCCGCCGCGGCGGATGTTGCGCGCCGAGGAGATCGACCCGCTTGAACTGGTCGCGCCAATCATCCGGAGCGTGGAGCTTGGAACCGGCCAGATCGATGGCGACGCCATGATAGGGCCGTATCCACCCGCGGGGTATCTGCGAACCGGAAACCTGGAAGCTCCCGTCCCGGACACGCGCCGGTCGAGCGACGCTGTAGTCGATCAAGCCGCGGCCAAGCTCCTGCGCCTCGCCCCATTGCCCCTGTTTGAAAGGCCGGCCGATCAACTGCCCGGCGGTCTTCGTGCCGCCGCCGCCATGCTCGCTCTTCCGTTCCCAGACCAGCCACATGACGTCGTCCGCCTCGACCAGCATCGGGTGGCGTCGCCGGCCGATGTAACCGCTGGGGTATTTCTTTCCAGGGCGCAGATCCGGCAGCAGACCGTTGAGCATGACCGCGCCTTCGTCGTTGCCCTTCCGGTCGCGGACCAACTTCCACCCGTCGTCTTTCCGGACGGAGACATGCGCCGTATGGAACATGTCGATCACGCCGTCGCCGCCGATGACATCGACCAGCTTCAACCACGCGACGCAGAGACCGTGTTTCGCGGAATGGAGCGGGACGGGCTTGAGGCAACGCTGACCGCGCGCCCCGGACGGGGACACCGTCTCGATCGGTCCCGCATCGGGAGCCAGTTGGCGCCCCTTGACCGCGTATTCGCCATCGCTGTATTCATCCCAGAACAACCAGACAGAGTCGCCCCGGGCCGTCAGGGCGGGTCGAAACGAATCGCGCCGGACATCACTGGCAAGGCGCGCCTCCCCCCAGTTTCCACCGGCGAATCCCCTCATGCGGACGCGGGAGGCCTGCCCGTTCCCCAACTCCTGCCACGCGAGCAGGACATCGCCGCCTTCAGTCACGACGGCGGCGGGCTTGATCGCATCGACATCCTGGGCGGAGTGAATCCGCAGCGGGGACCAGCGGCCGAGTTCAAGCGAGCGGCCTTCAATCCGCCAACGCCCGTCGCGCCGCGCCGACCAGAACGCCCAGAGTCCGGCATCGACCGGCGATGCGACCAGAACCGGCGCGTCCATGATCCCCGGTTCGACCGACAGGTGAAATGGAGCCCCGCCGGAAGCGGAGGATCCCGACGGCGACCGGCGGATCATGATCATCTCCTTCGACTTGTAATAGCTCTTCCAAATCGCCCACGAATCGCCGGTCGGCGTCCGCGTCAAGGAAACCTGGGTGTCGAAGGTCACCCGCCCGGGATTGATGGCCGGACCGAACCGGTCCGAGAAACCCTCCGCCGCGCTGGCGCGTCTGCCGCCAACGACGGCGAGGAGAAGCGCCGCAACGCAAGCAAGGCGGCTGCAGTTTCGAATCCGGAAAATCGCCATTCGCGCCGTCATGCCGCCAGTCCAACGGGCGCAGCGCCAGGTTTCAACCCTAAAAAGGACGCCGCAGCCGTTGAGGCAGCTCCGGGGTCGCCCCCGCGCATCCGCAGACAAAGGCCGCCACCTCGCAAGCCCGGCTCCCGATGTCCGACAGCCGGGCCCCTTTCAGCAGACCGCGCGCCAACACTGCAGTGAAGGAGTCGCCAGCGCCGACCGTATCGACCAATTCGACCGCCCCGCCGGGAACATCCACGATTTCCTCCGGCGTCACCAGCAGCGCGCCCTTGGGGCCGCGGGTCAGGGCGACCAGGCGAAGGTCGTGACGCGCGCACAAGGCCCGCAACCGGTCCATCTGAAGCGCCCCCCGGCCCAGCGGATCAATGATGTCGATCTCCTCGTCGTTCAGCTTGAGGACGTTGGCCAGAAACAGCGAATCCTCGATCACATCGTCGTTGTGGAATTGCTGACGCAGATTGACGTCAAAAATACGGAGACAGTCTTCGGGCGTGGCGGCGACGAAGCGCTGGATCACGCCGCAGGAACGGGCGTCGCGTTGACCGAGAGTTCCAAAACAGACGGCGTCCGTCCGCGCGGCGAGCCGCTCAAGTTCCGGCTTCCATTCCAGCGCGTCCCAGGCGGTGTCGGCGGCAAAGACGTAATCCGCCCTGCCCTCCGAATCCAGGGCGACATTCACCGTGCCGGTCGGCCGCTCCGGGCGCGCGACGAACTCGACTCCGACCTTCCGCGCGGTCAACTCCTCGATCGCCCGTTCGCCGAGGGCGTCGTGTCCCACGGCGCCGACCATGACGGCCTCCGCGCCAAGGGCCGCGGCGTGGGCGGCAAAATTCGCCGGGGCGCCCCCGAAGCAGCTGCGGTCGGGAAACACATCCCACAGAATCTCGCCAATTCCCACGATGCAGGGATTGGCGTTCGCGTCAGTTTTCATGCCGGGCCCCATTCCGAACTCCCCATTCCTCAGTCCTCAGTTCAAATTCTGCATTCGACTCACCCGCGGCGGATCTCCGAGCCCTGAAAACGGATGTGAATGCGATAGACCGGAGCCTGCCGCAGCTCGATGCGCCCGGTCTCGAGATTGACCCGCTCCGGGATCTGTTCGAGCCGCTTGTCCACCACCGCGTGGTAGCCCCGTTCGGAGAAGATGTCGATCAACATGGCCAGCGCGAGGGGATTGTCGAAGACCTCGTCCACGGAATTGACCGAGGCCCTCCCCGAGATGGCGTGACGCATCACAATCGGCATGAAGCGCTCCTTCACGATCTCCACCACATGCGCGAAGAGCTTCTCATACTCGAGTTCGTAGCGGTCCAGTCGACGCACGAGCTCCTGCCGCGCATGGACGACAATCTCGCTGGCCAAAGGGATCTGACGCAGCCGGTCGAAGGTGCGTTCATCCAGCTCGAGAGAACTCTGGTACTGCAGCTCGTTGAGGATGTTCTCCTCCACATCCCGGATCGACCCCTCGGCGTTGATGAAGTGGTAGAAGAAAACCTCGCGGAGGGATTGCAGGGCGTCCCAGGTCTTCTCCTTGAAAACCCGGTAACGATGCCGGGCGGCGCTCTCGTCGAGATCCGTGGCGCGCAGCTCAATGAGTTCGCCGACGCCCCGGGCCTTGACCTTCACGTTGTGGGCCTCCACCTCGCGGCCGCGATGCAGTTGCCGCCCGATGCTGGTGCTTTCCTCGACGAACAGCACCATCGCATGAATCGTGGGCTTCCGGAAATACACCGCCAGCGGCGTGTCGTGGAACTCCCGGTGCAGCAGGTTGATCTTGTCGACCAGCAGCTTCATGCATTCGACCTGCACCTTGGTGCGGGGAAATCCATCGAGGATGGCGCCGTCGCGGAATTCCTCGCGCAGCATGTGGCGGAAGAGCACGCCGATGACCTCGCGGTCGCCGACCATGTTGCCCGAGTCCTTGAGCTGTCTTGCCTCGGCGCTGTTGAGCAGGTCGCTGACGACGATGGGCGGGCAGGTGAACCCGCGGGCGCGCATGATGAACTCGGTGTTGGTGCCTTTGCCCGCCCCGGGCGCGCCGCCGAGCAGGATGATTTCCTTGGGAAAACGGAGCTGATCATGCCCCAAGTCCTTCTCCAGTTCCTCCCAGATGGAGTTGAAAATCAGGCGCGGGTCCTTGATCTCAAGGTTCTTGACCTTTCTTTTCCTCTTCGGAGCCGGTTTGATTTGGGAGGGGAGATCTTCAGAACTCATGACAGCCGCAACCTGTTTAACCGAGGGCGCCCTCCTCTGGGAAGCGCTAAACGATGCGCGGGCGGAATTTGGACGGAAAACCGGAACGGATCCCAACCGGGAGGACGATTTACATCTCGCGCCCACCCCCGGCCTCCCGTAAAACCCCCGCGTGCTCGAACGGCTTTCAGAACAGACCCGCCACCGCCTCTTCCTCCTCCTGGTGTTCTTCGTCTTCTTCTCCCTGCTGGGAACGCGGGGCCTGAACGAGCCGGACGAGGGACGCTACGGGGAAATCGCCCGGGAGATGGTCCAGACCGGAGACTGGCTGGTCCCGCACATCTGGTATGTGCCGCACCTGGACAAGCCGCCCATGACCTATTGGTGCGTCGCCGCGTCCTTCAAGCTGTTCGGCGTCAGCGAGTGGTCGCTGCGCCTCCCCCTGGCCCTCGCGGGACTCAGCGGCGCCTGGGCGACCTGGCTGCTGGCCCTGTCCGTCGCCGGACGCGGCGCCGCGCGTTGGAGCGTCCTGATCCTGAGCGTCTCCATCCTCTACGCCGCCATGGCCCGGATGCTGACCACGGACATTTTCCTGACCCAGTTCGTCGCCTGGACGGTCTATTTCTTCTGGCGCGGCTGGCGGTGTCTCGATGTGTTTTCCAGCGACGATGCGGGGGAGCGCGGCCGGGCGGGCAGACAGTTCGTCGGCTGGCAGGCGGCGATGTGGGCGGCGATCGCCGGCGGTTTTCTCACCAAGGGGCCGTTGGCCTTGATCCTCCCCCTGTTTGCCGCGGGACCGCTGCTGTGGTTGCGACGGCGGGAGGGAATCCGCTGGAGCATGCTGGCGCTCGGAACGCTGGTCGGGCTTGCGGTCTTCAGTCTGCTCGCCCTGCCCTGGTATCTGATGGTGTTTCAGGCGGAGCCGGAGTCGTTTCGCTTCATGGTGGTGGATCAGATCGTCGGGCACGCCACGGGAGGGGGCGCCAAGAACCGCTCCAAGCCCTTCTTCTTCTTCTTCGGCATCCTGGCCGTCGGGTTCCTGCCCTGGACGATTCTGTTGGGCTGGCTGTGGCACAAGGCGCACTGGCGGAGCCTGACGGGCGTCCGGCGGGAAGCCTGGGCCATGTTGTGCGGCTGGGCCGTCCTGACCTTCGCCATGTTCTCGATCAACAGCTCGAAGCTGCCGGCCTACATCCTGCCGATGTTCCCGGCGCTGGCGCTGTTGGTGACGCTACGTTGGCGCCTGGGCGAGACAGCTCCCAAACCGGCCGGACCGGAGGAGGCGTCCATGCCGGACTGGGTCTGGCGCGCCGTGGGGCTCAGCCCCTTTGTCCCCATGATCGCCATGCCGCTGATCTACCGCTTCGCGTTCCGTGTCGATGACCAGAACTGGATCTGGATCCAGGTCGCGATCGCCGCGATCGCCATGGTTGCCTTCGGCGTGATCACACGGGCGTGGCCGCCCTCCCGCTGCCGAGGCTGGGCGGTCGGGCTGGGAGCCTTTCAACTGACCCTGCTCGCGGCGATGGTCCCGCGCGTCGAAACCGAACTGCGCAGCAACCAGACCCTGAAGGAGATCGGCGGCGCGTTGACGGCGGAATACAACGACGGCGACGCGCTGGTCATCTGGCACCGCCTGCCGCAGGGCCTCCCGCTCTATGCGCAGGACGTCATCACTCCGGACAACCGCCCCTATCTCGCCGGACTTCCGCTGCATCGCATCCCCTTCGAATATCCGGTCAATCAGGAACGCATGGGCGATCTGGTCATCACCAATCGCGCGGACGTCGTGCGGATGCTGGAGGGCGATCGTCGCGTGCTGGTCGTGGGCTGGCGGAACGGTTTCAGGAACTTTCAGGAATCGACGACGAACACCAACCTCCGTCTGCTCAAGGAATCCGGAACCTGGGAGCTGTATTCCAATCGGTGACGCCGCCCGCAGGCCAAAAAAATTGCCGGCGAAAGTTGTTGAATTCGCATCGGCGGCGCATACTATCCCGCTCTGCATTTTCGGTCGGGGCGTAGCGTAGCCTGGTAGCGCGCCTGAATGGGGTTCAGGAGGTCGCTGGTTCGAATCCAGTCGCCCCGACCATTTTTCTTCCTACTCCTGGGGATAAAGCAGCACGCGATCGTGCACGATGATCGCGAGATCGTTCCGGCCATCCCCGGTGAGGTCGCGGACCAAAGCCTCGCGCGGCTCAGGCCCGCCGCCGCGACCGCCGCGAAACGTCCGTTGCTCGAAGACCTTCCACCGATTTCCCGGCGCGAGCTTGCGCGGCCGGGTGTATTTCACGATGTCGAGGTGATTCTTCGAGGATTCCAGAAAGACCAGGTCCTTGACCTTGTCCCGGTTCAGGTCGCCGGTGACCACGTCCATGAGGAATCCGTCCTTGATCGGCGTCTCGTAGCTGTCGAGCTCCTCGATCGTCCAGACATCCCCGGCAAAGCGCAGGGTCGCGACGGAATTGACGCCCTGCAACGAGATTGCGGAAGCGGACTTTCCTCCGAGGGCCACGGCATCGAGGCGGTTGAACTCAAACACGGGCAACGGCAGGTTGCGCGCAATCTGCCAGACGCCCGCTTCGTCCCGCTCGCATAGCGAAAGGGCCTTCTGATCGGCGTCCAACAGGACAAGGAACGGGGACTCTCCCTTGCCGGGGCGTATCGGCGACGCCCCGACAATGCGCGAGCGACCGTCCGCGCCGTTGATCTGATCCTTCACGCGGAAGGACCAGGAAGGCGCCTCCCCGCGGGATTTGGATGCGCTCTTCTCCAATGTCACGGCCCGGACGAAGCTCTTCTGCGCCAGCAGCAATTCAGCCTTGCCGTCGCCGTCCACATCCATGGCGGAGGCCCAAGGCTGTTCGATGCTGCCCCCCGGAGGCGCAATGTCCAACTCGTCGAATCCGCCGGATTTGCGCGACCGCAGCAGCTTGATCTTCTGGTAGGGGATCAGAACCACCAGGTCCATTCCCCCATCCTGATCGATGTCGTGGGCCAGCATGGCCGAGGGGTTGGAGCGAAATTCCTTGTTGAGCTCCTGCGCCGCCGAACTCCCGTCAGCCTTGAGGGAAACCAGCTCCTTCCGGTTCTCGCGATCCACGATCACGGAGAGCTCCGGTTCGTCGTCCGGTTTGCGCCCGCCGACGGCAAACACAATCGGCCTCCCTTCAAGGGGCAGCGATCGGGGGAAGGCGATGCGGCCGTTGGCGTCCAGCCCCGTCACGCCGAGTTGCCGCTCCTCGCCGCTGAGCAGAAAGATCTCCGCCTTGCCGTCGCCATCCCAATCAGCGACCTCGATCTGGGCGATGCCGGTCATGGAGGGGAACGCGCGCGGCGGCGCGAACTCTCCATCCGCCTCGCGCAGATAGAGCGAGATCTCGCCGTTGTCCGGCTCGGCGACCAGCAGATCATCCGCTCCGTCGCCGTTCAGGTCGGCCCAAGCAGAGCCCCGCGCAGGCTTGCCGGTCCGCTTGAGGGGCGTGACCGAGAATTGCCCCTGTTTCAGACCTCCGGCCAATTCTTCAGCCGGCTTGCGGGCAAAGTGGGAGATCTGCGCGCGCCCCGAATGCGCGGCGATGGTCATGACTTCGCAGCGATTGTCCCCGTCCAGGTCGTCCGCCCAGTAGGAGCGGACCGGCGGCTGCGCGAAATGGATCTCCGGCCCCAGCCGGCCCTGTTCGCCCTGCAGGCGGAACCGGAATGGATTGGAGCTGTCCCAGTTGACCAGCAACATGTCCTGCCGCCCGTCGCCATTCACGTCCAGAATCTGCACGGCCTTGACCTGCCTCGAAAAGGGAATGCGCACAGGCGCCTCCAATTGCCGGTCCTTGTTCTGGAACCACACGTGACAGACATTCTCCCCGATCAGGACCAGGTCCTCGCGCTGATCGCCATTCAGGTCGCCGTGGGTCAACCCGTTCGGATTCAAGGGAGCGGACTTGAGCGGCCAGCGTTTCGCCGCCGACCACCCCTCCTTGCCCTCGTTGTATTGCAGCACCAGTTCCTTGGGATCGCCGCCGAAATAGGCGATGTCCGGCCGCTTGTCGCCGTTCAGATCGGTGAGCTCCAGGGAAGCAATGCGTTTCTCAGAGGAAATGGACTCGATGCGGAAGCGCGCGTCGGGCGGCAGTTCGTTGACCTCCAACTCGCCCCGCGAATAGAGCGCGTCCGTCATCTTCTCCGTGCCGGACTGATTGTAGAGCAGCGTAATCCGGGAGCGGAGGTTGTTGACCACCACGAGATCGTTCAGGCCGTCGCCGTCGATGTCCGCCGAACGCAGGTTCCCGATCTGGCTCTGGATGGGAAACACCTCGGGCCCGGTGAAACCGAAGTCCAATGCGGCCGATGCCGCGGAAAGCGCGGGCGCGCCCGGAATGGCGGCGACGATGACGGCCAACACGGCCGCTCCCTGAGTAAAACCGTTCTTCAACATGGAAGCCGGAGATTAGAACCCATCTCACAAATACCCAAGCCCTGCGTTGGGTATTTGTGAGATGGGTTCCGGGCGCCATTCACGCCGGCTCCACCGGGGAATGACATTCGACTCTTCCCGCCCCCTCTCACTCCGCCAGTTCGCCCAGCATGGCCAGCAGGTTGTCGGCGATCTTCCCGGAGGCGTTGATCTCGAGCGTGCAGCTGCCCAGCCAGGTTTCATAGCCGCCGAGGCGATGTTGACGCGGCGTGGGCAGGTAGCCGTAGTGGCCGTTGGCCAGTTCGATGGTGAAGGTGTGGTGCAACGGGCTGCGCGCCTTGATGTCGAGGCCGATCTCCACGAAAGCCTCGCAGGGAATCGAGGTGATGCCGAGGTCGCCGATGCGGATGGCCTGCAGGACGATGTCCTCGGTGTCCGGTCCCTCATGCAGGCGGATGGCCCAGTCAGCGTAGGCCTTGGCGCGCGGAGGCAGGCCCTTGTCGCTCGGCGCAGCCTTGAACCTGCGCGCATTGGCCAGCACATCCGGCGTGGGCTTGCGCAGCTTCAGGGTCAGCTCCTTCTGCTTCATCCTGAGCGGAACCCAGTCCTTGAACTCGATGAACTCATGCTGCCGGATCACGGCCTCCGCGCAGTCGGCGGCCACGGTCTTGATCTGGACAAAGGGATCCTTGCGCGGCTGCGGGTTGAAGAAGTTGATGTTGTTGATGTCGCCGCTCGTCCCATTGGACATGATGCCGACAAAGGGCTTCTTCCCATCGGCCTTCGCGTTCAGACGTCGGGCAATCTGTCGGGCGAACTCGCCGAAGTAATCCGCCGAAACACCGCCCGCTGGCACGCCGCCGACGTAATGCAGCGAGTAATTCGCCAACAAGGAAATGGGCCGCCCGTCCTTCGCCTGCACGGAAATGAAGGAGAGGTCCGGATCGGTCGGCCCGGCGGGAATCCGCAACAGGCCCCGGCTGCGCGAGGGATTCATCACGACGATGTCGTCCGTGTCGCCGAAGGGGTTCATCCGCTTCGCCTTGGGATTCACATGCCAGCGGCGGTTGAAGACATGCTGCGGCAGGTAGGCCGCGCCGAAGCCGATGCGCGCCGGCTCCAGATTCGCCTCGGCCCGCTTCACCGCCTCCGCAATGCCCTCGGTCATCTGCTCGAGATACTCCGGACTGGCCTTGGTCCCGATGGCCGACCAGGTCTTCGAAGCCGGCGCCGAGTGCGTGTGCGTCGCGCTGACGAGGATCCGGTTTGCCGGGACCTTCGTGCGCTTGGCGGCGCGTTTCTTCGCCTCGTCCAACAACGGGCGCTTGATGAGGCAGTTGTCCACCACCACGATCGCGAGCCGCGTCGCGCCATCATCCAGGACCAGCGCGCGCGCGTGCAGCGGATCAAAGGCCTTGGTCGCCTGCCGGTCGGAGAAGGAGCCCACCAACGACACCGGCCATTTGTCCGGAGTGATGTCCACCGCCGCCGCGCCGGCGCGAAAGACTTTGTCGGCGGCTTGGGATTGGGCGGCAAACAGGAGCAGCGCGACGGAGACGAGCAAAAGGAGTTTCTTCATGTGCTGAATCGATTTGAGGGATCGTCGCGAGCTTAGCGGACACAAGGGTTTGCGCAATCCCGCATGTTCCGCTTTGATCCCATCCATGAGAGCCGGTCTTTCCCGACAAATCGTATTTCTCGCCCTGGCGGCGCTCGTCGCTGCCACAGTCCAGCTTCCGGCCGCCGAGGACCTTCCCTGGAAGGCCGGCGTCGCGCGCGCCAAGGTCACGCCGCAGGGTGAGATGTGGATGGCCGGCTACGCCTCGCGCAACAAGCCGGCCGACGGAACCGCCCAGGAACTCTTTGCCAAGGCCCTGGCCATCGAGGACATGGACGGCTCCAAGGTCGTCATTCTCACGATGGATCTCATCAGCGTGCCGCGCCCGCTCCGCGCCTCGCTTGAGAAGGCGATCAAGGACAGGCACAAACTCCCGCCTTCCGCATTGATGATCAACTGCTCCCACACGCACAGCGGTCCCGAACTCCGCGCCAAACGCGTGAAGAACAGCTCCATCTACCCCAGCGTGGCCGAACAGGCGATCGCCTACTACGAATGGCTCGAAGCGCGACTCGTCCAACTGATCGATGACGCCATCAGGGACCTCTCGCCCGCGCGCCTGACCTACAGCCGCGCGCGTTGCGGCTTCGCCATGAACCGGAGACTCCCCACCGCCGGCGGCTTCATCAACAGCCCGAACCCCGACGGCCCCATCGATCACGACGTGCCCGTTCTGCGCATCGACGGCCCCGGAAAGAAGATGCGCGCCGTCCTGCTCGGTTACGCCTGTCACAATACGACACTCGGCGTCTACCAATGGAACGGCGATTACGCCGGCTTTGCCCAACAATACTTCGAGGAGGATCACCCGGGCGTCACCGCGCTGTTTGTCACCGGTTGCGGCGGCGATCAGAATCCCTACCCCCGACGCACCATGGAACTGGCGCAGAAACACGGCCGCTCCCTGGCCACCGCAGTCGAGGCCGCGCTGGACGCCAATCCGAAGACCGTCAAAGGCCCGCTGCGAACGGCCTTCGAACGCGTCGATCTCGACTACGCGCCGCCGCCCACCCGCAACGAACTGGAGGAGCGCGCCCAGTCAAAGAACAAATACGAGAAGAGCTATGCCGAGGCCCTGTTGGCCGAACTCGCGGCCAAGGGCAAACTTCGCGAAAACTACCCTTTTCCCGTGCAGGTGATCCGCTTCGGTGAGCTGCTGACCCTGATCGCCCTCGGCGGCGAAACAGTGGTGGATTACTCACTGCGATTGAAACGGGAGATCAAAGGGCCGCAGGTCTGGGTGGCAGGCTACAGCAACGACGTCATGGCCTACATCCCCAGCAAGCGCGTCCTCCTCGAAGGCGGCTATGAGGCCGGCGGCTCAATGCGCTACTTTCGCACCACCCTGCATCCGGGCTACTGGCACGAATCACTGGAGGAGCGGATCGTGGGGAAGGTGCATGAATTGAATGAGAAGTTGGGCCGTTGAATCGCGAGCCCCAACGGGGCGAGACAACAAAGCCCAGGGTAAAACCCTGGGCGCTTCACACAATGGCGCCCAGCCTTGAAGGGGCGGGAAAAGACTTGGATCCGACCGCTTGCCCCGCCCTTTCAGGGCTTCAACGTATTTCCACCCCATCCCCGGGGCTTCGGCCCCGGGCTTTGTTGTCCCGGCCCTTCAGGCCTGAAAGACGGCGCCGCTGTCCACGACGTTCGCAGGAAACACCCAACGCACAACAACACGAATTAAATCCCGCCCTACGCCTTGATCGACGCCAGGATCCCCTCGGCCGCCTCGGCGGGGGTCCCTTCCTTCGGCTGCCGGATGGGCCGGCCGATCACCAGCCAATCGGCGCCGGCCTCAATCGCTTCCTTCGGCGTCAGGATCCTTTTCTGATCGCCGACGTCCTCGCCGGCAGGGCGTATCCCCGGGGTGACCAGCTTGAGTTCGTGCGGCAGGAAGGCCCGCAACTGCGCGATCTCCAGGGGCGAACAGACCAACCCGCGTAATCCCGCCTCGTTCGCCAGCGCCGCCAACCGCTCCACCTGTCGGCCGACGTCGTGCTCGACGCCCACGCGGTTGAGATCATCGGTGTCCATGCTGGTCAGGACCGTCACGCCCAGGACCAAGGGCGCCTTGCATCCGCGCTTGGCAGCCTGATCCTGCGCCGCCTCTTCCGCCGCGCGCATCATGTCGAGCCCGCCGCAGGTATGGATGGTCAACATCTGCACATCCAGATCCACGGCGGAACGGACCGCGTTCGCGACGGTGTTCGGAATGTCGTGGAACTTGAGGTCCAGGAAGACATCAATCCCGCGTTCGCGGACCTTGCGAACGATGTCCGGCCCGCACTTGGTGAAAAGTTCCAGTCCGATCTTGAAGGCCCCCACCTTCCCGGACAACTGGTCGGCGAGATCGAGGGCCGCTTCCCCGGTGGGAACATCCAACGCAACGATGATGGGATTGCTCATGGCAGGCCGTCTTTCAGGGTCAGTCCTTTTGGTATTCCTTCAGGAACCCGATGAACTCGCGCCGGTGATCCTCCTCGCCGGCGAGAATGCCGATGGCCATGTCCTGGGTGACATAGTCCACGCCATCGCAAAGCTTGATGATCTTGTTGTATTGGGCGATCGCGGCCTCCTCGGCGTCGATCACGCCCTTGATGACCGCGACGACGTCCGTGGTGTCGGCGCCCGGCTGCATCGATTCCTGCCCCCGGGGCAAGGCGAGCGAACCTGGGACCACGCCGCCGATGGTCTTGATGCGCTGGGCCAGGGTCTGCGCGTGTTGGACCTCGACCAGGACGTCCGCCGCCAGCGCCTTCTTGATGACCTCGGAACGCACGCCGTCGAGATTCACCGAGGCGGCAATGTAATTCTGCACGGTCTCCAGCTCCATCGCGTAGGCAAGGGCCAGTTCCTTGATGATTTCGTCGTTGTTCATGGCTGATAGTTAACACAGGCATGGGGCGATTCCAATTCTTCGGAGCGCACAATCTCTTCCCCCTCCAACGCCCCCATCCAACCAAAACGCCTTGCGTCAAATTTTCCACCCGCCCCGGACCAATAGCCCACAAAAAAAGGCGCCTTCCAAAGAAGGCGCCTTTTAAATCTGATCTTGCCGTCGGCCTTAGTGGGGATGCCGGCGCCGCTTGACGTGCAGCTGCGCGAGCGACTTGGCCAGCGCCGCCTGAACCGCCGCGGTCTCCTCGTCGCTGAGCTTTTCCGCCAAACGCGCTTCGGCCTGCTTGCGGGCTTCCTCCGCCGCCGCCTCGTCAATGGCGTCCGAATGGATCGCCATGTCGGTCAGGATGGAGACGTTGTCGCCCGTGATCTTGACGAAGCCCTCGCCGATCGCGAGGAAGAAGTCTTCCCTGCCCTTCTTGACCGCGATCTCGCCGTGCGAAACCTGCGTCATGAGCGGGATGTGATTCGGATAGATGCCCATCTCGCCCTCCACGCCGGGGAGCGTGACGAAATCGACGTCGTCGGAGAAGGTCTTCTCCTCCGGCGTGATGATCTCCAATTTCATCGTGGCCATGGGCTGTTCGGGGTCAGGTTTCCGGATCGATCAATCAATTCTTATTCGCTGTCGCCGCCCTTGATGTCGTCGATCCCGCCCTTCATATAGAAGTCGTTTTCGGCGACGTCGTCGTGCTGGCCGTCGAGGATCTCGGCGAAACCGCGAACGGTCTCTTCGACCGGCACCTGCTTGCCCGGGAAGCCGGTGAAGACCTCGGCCACCGAGAACGGCTGCGAAAGGAACTTCTGGATCTTGCGGGCGCGGAACACGGTCTGCTTGTCCTCGGGCGAAAGCTCGTCCATGCCCAGGATCGCGATGATGTCCTGCAGGTCCTTGTAGCGCTGCAACACCGTCTGCACGCCGCGGGCGACGCGATAGTGCTCCTCGCCGACGATTTCCGGCGCCAAGGCGCGCGAGGTGGAAGCCAGCGGATCCACAGCGGGGTAGATGCCCAACTCGGCGATGGAACGCTCAAGCACGATCGTCGCGTCCAAGTGGGCGAAGGTCGTGGCCGGCGCCGGGTCGGTCAAGTCATCCGCCGGCACGTAGACCGCCTGGAACGAGGTGATCGATCCCTTCTTGGTGGAGGTGATGCGTTCCTGCAGGTCGCCCATTTCGGCGGCCAGGGTGGGCTGGTAACCCACGGCGGAAGGCGTGCGGCCCAGCAGCGCGGACACCTCGGAGCCGGCCTGCGAGAAGCGGAAGATGTTGTCGACGAACAGGAGCACGTCCTGGTTCTTCACATCGCGGAAATACTCGGTGATGGCGAGACCGGACAGCGCCACGCGAAGACGGGCTCCGGGCGGCTCGTTCATCTGACCGTAAACCAGGGCCACCTTCGACTTGCTCAGGTCCTCCTGGTTGATGACGCCCGCTTCGGACATTTCCGCGTAGAGGTCATTGCCCTCGCGGGTGCGCTCACCCACGCCGGCGAACACGGAGTAACCGCCGTGCTGCTTCGCGATGTTGTTGATGAGCTCCATGATGACGACCGTCTTGCCCACGCCCGCGCCGCCGAACGCGCCGACCTTGCCGCCCTTGAGGAAGGGGCAGATCAGGTCGATGACCTTGATGCCGGTGGTCAGGATCTGCGGGGAGGTGGACTGCTCGGTGAGCGTCGGAGCCGCGCGGTGAATCGGGTTGTAGGCCTCGGCCTCGACCGGACCCCGCTCGTCGACCGGGTCGCCAATGACGTTGAACACACGGCCCATCACGGCATCGCCCACGGGCATGGAGATCGGCTTGCCGAGGTCGGTGACGTCCATGCCGCGCTTGAGGCCTTCCGAAGTGGACATGGCGACGGCGCGAACCCAGTTGTCGCCGAGGTGCTGCTGCACTTCGAGCGTCAGCTTGGTGGGGCCTTCACCGGGCATGTCGTATTCCACGGTGAGGGCGTTATAGATCTCGGGCAGCTGCTCGGTGAACTCCACGTCCACCACGGGACCGATGACTTGAACGATTTTGCCTGTATTCATTGCTCGTAAATCCGTTAACAAAAAACTCTTAAAACTCTCTCAACTCACGCCGACTCTCATCTCTCCACTTCTCAACCCAGCGCCATCTGCGCGGTGGTGATTTCCAGCAGTTCGCTGGTGATCGCGGCCTGGCGCAGCTTGTTGTATTCCAGCGTGAGGTCCTTGATGATCTGCTTGGCGTTGTCGGTGGCGTTCTTCATCGCGACCATCCGGGCGCTGTGTTCGCTGGCCTTCGCCTCCAGAAGCATCTGGTAGATCTGGTAGTTCAGGTAGTGCGGCAGCAGGGATCCCAGCACCTCGGCCGGATTCGGCTCGAACAGGAATTCCTTTGCGCTGTCGTCGTGCGTCAACTCCGCTTCCCGGTCGGCTCCAACGATGTCCGACTGCACCGCGTGGATCTCGCCGATCGGCAGCAACCGCTGAATCTCCGGGGTCTGGGTCAAGGTGGAGACAAAGTTGGTGAACATCACGTCCACGGAGTCCACCTCGCCGTTGGTGAACAGGTCCTGGACGTATTTCGAAATTGCGCGCGCCTCGGCGAACTCCGGCGTGTCCTTGTAGTGGAACTCCGCGTTGAGGTCGCGCTTGGTGCGGTGGATGAACTGGCCGCCCTTCTTGCCGGCGCAGACGTAGACAGCCTCCTTCGCCTTGTCCTGCTTGTCGACCTCGCGAAGGATGTTCGTGTTCAGGGCGCCGCAGAGGCCCTTGTCCGTGGTGATCAGCAGAACCGCGCGCTTGCCATTGCCATCCTCGCGCTTCTCGATAAGCGGATGCGAAAAATCGCCGGTCGCCGCCGTCACCTCGCCGAGCATCTGGTTCATCAGATCGGCGTAGGGCCGCCCCGCCAAGGCCGCCTGCTGGGCGCGACGCATCTTCGACGCCGCGACCATCTGCATGGCCTTGGTGATCTGCGAGGTGTTCTTGATCGACTTGATCCGTCGACGTAGATCGCGCGTGCTCGCCATGGTTTCTCGGTTAAGGGGTTATGCGGTTCAGTTGGCCGGTTTACTTGTAGGTGTCGATGAACTCGCCGATCGTGGTTTTCAATTCCTCCGCGATCTCGTCGCTCACCTTGCCTTCGGCCTTGATCTTGTTCAGCAGATCCGCCTTCCGGTCGCGGAGATGCTCCTGCATCTTGGCCTGGCAGTCCTTGATCTTGTCGACGTCGATGCTGTCGAAGTAATTGTTCTGCATCGACCAAAGGACGGCCACCTGTTCCTCGACCGGGATCGGGTTGTATTGCTGCTGTTTGAAGAGTTCGACGATGCGCTTGCCGCGCTCGAGCTGCGCCTGGGTCTTGGCGTCGAGGTCGGAGCCGAACTGCGCGAAAGCCGCCAACTCGCGGAACTGCGCAAGCTCCAGCTTGGTCTTGCCGGCCACCTGCTTCATCGCCTTGATCTGCGCGGCCGATCCCACGCGGGACACTGACAGACCGACCGAGATGGCCGGGCGGATGCCCTGATAAAACAGGTCGGTTTCCAGGTAGATCTGACCGTCGGTGATGGAAATCACGTTGGTGGGAATGTAGGCCGAAACGTCGCCCATCTGCGTCTCGATGATCGGCAGGGCGGTCAATGAACCGCCGCCGGCTTTTTCGGAAAGACGCGCGGAACGCTCCAGCAGACGGCTGTGCAGGTAGAAGACGTCGCCCGGATAGGCCTCGCGACCGGAGGGGCGCTTCAG
>JAYPGD010000011.1:0-7762 GCA_038126655.1 Verrucomicrobiales bacterium
CATTCCCGGCGGCATTGTGTTGGAGCCGAATTCCGGTCTCGCGATCAATGACTTTGGCGCGGGCGTCGAGTTCTTCAAGGCGCTGCCTTCGATCGAGGACCCGTTCAAGCTGCGCGATCCCGCCTTCAGCGCGCCCGACAAGATCACCGCCGATCAGTGGCTGGGGCTCGTCCAGGACCAGGTGGTCTCGCAATACAAACGAATCCAGGCCAACCCAGGCACCAGTGGCTTTGCCGCGGCGTTCACCTCGCCGATGACCATCACCGGCACCGCCAAGATCTACTCCATCTACACCTCGCAGCAGGTCTTCAACGGGCAGGTGACCATCAAGTTCAGCACCGACGGCAAGATCCTGGTCATCGGCACGCTGAATTTCGCCGGCGGCGCCATCAGCATGAGCGCCAGGCTCTACGCCGACCTGTCGAATATCGCCGAGGGCGATGTGACCATCCTGTTCCTGGCCGACATCCCGGACCAGGTGCGGCTGCTCACCATTCATGGCAAGCTGAAGATGGGCTTCAAGAACCCGCAAGGCGAGGAGGTCGAATTCCTCGTGGCCGACTCGATGCCTGAAAACATGGTTGCCATGAGTCCGACCGCACAGATCACCGACGCGGATGACGATATCGACATCTCCGTCCTGCAGGGCAGGACCTCCACCGGCACGACGGTCGATGGAACCACCCACACCAACGCCTACTACTTCGACGTGATTTACACCGCGCCGACCGGGGCGAATCTGGATTACGAATCCATTCTCGACAGCGCGGCGGAGGTGACCTTCTTGCTGAACGGCGTCACGGTCGCGCACGACGGCGTCCCCGTCCCGGTCGCGACCTCGATCACCGCGGAGGGCGTGCAGCAGGCGACCCTGCTGACCGGAACAAGCAAGGCTGACCTGATCTCGAAGATCAGAAACCAGAACATCAGCCAGTTCCGCTACTTCATCACCGCGCCAAACTTCTCGTATCAACGGGGCAGTGTGGAAGCCCGGATGATCGGCGGCACGTTCAAGAACGCCGACACCACGATGGAGAACGGATCCAATGTCACCGGAACATCCAACTCCGAGGTCACGCACACTTTCACGATTCATGGAACGGCCGCCGATGTCATCAGCCCGGCGGTCGGGGCCGGTGTCGATGTCAACGCCCTGAATCGGCGGAATTATCTCGACGTCACGTTCATGGCGCCGTCTGGGCTGACCCTGGATCCGGCCACGATTCTGGATCTGACGCCCGAATTCCGCCTGACCGGCACGGGCCTCGGCTCGATCCAACTCGATGAAGCGCAGGCGCCGCTGCGTCTGGCCGATCCGGCCGGCGGAGGTATGGCGTTCCGCTTCTGGCTGAACGGCGAATTCGCGTCGACCGGCATGGTGACCTTGACCTATCAGGCCGGTTCCTGGGGCTTCACGACCATGCCCGGGGGCAGCGAGACCGGCGGCACGGCCGGCGGCGACACCCTGATGCTCGGCAACCTCAGTCTCAGCAATGCCCGCAGCTATATCGATGTCGAGTTCATCCCCACCGCCGGCAACACCCTCAACGACGCCTCCATCCTCGACGCCAACGCCGAGTTCAATCTCACCGGAACGGCGGCGAATGGCATGACCGTGAACGGCGCGCCCAGCAAGCTCGCCGACGGAACCTACCGCTACTTCGTCATGGGCATGAATGGCTTCGCCCCGGGCGAATTGTCCATCGACTTCATCGCCGACACCTTCACGGATTCCAGCGGCATGGCCGGAAGCAACACCGCCTTCAGCCAGAAGGTCACCGTTCAGGGAGCCACCGCCAATGTGGTCTCGCCGCTGTTGGGCGGCACGGATGGACGCGACTCGGTCAATAACCGCGGTTACATCGAGGTGGTCTTCGGGGCCACCGAAGGCAATGAGCTGGATCACACGTCCATCGACGGCGATGAATTGGTCCTGAAGGATTCGGACGACAACGAAATCACCCTGTCGGCTCCGACGCGGGTTGGCGTCACCGACGCCTACCGCTACGCGTTCAGCGACGACCTGACGGTCGGCGAATACACCATCGAAGTGGTCGCGGGCAGCTTCACAGATACCGGCATGCAGACCAATCTCGGTCTGACGGACACGGTTGTGTTGGAAGTCGCCACGGCCGCCTTGGTCGATCCGGCCGCCGGAGAGACCGTGAATCGCGAGGATCTGGAAGATCGCGGCTACATCGACATCACCTTCAACCCGACCAACGGTTACGCCCTGGATGTCGCCTCCATCACAGACGCCGGGCAGGAGTTCACCCTGACCGGAGCGGGCGGCGAAAACCTCATCCTGAACGGCGTTCCCACACAGCCGGGAGATCTCGCCGGAACCAACACCTTCCGTTACACCTTCGACGGCATTCTCAATGTCGGCGTCCTGTCCGTGAACTTCACTGCCGACAGCTGGCAGGACGCGGAAGGCAACATGGGGCAGGCCTCGACCGACCAGGTCAAGGTCATCACCCAGGCCGAGTCCTTCTTCATCGAACTCTCTGGCGGCGTGATCCTCAATGCCGCCGGCCTGCTCGACGAGCCGCTCATCGAACTGGCGGCCGAGGTGATACTGGAAATCGATTTCGAGCGCACGGTCTTCAAGCTCGATTTCAACGGACAGTTGAAGGTCTACAAGCTCGGATCGGTCGGCGCGACAGCGGGTCGGTTCATTCTGGACATGAGCAATGAACTGAGCTCCGACCCGCAGTTCTGGGGCGTCATGACCCTGGAAACCAACTTCAGCTTCCTGGAGCGGTTCGGTGTGTTCATGTTCGCCAAGGGCACCCTGCAGATCAACACGACCGAGTTCACCAAGACGGAAACGCTTACACTCAAGGGGCTCGGCCCGGGTGGCTCCGATCTCACGCGCACGTTCGTGCTTCAGCCGCAGACCTTCCAGCTGGAGTTGCTGGCGCAGTTGCGCATCCGCGTGCCGGATTCGGACACCGATCTCTTCCGTTTGAACGGCGGGGTCTTCCTGAAGATCAACCCCCAGAAGTTTGAGTTGTTCATCACCGCCGAGCTGTCCTTCGGCATCGGCAGCGCGCAGATCACCTACGGCGAAGTCACCGGACTCCTCGTGATTGTCGCCGAGCCGGATCAGCCGGGCGGCATCCCGGGTGTTGCCGGACTGCTGCAGGTCGGAGCCGGAGCGGATATTGGATTGCCGAATGTCGAGCTGTTCTCGGCGTCCGGTTCCGTCACTGTGATGTTCAACACCACCCTGCAGGACCAACGCTTTGAGATTCCGGAATCCTTCCACGCCCTGCTCGGGCCCGACGACCCGACGGTCATCAACATCTACAAAGCCGCGCCAAGCCTGGACGGATCCGAGAATGCCAATGCCACGGCCGAGGTCTATTTCTCGGTCACCATCGAGGCGGAATTGACCATCGGCGGCGTTCTCACCCTGACCGGCTTCCTGCAGATCCAGGTGGCCGCCGGCGCCGGGGCCGCCGCCGGAGGGGCCGGCGGTCGTCTGACCGTGACCGGCGCCGTGAGCGGCGAAATTGAACACCTGGGCGCCATCACCGGCACGCTGAACCTGAATGTCTTCCTGGGCGCCAACACGGGAATTGTCGGTCGCGTGCATCTGACCCTCGGCGTCAACGGCATACCCGGCGTCAACATCAACGGTCAGTTCCTGCTCGAGTTGAACACCTTTGGCACGGACATGGATGTCGAGACCTTCGACGTCAATGTGGACGCGGAAGGCAACTTCAACGGATTCAAACGCGACGCCAACAACAACCTCGTCATCACCACGGTCACCCTGAAGCCCGGGCTGTTGTTGATCATCCGCGGCGAGGTCATCCTCGCGGACATTCTGACCCTGGAGGGCTACTTCCTGCTGGAGATCCGACCGGATAAACTCGAGATCCAGGCCTTTGCGAAGCTCGACCTCAGCCCGATCGGCGAAATCAACGTGGTCGGCCTGCTGCGGATCGACGCCAACGGCCTCGTCGCGCACATCGGCCTGATGCTCAATGCCGGCATCGGCGGCGATATTGGCCTGAAACTCAGCGGCACGGCCATCGTCGAATTCAACACCAGCGGCAGTGCCCAGACCTTCACCCTGCAGAACGGCGATACGGTCACCGTCGACTCCGGCCTGCACATCTTCATCATGGGCGCCGTGGACTTCCTCGGCTTGGCGAAGGGCAGCGGTTCGGTGGATATCCGGATCAACGCCTCCGGCTTCAGCCTCATGTTCGATGTGCAGTTCGACCTGGCCGGACTGCAGTTCAAGGCCAAGGGCGTGGCCGCAGTCTACACTGACGCAAACGCCGGCCTCGTATTGGGCCTTGCCGTCAGTGTGCTGGCGGACGCGGACATCTTCCTGATCGAGGCCAGTGGCATGCTGGAAATCAACACCACCGGCATCACGCGCAACGGCATCCTGCCCGGATTCCTGCTCGAGCTCTCCGGCCGCGTCGAATTGCTCAAGGTCCTGAAGTTCAATGCGTCCTTCAAGATCGAGGTGGGACGGCGAACCTTGGCGGATGGCACGAAACAGATCGCGCCCGGATTCTGGCGCTTCGACTTCTCCGCCATGATCGACTTCTTCGGCGTGTTCAACATCATGGGCAGCGGCTGGGTCGACTCGGACGGCAACTTCTCGGTCAAGCTGAGCGGCAACGTCCTGTTGGGCACGAGATCCTTCGGCCTCGAGGGCAACTTCAACTTCGAGGTCACCAGCATCAACCAAAAGGACGCCACCGGAAATCCGTACTACAAGTTCCATCTCGGACTCAGCGCCAGCGTCAAGGCCTACGCCTTCGGCTTCACCCTGGCCAGCGTCAGTCTCGCCGCGGCCGTCGATGTGGAAGGCGCCGGGCGTCAGCCGATCAAGTTGAGCGTCGAGTTCAAGATCAAGTTCCTGTTCTTCACCTTCCGGGCCACGGCGCGGTTCAACATCGGCTACATCGAACTGCCGAAACCCGTCTACCTTGCCGGTCAACCGGGAACCTCAAAGGCCGTGTCAAGAACCTGGGATCCGAACACCGGCGGACCTCTGGTGCTCAACATGGGCGATGTCCGCGGCAATTATCGAAATCTGGCCGATGGCGCCCCCGACGAGGTCGTGTTGGTCACCCAGACCAGCGGCGACAGTCGCCGCGGCACGCTCAAGGTCAACTCGCTCGGCCGCACGCGAACCTACGACAACGCCACCGATCTCCTCGCCGACATGGGCGGCGGCAACGACCAGGTCTACATCGACGACAGCGTCAAACTGCCGTTGCTCATCAAGACCGGCGGCGGCGACGATGTCGTGGTCAATAATGGCACGGGCACGGTCACCATTCTGGGCGGCGACGGCGATGACTACCTGCAGAGCGACAGCGCCAACACCGTCCTGATCGACGGCGGCGGAGGCAAGGACTACGTCACCTACACCAATGACGCAGGCGGCGCTGTGATCCGTGGCGGCAGCGGCGACGACCAGGTCTTCGGCAGTCGCGGTCCCGACACCATCTACGGCGATTCAGGCGACGATATCATTGTCGGCGGCGGCGGCGCGGACACCATCTACGCCGGAACCGGAAGCGATGTCGTGAGATTGGACTCTTCCTCGGGCGGTTCGGTGATCCATGCCAACGACGGCGCCGGGGAGCAGGACTTCGTGGTCATCAGCGGAACGGATTCGAGCAACGTGATCGAACTCAACCGCGGCGCGGGAGCACGGCAGGTCGATCTGCTGCTCGACGGAGCGACCGTGACAGGACATGGCGTGGAGGACTACACCATCGACGCCCGCGGCGGAGCCGACTCCATCCTGGTCGGCGACCTTTCCGATCGCGGCGTTGAATCGATCACCGCCAACCTCGGCAACAACTCCGCCAACATGGGCAAGATGATCGATGACGACGGCTTCGAAGTGGCCAATATCGCCTTCTCCGATGATGGCGCTCGCGACGTGATCACTGTCATGGGCAACAGCTCCAATGACCGCTTTGTCGTGTCGCCGGAGAACCCGAACGACGCCACCCGTCTCTTTGAGGAATACCGGGTTACCCGGGAGAACAACTACCGGGTCAATGTGATCAACAGTAAACGGTCCGAGGGTGACAGGATCATTGTCGATGGCCAGGGCGGGAATGACTTCATCAATGCCGCGCCGCTGAACCGGGAGATTGTGAACGCCGACGACCCGAGGGTGCAGGACCTGGCGATCCTCGAGTTCCGCGGCGGCGACGGCCATGACCGCCTGATTGGCTCCCCATTCAACGACGTTCTGGACGGCGGCGCCGGCGATGACACCGTCACCGGCGGTCTCGGCCTGGACTCCTTTGCCGATGCCGGCGGCTTCGACACCCTGGACGAGACGTTCGATCGCGACTTCGCGATCTTCAACAACTACTTCATCGTCGGCGACCTGCTCGGCGACACCGGGGATTCCGACTTCTCCACCTCGCGCCCGCGCAGCGAGGACACTCTGAAGGATCTCGTCCGCGAGGAGGACCCCGACTTCAACTTCTTCAGCCGCGGCGACCGCTTCCGTGCCGGAGCCACGGTCGAGGAACTGCACGACATCTTCGACTACACCGTGCTCAAGGGCGGCGAGAGCAACAACACCATTGTTATTGGCGATATCGACGGCATCGTCTCCGTCGGTTCCACCAACCTGACCGTGACGCCGTGGCTGGGCGGCGCCAATCTCGACAACGGCCCGAACAACGAGAATCTTTACACCGAGTTCTATATCGTCAGCCTCACCGGCACGGGCGCCGGTCGGGTCACGATCAACGACAGCGGCCTGCAATCCGGTTTCGATCATGTGCTCGTCCGCGGCACCAATCAGCCCGACATCCTGACGCTGGACGCCGCCGGCAGCGGCTCCTTCCGGACCGGCATCGTCACCTTCGGTGAAATCACCAGCCCGGACCGCGACATCCTCACGTTCCGCAACCTGGAGCGCGTCACGGTCGACACCTTCGCCGGCAACGACCGCGTGCTCAGCAACGACACCGCCCGCGTCACCGTGATAAACATGGGCAGCGGCGACGACGAAATCCTGATCGGCACCGTCCCGTTGATTCCCGACAAGGGCAACCGCACCCTCGAGTTCCCCGAAGGCGTTCCGGTGGCCGACACCGAGAACATGACCAACGGCAACTCGGCCAATCTGTATGTCCTCGGCTCCGACCAGAACGACCGCTTCGAGGTCAATCACAACAAGGCCAAGCTCTTCCTCCACGGCGGCGCGGGCAACGACCGCTTCCTGCTCAAGACCTTCCTCGTGCTGAAGGAGGACGCCAATAATCCGGACGATGTGACCAACCTCGCCGCGCTCTTCGGCGGCGCCGGCTTCAACCGCTACGAATACCTTCAGAATGCGCCGGTCGAAATCAACGGCGGACCGGGCATTGACACCATTGTCATCGTCGGCACGCCGATCGGCGACATCTTCGTCATCACTGACCGGTATATTGCCGGCGCCGGTCGTATCGTGAACTTCAGCAACATCGAGGCGTTGGAAGTGGACGGCGCGGGCGGCCCCGACGAGATCTACGTCCTCAGCACCAGCGAGAATTTTGAAACCTCCGTGGTCGGCGGTTCCGGCGACGACATCATCCACATCGGCGGCGACCATCCGCCGATCGTGTTCGACCCGCCGGCCTACACCTACACGCCGCCTCCGATCGAAGTGCGCCTGCCTCCCGAGGTCGAATGGGAGGACTTCATGTTCGACTTGAACGGGTTCAGCTTTGAGTTCTCGTTGGGCTTCTGGGACAGCATCGTGAACGCCTTC
>JAYPGD010000011.1:7862-27494 GCA_038126655.1 Verrucomicrobiales bacterium
CGGGTTCAGCTTTGAGTTCTCGTTGGGCTTCTGGGACAGCATCGTGAACGCCTTCAGCGGCGGCGACCTGGCCCAACTTGCGGCGCGGCAACTCCTGCAGGACAAGGTCAATGCCTGGGCCGCCGCGATGGAGAATACCTTGCCGTTCTTCCGCACTCTCGGATTCGACATCAATTCAGCCCAGATCTCGGTGCGTCAGCGACTGACCTTCTCCTGGTTCGTGCCGCGCACGAAGGTCGAGGTCCGGGTCAGCAATTTCGAAATCCCCTACCAGATCGGGGCCCTGGTCGAGCGGACCAAATTGATCCAACCGCCGTCCATCACCGTGGATCCGCCGCTCTTCGCGTTCAAGGACGACGCTTCCCGCGACATCGCCCCGATCCGCGGTCGCCTGACTGTCCGCGGCGGCGACCAGTTCGAGGAGGATGGCGACACGATCATCGTCCACAACCAGGAGGGCTCCTCCATTCCCGGATTCCTGCGCACGCGCACAACGCCGCGAATGATCCAGATGGGCGAGGACAACTTCGGCAATCCGATCTACGTCCAGGACAAGGACGAAACCGGCGCCCTGCTCACGGACACCTTCCGCAGCATCGAGGGCCTCGGACAGTTCGTGAATCCGGACACCGGCCGCCGCGCGCAGGATACGGTCGTCTATCATGGCATCGAACTCGACGGCATCGAGGTCGTCGAAATGCGCCTCGCCGATGGCAACGACGACTTCACCATCGATGCCACGCCCGCCAACACCCCGGTAACCCTGCAACCGGTGCAGGTCCGCGTGATCGGCGGCGGCGGCGACGACACCTTCCGCGTGAAGGAAGTCAGCGACACGACGACGTTGCTCGGCGGCGCCGGCGACGACCAGGCCATCATCCACAACGGCGACTCGCTGAACACCATCGGCGCGCGCCTCATCTTTGACGGCGACGCCCATATTGATGAACAGAGCAATCCCGTTCCCGCGGACCAGGAGGGCTTCGACCAGCTCCTCGCCAATTCGCCGAAGATCTTCTGGGAATCCGAACTGTTGGATCAGAACTTCACCGACGGGGCCGGCACGACAACGAACTTCTCACTGCCGAACCTGCAGCCGATCATCTTCAAGAATGACGACAACAAGGTCGGTCTGCGCGCCGCGGTGGTGAACCAGTTCGGCGAGGTTGTCGAAAACCTAGTTCATGAAAAGGGCGTGCAGAAATATGGCGTCCAGAAGCGTAACGCCTCCAATCAGCTCCTCTACTACGATCAGGACGGCGCGGAAGTGACCGAGAACACCGATGTGCCCGTCATCGTGCAGGTGTCCAAGGACTTTGTGGATGCCGCCACGGGCATCGCGGCGCGTCCGGTCTTCATCAATCGCGAGGGCCACGATGTCTTCATGGACAACACCGGCTATGGCCTCCTGGGCGAGTACTACCAGAATCAGAACTTCGAGGGCACGCCGCACACGCGGGTCGATGAAACGGTGGACTTCTTCTGGAACGACGGCCAGCCGCACGACAACCTCGGTCCGGACAACTTCTCAATCCGTTGGAGTGGGCTGGTGCAGCCGACCACGACCGGAACCTACACCTTCTATACGAACACGGACGATGGAGCCCGCCTCTACGTGAATGGCAGCCTGCTGGTCGAGAAGTGGCTGGACATGGGAACGACCGAGCACTCGGGCAGCATTCATCTCGTGGCCGGGCGGACCTACGAGATCAAGCTGGAGATGTATGAGAACCGGGGCGCGGCCACAGCCCAGCTGAAATGGTCCGGCCCCGGCGTGTCGAAGCAGATTATTCCCAAGTCGCAGCTTTACCCGACGGTCTACCCGATCAAGTCGATCGTCTCCGATTTCGAGAATCCTGATGCTGAATTCGTCTATCTCGACAAGGACGGCAACCGCGTGCTGGGCAATGAGGCCTACCTGGCGGTCGATCGCACGGTCCAGACCCAGATTCCTTTCTTCTTCAACACCTTCTTCGGTCGGTTCTTCATCGGAACGTTCACGCAGAACATCACCGGCGACTTCAATGTCTACGAAACCGCCGGACTGGTTGAGTTCGACCGCATCGATGTGCAGGTCAGCCTCGATGGCTCCGAGTGGCGCAGCGTCAAGAGCAGCGAGCAGCCGGTGATCCGGATCAACGGCGACCAGGATCTCGATGGCAACCAATACGGCCGCTCCTACGACATCGGCGTCAGCGGCTGGGATCGCATCCGTTTCATCAAGATTGTCGGGACCAACAGCGCCGTGGGCGGATTTGACCTCGATTCCGTGGGCATCTTCCATTCCTCGCCCGGCTCTTCCGTGTTCCCCACGATCATCGTGAATTCCGAAGGCGGCAACCTTGTGAACGCCACCGGCGCCCCGAACGACAGCGGCGTGGCCTTGGGTGACACGCGAGAGATCATCTTCGCCGGTTTCGCTCCGTCGCTGATCCCGGTCCAACAGATGCGCGAGACCGTCTGGACGCAGGTCGAGGACACCCACATGACCATCACTCAGGATGGCGCCGGCAACGATTATGTGGACACCATCGTCGTCCACGATTCGGCGGACACCGCGAATGAGACCGGCGCCATCGAAAACTACAAGATCGCCGTGCCGGTCCTCACTGACGGATTGGTCGAGTATCACAACGGCGTCTGGGACACGAAGAACATGGTCGCCGTCGCTCCGATCGCCCGCTTCTATGTCGGCGGCGAGCCGGCCTTGGATCCGTTCACGCGTGAGCCGCTTTTCTATGCAGGCGGCGAGCCGGTGCGTGATGTGTTCACGAGGGATATTCTGGTCGACATCAACGGCAACCAACTCGAACACGCCGCGGGCGACCCCGTTCTCCATTACAAGGGCGATCCGATCGTGCAGTTCTCCGGCGATGTCGTGCGTTATCTCGGCGGCGAGCAGTCGGTCGAGGAGGACGGAACGTTGGTCTTCAACGCCGACGGCTCGGCGTTCCGCAGGGTTGGCGGGCAGGTGGAGATCCACAGCCGCCGCGACCTTGCCTACAACCTCGTCGATGAGACCGGCAAGCAGGTTGAACTGGGCGAGATCTACACGCCGCCCACCTTCCAGAACGCCGCGCCGAACGCCACCCTGAGCCTGCCGGTGACAAACGATTTCGCCCATGACCTGAAGTCTGATGACATCGTTTCGGTGGTGGTCATCGATGGCGGCAGGATCTTCCAGCTCCCCGCCGGTCAGTTCAGCGTGGACGCCGCCGCCAACACGGTCGTCCTGAACGCCGCCGCCTCCTTCACCGGCAATGTCAACATCAAGCTCAGCATCGCCACCAAGGCCAAGCACGTCGCCGGCGACCCGCGACTCTACTTCGGCGACGAGGCCGTCCAAATCGGTCAGCCGCAGGTTGATTCCATGGGCGCCTTGAAGACCGACGAGAACGGAGATGTTCTCCTCTACACCTCGGCGTTGGATTCGCGCGACCGCCAGATTTTCCACAAACGCGGCGAGCCGATCTTCCGGTTGAAGGCGGGCGTCGTCGGCAATGGCCCGTTCTCCACCGACGACTTCGAGGTCCTGACCTACGTCGGCGGGGAGCAGAAGTTGCGCCTGGGCAATGAAGCCGTCCGCTACTTCGGCGGCGAACAGAAGTATTACACCAACCAGGATGCGCAGGAGCAGGAGGACGACTATCTGCGCATCGCCGGCTTGGGCATGACGCAGGACATCCTGTTCAAAGGCTCGGACAAGGTCACCCTCCGCCTCGGTTCCGGCAATGACTCCTTCCAGGTCAAGAGTTCCGGCGTCAACGGCGACGACGCCGAGATATTCCTCTTCACCGGCCCGGGCAATGATGTGGTCACGATCCGCTCCGATTACCACTCCCTGGATCAGGTCATCGGAACGGTTCACGTCGACGCGCAGGGCGGCGATCACAACGAACTGCTGATCAGCGACGCCCACGATCCGGACGCCAATCCCGCCGCCGTGATCACCGATCACTATGTGACCGGACTGGCCCCGGCGGACATCTTCTACACCGCCACCGGCGGTTGGTTCGAAAGCGTCTACGACTCCGGCGCGAAGAAGTTTGTCCCCTCGATCACCGTCTATGGCAGCAGGGCCGGCGACACCATCGAGGTTCGCGCAACGCGCAATAGTCCGGGCGTCCGCGAGGTGACCGAGGTCGATGGTTGGGAAGGCGGCGACACCATCACCGTCACGCATCAGTTGCCTCGCTATCTGGTTGTTCGCGGTTACACCGGCGGGGATACGCTGAATGCCGAAGCCGCCCGCGTCGGCATCGAGATCTTTGGCCACGATGGCGACGACACCATCACCGGCGGCAGCGGACACGACGTCCTCGTCGGGGACGACGGCGTCGACACGATCGTCGGCAATCAGGGCAATGACGTCCTGTTCGGTGATCACGCCGTCATCGAGCGCGAGGAGAATTTCAATCTGCAGTTGCTGCAGACGACCAATGACGCCAATGGCGCGAACGACACCCTTTCCGGCGGCGAAGGCAACGACGTTCTGTTCGGCGGAACAGCGGTGGACACGCTCAGCGGCGGCGCGGGCGAGGACATTCTGCTCGGCGATGGCGGCGAGGCCCGTCTGGAGTATAGCGTCGTTGTGCGTGTGACCGCGTCCAACAATGATGGCGACGGCGGCGATACAATCGACCAGACCGGTTCCGAAGGGGCGGATATTGCGTTCGGCGGCACGGGCAATGACATGATCTACGGCGGCTCTGTGGACGCCAGTTCCGATATCCTGGTCGGTGACAATGGCGTGGTCGTGGTGAACGAGGAGGCCAATACCCCGGCGAACTTCGATATCTACACACATCAGCCGACCTTTGGCGGCGTCGACACCATTGACGGCGGTCTTGGCGATGACTTCATCCTGGGCGGCTCCGGCGGCGACGATGTTGCCGGGAACATGGGCGACACCCTGACCGGCGGACCCGGCCGTGATGTGATCCTCGGCGACGGAGGTTACATTACTCGCGATCCCTCACGCGAGGTCACCCAAATCGAGTCGAAGGACACAGGTATCGGCGGCGATGACAAGATCGACCAGACCGGAGCCGGAGGAGCGGACATCGCGATTGGCGGCGCCGGCAACGACAGGATCTTCGGCGGCGAGACGGACACCGCAACCGACATCCTCTTGGGCGACAACGGCGTCGTCTACTTCAGCGTCGGCGATGACGACTTCGATTACGACGTCTCGACAACGGCCGCTTCGACCGGGGGAATCGACATCATTGACGGCGGTTGGGGCAATGACATTGTCATCGGCGGGGCTGGCGATGACACCCTGCGCGGCGGGCGCGGGTCCGACGCGATTCTCGGCGACAATGGCTACATCTGGCGCGACGCCGCCCTGAATGTGCGTCGCGTCGAGACCAGCGATCCCGAGCATGGCGGCGACGACGATATTGACGAGACCGGGTTCGAAGGCGCTGACGTCATCTTCGGCGGTTCGGGCAATGACGATATCTACGGCGGCACGGCGACTGAGGGCGATGTGCTCATCGGCGACAACGGCGTGCTTGCGGGCGGTTCGCCGCTGATCGTGCCGGACGCCACTCTCGCGGTCGGCGGCGACGTCAACGACACCTACACCAAGGACGGGATGCACGGCGGGAACGATCGCATCTTCGGCAGCCTGGGACCGGACACCATCATGGGCGGCTCCGGTGATGACGATCTCTTCGGCAACGCCGGCAACGACACCATCTTTGGCGACGGCGGCTACATGGATCGAAATGACGGCGGCAGTCTGATCACGTTGCGCACGCATGAACCCCAGTTCGGCGGCAACGACCAGATCGACTACATGTCCTACGACAAGGACTTCCCGCACGATCAATCCGTGATCAAGACGCCGGGACTGGGCAATGCGGCGGCGGCCTTGGGCGACGACCTGATCTTCGGCGGCACGGGCGGGGACACTATCGACGCGGGGCTTGAGTCAATTTCGCACCGGATCTTTGGCGACAACGGCATGATCGACATCGCGACGGGACGACTCGAATCCACGGACCCGACCCGCGGCGGTCCGGATGAGATCACCGGCAGCCCGCTGCGCGACTTCATCATTGGCGGCGCCGGCGGAACAGACGCGCCGGGCGTCGACGGCGACACCATCGCGGGCATGTCCGGCGATGACGTGATCCTCGGCGACGGCGGTCGCATCGTGTTCGACGCCTTCGGCGACCCCGTCACCGTTGAAACGTTGCACCCGGACGCCGGCGGCGACGACCTGATCGATTCGATCGCCCTGCCGCCCGGCAAGCGCGCTTACAACTCGGAATACAGCGCTGCGTTCGCGGGCGATGTGAACGAGGGAGCAGACCTGATCCTCGGCGGCAATGGCAATGACCTCATCGAGGGCGGCGAGGTGGACGACAGCGTGGACGTGCTGATCGGCGACAACGCCGCGGTGGAGGTCGCCAAGCTGGCGGCCTATGTCTCCGTTGTCCTGCTGGACAACACGACATTCACGATCACCGCGGCGTTTGACGGCATTGTCACGACCTCGGCGTTGGGCGGCGACGATGACCTGCTGGGTGGACGCGGCAACGATGTTCTCCTCGGCGGCCCGGCGAACGATCTCCTGGTCGGCGGCGTCGGCAACGACGTGTTGCAGGGTGAAGCCGGCATGGACGTGATGTGGGGCGGTTCGAATCTGCTCGCGGAAAGCAACTTCCGATTTGTGGACGCCGCCGATCGCGACACCAAGCTCGATGTGCCGCCGAACTGGAACGCTTCCGAGGCCGCGCAACCGACCGGCTTCGTGCCCGAACTCATGACGCCCAAGGCCTTGGCTGGACTGTCCGTGCAGGGCGATGTCATGGACGGTCGCGACACGCTGTTGGGCGGCCCTGATTCAGACTGGTTGTTCGGCGGCGGCGACATTGACGGACTCTACGGCGGTCTTGGTGACGACTATCTCGACGGCGGCGTGCACAACGACTACCTCCTTGGCGGTCCCGACAACGACGTGATGCTCGGCGGCGACAACGACGACATCATGCGCGGCGACTTCAATCTGGCCGGCGAGTTCTCGACCGACGGCACGAAGTTCAAGGGCGTTGACTCCGCGGTGGAATACGATTTCGCCACGGCCGGCCGCGACCAGATGTTCGGCGGCAAGGGCAGCGACCGGATGTTCGGCGACGGCGGTCCGGATTCGCTCCGCGGCGAGCGCCTCTACGGCGGCGACGACATCGACTTCCTTTATGCCTACTCGCACACGACCGGTTCCTCCACGCCGGCCGAGTTCCAGGCGGAGACCAAGATCGGCGGCAGCGAGCTTCACGGCGGGTCTGGATCGGATTGGCTCTACGGCGGCATCCGGGCGGACATCCTCTACGGTGACAGCGGCGCCGAGTTCATCCACGGCGACTGGCTCTACACACGCCGCTACGCGATCAATCCGAACGCCGACACCCTGGGCGGCGATGACAAGCTCTTTGGCGGCGGAGGCGAGGACCAACTGCTCGGCGGCGGCGGCAATGACGAACTCTGGGGCGGCCCCAATTCTGACTGGCTCCAGGGCCAGGAGGGCAACGACAAGCTCTATGGCGGCGGCAACATCGACATGATCGTCCTCGACAGCGATCCCAACTATCGCAACTTCGGCGACGTCTTCGACGGCCACTTCGGCAATGAGTTCGAATCCGACACCCTGGATGACAACGCGACCGACATCCTGCTGGTCGAAGGCTCTGACAATCGCGACACCATCCTGATGTCCGAGGAGTCGGTGGTTCTCGGGTCGGTCGAGATTCCGGAAAGCGGCATGATCGCGGGGCAGGCCTCCTTCACGCTGACGTTGGGGCAGGTCAATCATACCTTCAGCAACGTCAATCTCAGCCTGGGCATCGACAATGCGGTGGACGCCCTGAACGTCGCGCTCACCGCCGGCAACAGCCCGTTCTTCAACTACGAGGACGCCAACGGAAAACGCCACGGACTTGTCGAGGCTGTTCGCCGCGGCATGAACATCGCCTTTGTGACGCGCAACCAGGGCGACGGCACGACCCTCACACTCAGCGGCGCCAACGACTACGTGAAGGATGTGCTCGGCTTCGACACCGCCGGAATGGGGCAGGATTCCGAGAGCTACCTGGTCGTCGATTTCTTTGTCGGCGGCGTGACGGACATCTCCTTCGATCAGTGGCCGGCGCGCGGCATCACGACCTCCGCCCCGATTCACTTCGTCGCGCTGACCAAGTGGCGCGCCGACAGCGGCGATCCGGCGGTCGAGCAGTTCCGCATCTCGGGCCTCGGCGGCAACGACACCCTGGGCTTTGTTCCGGGCGCGGCGGCGGTCGACATGACCGTGCTGAGCGACCGCAGCTTCGACTGGGCCGGCGTGATCGACGGCGGCCCGGGCAACGACACCCTGTTGGGCTCCTCCGGTCGCGATCGTCTGGACGGCGGCTTCGGCAGCGATACGATCTACGGTTTCGACGGCGACGACCGTTTGTTCGGCGACGGCGGCCCGGGTCAGGGACTGCCCACCGACGACGACTGGCTGTTCGGCGGTTCCGGCAACGACGATCTGATCGGCGGACAGGGAACCAACCGCATCTACGCCTGGCCGATCGATCCGAACATCGGCGGCATCAACGACGCCGCGATCACGGAGCTGAAGTTCGAGGACGGCCTCGAGGCCACGGTCACCGACACCAACCGTATCGCCAGCATCCTGTCGACCGCCGATGTGCCCGAGGATGGCATCCTGACAGCGGACGCTCACTTCGCGCTGGTTATCGGAGGCAGACTGTTCGACGTGGTTGTGCCGAAGAACGCAACCGACGGAACCGCCAACGTGGCCGACGATCCGAACTCCAACGTTGACCATCTGGTCGACGATATCAACGACGCGATCGACAACGCCTTGAGCATTCCGATGGGCGCGGACAACGGTCTGGTGCGGGCGACGCGGGCGGAGGACGCCAACGGGGCCAAGCTCAACCGCATCGTCCTGTCCACGCTCGGCACGACCCTCAGCATCACCAACATCGGCGCCGGCAACCCGGCCGCGAGCGAATGGAAGTTCGCCCAGGGGCAGGCTTCGGTCGAGGGCGTCATCACCGCGCTCGGCGCGGCCCCGACCGACGGCAAGCTCACCGCGGGCGACGCCTCGATCGATCTGCGCAACAACAATACGCCCGCGGCCATCACAGTCGCCATGGCCGACACCGCGGACAATGAGACGCTGGACGACCTGATCGAGGACATCAACAAGGCGATTGCGTCCTCGGCGCTGTCCGATCAGGTTATCGCCGAGAACAGCGGCGGCCGCATCCTCTTCCGCTCGTTGACGACCAGCATCAAGTTGATTTCAACGTTCGGCGTGTTCGTCAACGAGGACACCGGCCAGTATTACAACCACGACGGCAACGGCCTCTACCAGGTGGTCGACACCGGGCTCAACCGCAACCTCGGCAGCCCGAACGACGACTGGTTGTTCGGCGGCACCGGACTGGACTTCCTCTACGGCAACGGCGGCAATGACACGCTCTTCCGCGCTGACGGCTCGACCTTCGACTCCCTTGACGGCGGCCTCTCCGGCGATGATTGGAAGGAATACGCGAAGGAAAGCGACAAGGTCTGGTATTACCGGGCCACCAACGCCGACGATGTCATCAACGTCGATTTTGTCACCGAACCCGGACTCTTCCAGGACCTGCACCTGATCACGCGCCTGACGAACAACAACGGCAACTTCACCTTCGCCGCCCAGGTGAAGCTCAACTTCAACGCCACGGACGACAGCGGCAACCCGATCTGGAATCCGGTGGATGCCTACACCGATTTCAGCGCGCTGCGCAAACAGGCCGAAATGGGCGAGCCCGTCGATTCCGGCAACTCCATGGCCGCCGCGAAGCTCGAATACCAGCAACAGGAGATGGAGGCCAATCTCCTGCCGCCGGAAGGCGACTTCATCGCGATCATCGTCGACGCGCTCGGCGGCAACGACCAGATCAACGTTGGGCCGACCGTGCAGAAGACGGTCTGGGTCGACGCCGGCCCTGGCGACGACACCGTCCAGTTCACCTCGGGCAACGCGATCCTGAGCGATATCGCCGAGCGTCCGAATCGCAATGACATTCCGGACTTTGCCACCGCCCTCGGTTCCGCGGCGTTGATCAGTCGGGCGGACATCACGGACTTCAAGCTCGGCCTGGTCAGCGGCGAGGTTGCGAAGTTCAACCTGAAACTCAATGGCTCCAACGACGCCTTCGTCATCAACCTTCCGTTCGATGGACTGGCGGGCGTCGGCGACAACGTGGACCTGGCAGATCTGGTTGAAGACGTGAACGCGGCGTTGACCTCCGCGGACTTGGCGACCGGAATCAAGGCCGTGGCCATGGGCGGGCGCCTGGCCATCGTTCCCGCCTTGGGCGGAAGCGTGATTTCGATCCAGATCGTCGCCAACGCCAATGACATCAATCTCGGCGAGGGCGTCGTCGATTCCGCGACCATTGCCGCCGCTGCCTTGACCGCGACCGAGGGAGCCGCTGCGCGCTGGGCCTCCTTCCGTCTGAGGCCGGCCGGCTACAAGAACGACTTCATCGTCACCGCCGCGAACCCGGGAGCATCCCCCAACGGGGCGACCATCGTGTTTGAACAGGATTCCGACCTTGCCGCCGACGAGGCGATCGCCGTCTACGACGCTGGAGCCAAGAAGTTGACGGTCACCTTGAATGACGGCGTAACGACCGCCGCCGCCCTGATCGAAGCGATCGATGCCCTGACCGATTGGGACGCCGCGGTCGATACGGCCGAAACTGATTCGCCGTTGAATGAATTGCAGTTCAAGTCGGGCGATGTGGCCGGTCAGGCAATCGTCGTGGGTTCGGCAGACGCGCCGATCCATGGCAGGTTGACGACGAATCTGGTCTTTGGCGTGCGCCTGAACAACGGCGCCGCAGTGACCGTCACCGTGCCTGCGGACCTCACGAATGGCGGCGATGGAGCGCCCAATCGTTCGCTGGACGACCTTGTGGCCGACCTGAACGCCGCCATCGACGAGGCCGGTCTGGAAACCTCGTTGCTCGCCGGCCGTATCGACGACCGCATCCGCCTTCACACCATCGCGCCGATCCAGAATCCGAGCGTCTCGCTCGTGATCCCCGAGAGCAATGCGATGATCGATCAGCTCCACTTTGCCAACGGTCAGACCGCCAAGGCGATCTACGTGCTCTCACGCAACACCAATCTGACCGGCCTGACCATGGACAGCGCCACGGACGTGGATTACTTCGTCTTCCAGTTGGGTTACATCCCGGACGGCACGCCGCGAATCGAACTCACCAGCGCTTCGCCGCTCGACGGCCTCGGTCTCTCCATCTTCGACCTCAACCAGCTGAACGATTTTGGAACCTTCTCGCCTGTGGCGGTGAGTCCGGACGGTCCCGACCTGGCAGGTTCCGGCAACAACGTCATTGCCGACGCCTACCTGCTGCCGGATATCCGCGACCTCGGCCGCATCCAGCACTTGAACCTCCATTCCGCGACCGATGTGGACTACTTCCACTTCGAGTTGGAGGCAGACGCGGTCGAGGGCGACAAGATCAGCCTGCTCCAGACCGGCGCCGACGACCTGCTCGAACTGGCGATCGTCGATGAGCAAGGCAATGTGGTCATGGTCAAGCAGGCGGACACCACCGAGGGCATTGCCGTGACGCTGCCGTTGGATGGCCTGAAGAAGGGCGATCACTACCTTCGCATCCGGCAGGTTTCCGCCAACACCGGGCAGGGCACGGTCGATACCGACGATCTCAAGGACAACCTTGGCCTGGCCGGCGGCGACGCCACGACGAAGGCGCTCGGCGTGGTTGACGCCAAGGGCGCGCAGAATGCCTTCACCGTGCGGGCGAACGCCTTTGGCGTGGCCTTCAACGGCGTGAAGATTCTCTTTCAGACGGGCGGAACGGCCGGTTCGGAGACCGCGGTCTACAATTCCCTGACGAAGGAGTTGACGCTGACGATCGCCGATGGCGTCTCCACCGCCGCGCAGATCATTAATGCCATCAACACCGACGCGATGGCCGCGGACTTCTCGGCCGAACTCTATGAGACCGGGCGCGGCTACGAGCTCTTCCCGGCGGTCGGCGGCGACGGCTACACGATCCTGAACCTTTCCGGCCAGTCGAACGGTTCGATCTCACTGACAGCCCCGCTCGAGGCCCACACGCCCTACCTGTTGAAGATCGATTCGCCGAACGAAGTGCCCACGATCTATAGCCTCAACTTCATCCTCGAACCGACCGGCGAGACGCAGACGATCAACATGGCCGCCTCGGTCAACACCGTCCGCAAGGACGTCATCCTCGGCGGTCTGGGCCACGATCGTCTGCAGGGCGGCAGCGGCGAGGATTGGATCTTCGGCGGCCCGGGCAACGACGTGATCACCGGCGGCCTCGACACCCAGAAGAGCGACCTCCTGTTCGGAGGCCCGGGCGACGACACCTTCCAGATCCTGACCGACTACCTGCCGAGCCTCACCAACAACCCGGACGCCACCTTCATCCCGACCACCGTGGATCGACTCTACGGCGGCGATGGCGACGACCGCGTGCTCTTCCAGGGCGGCGATCTCGACAATCTGAGCCGTCCGATCCCCGACTTCGCGTCCATCCGCTACAACCGGATCCTGCACCGCTACGAGTTCACGACCCTCCTCTGGGACACCGCCAACCAGGAATGGGTCGAGGAGACGCTGCCCGGTTCCTCGCTTGTCGCCGAAAACAGCCCGACCAATGTGGACGGCCGTCTGGATTCCGACGCCACGTTCGAGATCGTCCTCGGCGGCGTCAACTACTCGGTCACCGTGCCGAAGAACCTGGGCGACGGCATCCTCGCCGGCGGCAATGTGGTCGATCTCGACAATGGCGTCAGCCGGACCTTCCGCTTGAGCCTCGGCGCAAACGCCCGGTTGACCGTGACCGTCACCGGCACGGCCGGCGTGGATGACGCGGACGATTATGCCGCCCAGATCCGCAGCCAGATCGACGCCAGCGAACTCGCGGGCAGCGTCACCGTCGGAACGGTGGGCAACGCCGGCATGGCGCTCGAATTCCGTGTGCAGGGCATCGTCGAGGCGGATGAATTGAGCGTTGGATTGGCCCTGGGCTCCACCGCCGCGGACTTGACGGATCTTGGCTTCAATGGCGCTGGCCAGAGCGCGCCGGTCAACAACTCCGCCGGCGATCTCGCCAAGGACATCAAGACGGCCATGCTCACGGCGACCAATCAGGCCACAACGATGATGGAGGATCTGACCGATCGCCTGGCCGTTGGCTCCGACAAGGGCCGACTGGTCTTCGTCACCAAGGAACTGGCCAAGGATGACTCACTCGCGATTGCGAGCGGCGGAGCCTTCGGCGACGGCGCGGCTCTCGGCCTGACCGCCGGCCAGCAGGGCGTTATGCGCCGCGTCTTCTCCCAGACTTACGCCTACTACCAGATCAACGAGGTCGAGCGCACCGTGATCGACCTGCGGTCCGGCAACGACGTCTTCCGCGGGGACGCCGAGTATGTCTTCCGCAACCAGGACGAGGAATGGGGCATCAAGGCCGGCGATGTGCAGCAGGGCGGCGCCATCTCCAACCTCGAGATCCACGGCGGTCCGGGCAACGATCGGCTCTTCGGCGGCTACTTCGATGACCTGATCTTCGGCAACGATGGCAATGACTTCGTGGCCGGCGGCCCCGGCGATGACGTCATCGACGGCGGCCCGGGCAAGGATCTCCTCGCCGGCAACACCACCTCGCAGCCGGATGACTTCGAGTTCGTCACCCGCAACGCGGTCGATGGCTTGAACGACGCCGTCAACTTCGCCGCCTTCCTGCCGGACCTGACCGCGGGCCTGGAAATCGACGGCCTGACCTTCCATGAGGGCGACCCGGGCGATTGGTACCTGATCCGCACGCCGGAGCCGCTCAAGCAGTTGCTCGAGCCCGGCCAGGGCTGGCTGACGCAGGAGATGATCTCGATCGTCTTCGACGACGCCTTTGAGAATGACCTGTTCAATAACGGCGGCGGCGGCCCGATCGTCGACGACCTCTCGCAGTTGAAGAACACCCGCTACTTCCTCTTCGCGGCCCAGGACACGGACGCCGGCGAGGCCTTGTCCGTCGTCCCGGTCGAGAAGTTCAGCGGCGTGCCGGAATACTACCTCCTCCATGTCGTCAACCTCCGCGCGCAACAAGTGAAGGCGGTTCATGCAGGACCGTCCAACGGCCGGATTCAGGACCCGTCGAAGGCCGACGACGACACCGCGAAGTTCACGCTGATCCTGGACGGAGCCGCCCATGTGATCACGGTGAATGACGACAACACGAACACCACGCTTGACGATCTCGTCGATGACATCAATGCCGCTTTCGTCACGGCTAACATCGGCGACCTGGTCTTTGCCTACAATGAACTTGGCAAGATCGTGATCAGCCGCGTCGATGCGGGCGCCATCTCCTTCACCGCGGATCCCGGCACGGCCGCCAATGTGCTGGGCTTCCTGCCGGTGGACACCAACGCGGGTCGCAATCCGGCCATGGGCGGATACAAGCTCGTGTTCAGCGAGGCCGTCGGCAAGACGATCGAAGTCGCGCCTGCCGCCGCCAACCTCACCATCAACTCACAGTTTGCCGCCTACCGCCCCGTGGTCATTCCGCTCGGCGACATCAATGGCGATGGATTCGGAGACTTCGTCGCCGGCATCAGCGACAACATCTTCGGAACCGGGCCGACTCAGGTCCGCATCTACCTCGGCGGCCACATCGACGAGGACTTCGATGGCGATGAGATCTTTGATGTCGGCGAGGACCTCAACGCCAACGACAAGTTCGACACCGCCAGCGCCTACTTCCTGAACAATTCAGACTTCACGCTCGCGCTCCCGGCGCCTGTGCTGCGCGAATCGGTCGGAACCGCCACCGCCAAGCTGCGCAGCTTCTTCAGTGAGCCCGGCGATGTGAATGGCGACAACATCGACGATATCGTGGTGACGGTCACGCGGGTCGACGGCGGAGCCTCAACTGCCGCGGCCGTCTACGTGCTGCACGGCCGGGCCAACGATCCGGCGACGCCGCAACCGGATGGCTGGGCCGCCAATGTCACACTCGCCACCGCCGCGGATGTTACGGTGGATGTGCCGGACATGGCCACGGGCAGGATCGCTGCCGCGATCGTTGGCGACCTGAATGGCGACAACAAGGACGACCTTGCCGTCAGTCGGGACAACACACTCTATGTGAAATCCGGCGCCGCGCTGATGGCGGCTGAAACGCTGACCGCCTGGGCCGACAGCTACACACTCGGCGGCGGAACGTTGGGTGACTTTGGCGGCGTCGGCGACTTCAACGGCGACGGGAATGACGACTTCGGCGTCATCGATGAAACGACCGATCGCCTGCATGTCATCACGAATGAGGCCTTTACAGGCGACGCCGTGGCGTTGAATGCCGCGCCGGCGGCGATGAGGTTCCAACCCGGATCCGATCTGGATGGCTATTCGATCGTCGCGCTGGGCAACCTCAACAAGGATCTCGACTCCGGGAATCCGATCCAGGACTTCGGCGTCACCAGCCAGAGTGGCTCCTTTGTCCTGCTGGGGCGGACGGCCAACGCTGTCATGATGGCTGTCGACGGCATCGCCATCGAAGCCGGCGTCCAACTTGTCAATGCGGGCGACTTCAACAAGGACGGTCACGACGACATTGCCGCCGTCAAACTGGAGCGCACGCCGCGACTGGATGAGAACGGCGGTCAGTTCGTGCACGCCGTGGGAATCCTTTACCTCGGAACCATGACGGGCATCGATCCGGCCAGCCCGAACCTGGTCTTTGAGCGTTCCCAGCCGAACTATCTCGCCGAAGCCGGCGCCTCGATTCCGTCGGGTCTGTTTGCCTTCGTCGGCGACGTGAACAACGTGCCGTCCGGGGCGGTTCCCACGGGATCCTTCACCTTGGCCGGCGACGCGATCACGCTCACGGCCGCCAATGCCGGAGTGTTCTATGAGAATGTGGACGTGGTGATCAACCCGTCGCTCGGTTCCGGCCCGGTGACGGTTGCAATCAATAAGAGCGGCGGTCCGGCAGCCTATGTGATCACGGTCAATACCTTGATGGATGGATCGACCACGACCGCGGAAGTGGCGATGGCGTTGGATTCGCTGACCGACTACAGCGCCTCGGGCGGGGACGCCTCCGCGACAGGCATGACCATGCAGACGTTCAACGGCGTCACACGCACCGTGAAAGCCGGCGACGGCGCCGCGGATCTCGTCCTCGCCGAACAGTTGGGCTCCACACTGCGCGTGTATCACGGCGCGGCGTTGGAAGACTACTTCAACCCGCAGCCGACGCCGCCGTTCGTGCTGCCGCGCCTGTATCGATTCGACCTGGCCCTGCCCGTGCTGTCCACTCCGGGAGCTGATAATTATCAGGGGGTCGACATCTCCGGTTCGGCGGGTGTCAACAACCATCCGGATGTCAATGAGGCCTTCGTGATCGAGGGCGTCGACGGCAATGAACAATTGGCCAATCTTATTCCGGTGGGCGACTTCAATGGCGATGACGCCGAGGACTTCCTCGTGTTCGGCCGCCAGCGCGCCTACCTCTTCTTTGGGCCGTTTGAAACCATCGGCCTGTCCGAGGTCACTGAACGCGCGGACCACATCTTCGATCTCGGCGCCTTCGGGCGGCCCGCGGAAAAGATGGGCGACATCAACGCCGACGGCGTTGCGGACCTGGCCTTCCTCCGTTACGACGCCGGGACCGCCGCGACCACGGTCACCTACTTCTCCGGCGGCGTGTTGCACGAAGTTCCGCGCGAGGTGAACGCGGTCGCCGACCTGGATCCGCGCTACACCCGCCAGATCGTTCTCAGCAACGCGGAGATCGCCGGTGCCAACGCCGAGTTGCTCGTGCTGAACTTCCTCGGCGACATCAATCCGGCCAACAATCTCGCCCACGCCGATATCGTGATCGTCGGCGACGCCGCGCGGAATGAAACCATCTATGGCTACATCTTCAGCGGCGACGATCTGAGCTCCGCGCCGCATGTCTACGGTCAGGCGCAGATGACGGCGATCAATTCGACCAGCGGGGCCAAGCGCATCGATCTGGAACTGTTCACCTCCACGTTCAGCTCGGGAACGATCAACCAGGGCATTCCGAATTCCGCCCAAGGCGTCGAGAACAATCGCCAATCCGGTCTGATCCCAACCTCCACGGGGCGGACGTATCCGTATACTTCAATCAATGGCGTCTCGCCCGTCACCCAGGCGTTCGGGTTCCTAGTCAGAGCGGCGGGCGATCCATACCAGACAACCAACACGTCGGCTGGCGCTGGCACGACCGCCATCTCCGATTATTCCACGGCCTCCACGACCGTTCCGGTCAGCGGCATTGCCGGCAAGGTCTTCGATGTGGATGTGCGGATCCGGTTGAATCACACATTCGACGGCGACCTGACCATTGTCCTGAGCGCGCCGAACGGCGGCCCCTCCATCACCTTGTTCAATCGTCACGGCGGAGGCGGCGACAATCTCGGCACGGGGACCGGCGCTTCCACTGTCTTCACAACCTTTGACGATGAGGCGGTGACCAACATCGGGAATGGCGCGGCCCCGTTCGCCTCAAGCTACATTCCTTACACCAGCCTTTCCGCGTTTGATAATCTGGACGGAGCGACGGCGCCCGCCAGCGCGACAAATCCCAATGGCAACTGGACGCTGAGCGTCACTGACAACGCAGGAGCCGACCAGGGCGCGCTCGTCGACTGGCAGTTGGTCGTCAAGGCGGAACCCGCGGCGGCGGTGACAAACAGCCAGGTGCCTCTCGCCGCCAATGGCCGGACCGGCGAACTGACGGACATTGATTTCCGCCTGGCCCTGTATCATCCGAACCTTTCCGATTTGAAGGCCGAAATGGTCGCGCCCGATGGTTCCACCACGTTCGCGCTCTTTGATTTCAACGACCTTGCCGGCAACTGGGTCTGGTACAACTGGTTCGATACCGTCGGGCAGGCTTTGGCTACGCCCGTTGTCCTGCCCTACTACGAGACGGTGCAGCCCGATACCAGCTTTGCCGACTGGAACACCAAGATCGACGCGGTCAACAATCCGGGGACCGCGTCCAAACTTGACTGGGTCGGCAACTGGACCTTGAAACTCTCCAGTAAGAGCGAGTCCGCGGGATTCCTCTACTTTGCCGAGGCCTTGGCCAAGACCGATGACACCATCAGCTCGGTCATCACGACCGAGAACCTGGTCGGCGAGATCAACGATGTGGATGTCGTGCTCGACGTGACCCACCCGGATGTCGGCGGTCTGGAGTTCATTCTGGAATACAACGGCAAGGACCTGGCCGGCGTTGCCCAAACACGCACGATCACCCTCTTCAATGAAAGCGCGAGCCGCGACGGCGCCAACTTCTCCGGCATCACCTTCAGTCAGGAGGACGGCGTTGTCCTGGAGAACAACACGCCGTTCTCCGCCATTGTCAAACCGGACGCCGGCACTCTCAACAGCCTCCGCGGACTCGATCCCAACGGCGTGTGGACCCTCAAGATCACGAACGAGGCCGGCGACTACAGCGGCACGCTGAACAGCTGGAAACTGAACATCACCACGAATCCCTCGGTGGCGCGCCTCGATGTGAATGGCGTCCCGGGCGCCGTGTCGGATGTGAATGTCCGGGTGTCGCTGGATTATCCCAAGCTTGCGAACCTGCGCTTGGAACTCTACTCGCCCGAGGGCACGGCGGTGGACCTGGTCCAGCAGAACGATCTCAGCGGAATGACCGTGACCGACATCGAGTTCAACGACGGGGGCGCAGCCTTGTCCGGAGGCTCGGCGCCTTACACCAGCGTCTTCTCACCGAAGCAATCTCTCAGCGCCTTCCAAGGCGAGGATGCCGTCGGCGAGTGGCAGTTGCGCATCTACGACGAGGTCGGCACCAGCCTCATCGGAACACTCAAGAGCTGGGATCTCGAGTTTGCGTTCGCGCCGGAGGATCTCGACGCGACCGCCATCGGCGATGTCAACGGCGACGGCCTGGAGGATATTGCATTCAGTCTTACGCGCTACGACCATCCGAATCCGACGCCGACAGATCCGCCCACCACCGCCACAACCTTCATCCTGCCCGGCCAGGATGTCGCTGCGCCGGCCGCGCTCCAGTTGATCCGCGACGGCGGAGCCATGGTGTCCGGAACCTCGCTCGGCGGCGGCGCCTACGCCCTCGGCGACCTCAATGGCGACGGCTTCGACGACTTTGCCCTGAGCCGCACCCGTGAGGACAACTTCCTCGCCCAAGGCGGCGTGCTGGTGTTCTTCGGCACGGCGAAATACGGCCCCGAAGGATCAATCGTGCGCCTGACCGATTCCGCCGCCAGCTTCAAGATCCGCCAAATCGCCGCCGAAGCCTTCGGCGCCACGACCCTGATCGGCAACCTCTCCGCCACCGCGGGCGACTTCAACGCGGATGGTCAGATGGACCTCGTGGTGACTCAGTCCTCAGCCCTCCAGACGACGGACTATTCCAACGAACTCAACCCGTCGGTCGTCCTCAGTCAGCAGGAGCGCGGCGCGGCCTACATCTTCTTCTCCATCATGAGCAAGGGCAGCGATCTCACGCTCGC
>JAYPGD010000012.1:0-27430 GCA_038126655.1 Verrucomicrobiales bacterium
TCAACCTCGCGAGCCGGTCGCGGAAGGGAATCCTGGAGACCGGCCGCTACCACGGCGGCAGCGCCTTTCTGATGAGCTGCGCCAATGCGGACGCGCCGATCTACAGCATCGACATCGCCCCCAAGGACGATGCGCGCCTGCGCGGCTTCATGGACACGTTCGGCGTCGGCGGGAACGTGGACCTGATCGTCGGCGATTCGCAAAACACCATGTATCCGCAGATCAAGGGATATGACCTGCTCTGGATCGACGGCGATCATTCCTACGACGGCTGCACGGCGGATCTGCAGAACTGGTATGAGGGCCTTGAGCCGGGCGGGCACATTGTCCTGCACGACTGCTACGAAGGGAACGAGGTGAAGAACTCGATTCTGGACTTTCTCGCGGCGCATCCGGAAGCGACGCCGGTCAACACGCCTTATCGGGGGAGCGCCTATTGGCAGTATCCCGAGGGCTCAATCTTCCACATGACCAAGGGCCGTCCGCAGGGGGCCTCGTCCGGCGACGATTGAAGCAAGGCAGACCATGGCGTTGATCCTCAAAGGCGGGGCGGTTTTCCTGCACATTCCGAAAACGGGCGGCAATTGGGTGACCGCCGTGTTGCGCGAGTGCGGACTGGTCGAAGGCGCGATCGGTTCCAAGCATTCCAATCTCGACCGGCTCGTCTCCCCCTTCGATGGACGCAGCGGCAAGCGTCTGGGCATGATGGAACGCGCCCGCGCCTCCTCCGTCCTGAAGCCGAAACCTTTCATGTTCTGCTTCGTGAGGCACCCCCTCAGTTGGTACGAGTCCTGGTTCAAGTATCAGACCCAACCCGCCTGCGACTGGCGGGATTGGGGAAGCGACAAGGATGTGTTGGCGTGGCATCCGTGCTGCCCGTTGAACGGATGCCGATCGGAGGATTTTGACGGCTTCATCCGCAACGCGCTGGAGAAGCGTCCGGGTTTCGTTTCGGAGATGTATTCTGAATTTGCGAAACCGCAGGTGGAGTTCGTCGGGCGACAGGAGTCGTTGCGCGACGACCTGGTCTCAGTCCTGAAACGGTTGAATCTCACGTTTGATGAGGGTTTTGTCCGGGATTTCAAGGAGGTCGGAGTCAGCCCCGTCCCCAGGCAGAAAGTCGAGTGGGACCCGGAGTTGAAGCAACGCGTCCTGGAGCTTGAGCATCTTGCCCTGCTCCGTTACGGCTACCTTTGATCGGCGTGGACGTGGCTGCAGACCCCGCATTCCCCAGACGCCTGTTTCCCTCCCACGGAATAGATTCTTGATTCAGCGCCCCGCCCCATGAAGAACCCCATCCTCCGTCCTTTTGCGCGCCTTCAGGACAGTCTGGCCAAGCGATTCCTGTGGCGCGACCACCTCGCCGAGGCCGAGGCTGAACTATCGAGAATGCGCCTGGAACTGCCGGGTGATGAGATGATGATGGCCATTCCGTTCCTGTTCAAAGGGAAGGGTTATTACCAGACCCTGAAGCTGAAGCAGAACATGGTCGAGTTGTCCGGGCTGGTCCGGGAACTTCGCAAACAGCCTTTGCGGCGCGTCTGTGAGATCGGGACCTTCAAGGGCGGGACGCTGTTCATCTGGTGTCAGTTGGCCGAGTCCGCCGCCCACATCATCAGCGTGGACCTCCCGGGCGGCCAGTTCGGCGGAGGCTACAGCGAGAAGAGCCTGCCCTTCTTTCAGTCCTTCCGCAAACCGGGCCAACGGCTCGACTGCATTCGCGGCAGCTCCCACGACAGCGCCGTGCGGGAGGAGTTTCGCCGGACGCTCGGCGCGGGGGAACTCGACTTCCTGTTCATTGACGGCGATCACAGTTACGAGGGTGTGAAGAAGGACTTCGAACATTACTCCCCGTTCGTTCGCCAAGGCGGCATGATCGCCTTTCATGACATCCATCATCGACCGGAGCAACCGGATATTGAGGTTCACCGGTTCTGGCAGGAGTTGAAGACGGAGTATCGACACGAGGAATTTGTCGAGACGGACAGCGAACGGCGCGCCATCGGGCTGGGACTGATCTCCAAGGCCTGATCGGATGACGAAGTTCTTCAGCAAGGCGCGTTTCTACAGCGCGCTCTACGCCGCCCGCCTCGGTTTCGGGCGTGGCGGCTTTGCCGAAATCGACAAGCAACCGCTTTCTTCGGCGGAGTCCGCGCCCCAAGGATTGCGCATTCACTTCTGGGCGCCGCTGCCGAGTCCGGGCGCCAATGTCATTGTCCACGACATGCTCCCCACACTTAGGGACGAAATCGCGCAGGCCGGCCTTGATTGGGTCGTCACCGCCTCGGAGGAACTGCCTGTTACGCCGGTCGATTGGCTGGTCTGTTTCAAGGCCGTGCCGGACCGGTGCAAGATCGTGGGGCGTCCGCGAAAAGTGTTCCTGATCTGCGACATGAAGCACTATTTCTGGGACGGGTTGAAACGGTTCGACTCGGTTGTCGTTGCGCCGTCCCGAACCATGGCCGCCATGCTGGGCTTCGGTCATCGTGAGGTCTCCTTTCTGGGGGAATCGGAGCCTTTGGACTACGTGGCATGGGGCGAGGGGAATCTGAAGACGCCGCCAGCAGAACGGGGCAATGTCCTGATGTGGCACGGCGGGAAGTGGAGCCTGCCTCCGTTGCTCGAAATGCGCCCGGCGCTGGAGCGGTTTGCCGCGACGCGCGACGTCGAGCTTCACGTGGTGAGCGGACAGGACGAAGCCCGCGAGGAGGCCTGGGGCGAACTGACGGTGAAGTTCCTGCCCTGGTCGAAGAAACAGCTGTTCGCCAGCGCGTCAAGGGCGCGGCTGGGATTTGTTCCGGCGAAGTCGAGCGTCCGGTTGAGCTGGCTCAAGCCCGCCTCGCGCGTGCGCTGCCTCTACGCGTTGGGTGTTCCGGCCATTGGCGATCTGCGCGCGCCGGACGTCGTGGAATTCCTGGGCGAATTCGGCGGTCCTTTGGCCGGCGATGCGCGCGCCTGGAGCCGCCAACTGGCGACGATGTGGGATGCGCCCGAGGCGCTGCGAGATCTCGCGATCGCGGGTCACGAGGCGGTCCGCGATCGTCACTCCACCGTCCAGACCGCGCGCCTTTGGCTGCGTTAATTCTCCCGGTTTTGGGGATAGCCACCTCCGCCATGGGACCCGCCAGCTAACTTCGAAAGATTGCGGACCGCCTCGACGCGCCGGGACATGCCGATGCGCGCCGGCTCGGGGCTCCGCTGCATCTTGTCCAGCTCTTCCAGCGCGTGCGCGAACTGGCCGAGATCGGGACGATCTACGATGTCGGAGCCAACCGCGGGGAGTTTGCGCGCATCGCGTCAAAGTGTTTTCCCGAGGCGATCGTGCACGCCTTCGAACCGCTTGAAGTCTGCCAGCCCCCCTTGCGGAAGGTCGCCGGGGAGAATCCGGGCATGCGGGTTCATGCGATGGCGTTGGGGGATTCCCGGGGAACGGTGGAGATGTTCCAGAACGACTACGCCCCGACCAGCAGCCTGCTCCCCATGGAGAAGCGTCTGGGCGAATTGTGGCCGGACGCCGCCCACGCCCGCAAGACTCCCGTCCAACTCGAAACGCTCGACGCGCTGGATATCGAGAGACGGGGCGACGCGCTTCTGAAACTGGATGTGCAGGGATTTGAGGCCAGCGTCCTCAAGGGGGCGGCCAATACGCTCAAGCAGACGGCCGTGGTGATGACGGAGGTCCTCTTCGAGAAACTCTACCAGGGACAGGCCGATCTCCTCACGCTGGCAAACCTGCTGGCCGGGCACGGGTTTCGCTTCCTCGAATTCGCCGATCAGACCCGACTGCCGCCGCAGGGGCGGCTGGCCTACGCCGACGCGGTGTTTGTGCGCGAGGAACTGCGCTTCGCCTGACGCGACCCGGCCTACAATCCCAGCGCCATCAGCAGGCGCGTCATCCAGGGGCGGCGATCCTTGGCGTAGAACGAATTGGGCCCCGAGACCGCAAACACGCGATATCCCTCCGCGCTGATGATCCGGTCGATCTCGTCGACGTGCTCCCTTGACCACTTGTTCTGCTCGACCTTCTTCAGGTTCGTTTCGATGCAGATCAATTTTGGCTGGGCGCGCTTGAGGTCGAATCCGCTCAGCACCTGGAGCTCGGCGCCATCGACATCAATGCTCACGAAGTCGATCTCCCTGAAGCCGTGATCCTCGAGAATCTTGTCCAATCGTTGGCAGGGGACATTCTTGACCAGCTCGGGTTCAAACTTCTTCACCCAGCCGGTGGCCAGTTTCTCAACGGCGTCGACGTTGGTCGTGCCCATGGGGCGACCAGGGTGGGTGTAGAAATCGATGGAGCCCTCATGATCGCTGCAGGCCGAGTGGATGCAGACGCACTTGCGGTTCTCCTTCAACTGGCTGAAGGCCTCGGCGTCGGGCTCGACGCACACGCCCGTCCACCCGAGTTGTTCGAAAAGATAGGTGTTGCTGAGATGCCGACCGTCGTAGGCGCCGATGTCGACGAAGGTTTTGTGCAGACGATCCTGCGGCAACCGCTTGAGGTAGCGGTAGGCAAGCCGGTCTTCCTGATGTTGGCCGTAGAATTCCATGATGTTCGCCGCGGAAATCGACGCCGGGGACCGTGCGTAGGTCCGCCGGACAAATCAAGCGTCATGTTCCGGAGCCGCATTTTTGGGGAGGGGAATCCGGGGCCGCCCGCGGGGAATCAGCCTCCACGTCACGATTGCCTGCGTCCGCGATCATCGCTAACCTGCGCGCGCGCAGACGCGGCGAATCCGAATGCTTTTCAGCTCCTACGTATTTCTCTTTCTGTTCCTGCCCCTGACGCTGATGGGATTCTTCCTGATTGGTTCGCGAGGGCGGAAGGAGGCGGCCATTGCCTGGCTGGTCTGCGCGTCGTTGTTCTTCTACGCATGGTGGAAGCCGGCCTACCTCGCAATCATCGTCTGTTCCATGCTCTTCAACTTTGCGCTGGGCCGGCTGATCCAGAAGAGTCCGGCCGGGCGCTTTCTCATGTTGTTGGGCGTGGCGGCGAACCTTGCGTTGTTGGGTTGGTACAAATACGCGGGCTTCTTCGTGATCAACCTGAATCGCGCCTTTGGTCTGGGCTGGAATCCGCCGGAGATCCTGCTGCCGCTCGCCATCTCCTTCTTCACCTTTCAGCAGATCGCCTACCTGGTGGACTGTCACCACGACCGGTCCGGCGAATATGCCTTTTCGCACTACTGTCTGTTCGTGACCTTCTTTCCGCAGTTGATTGCCGGTCCGATCGTGCATCATCGCGAGATGATGCCGCAGTTCGAGCGGGACTCCGCGTTTCGGTTGGACCACGCCAATCTGGCGACGGGCTTCACGATCTTCACGTTCGGGTTGTTCAAGAAGGTCATCCTGGCCGACGGCCTGGCGGACTATGCGAACCCGGTGTTTGCCGGCGCGGAGAACGGCGTGGCGTTGTCGGCGATCGAGGCCTGGGGGGGCGCGCTGGCCTACACGTTTCAACTCTATTTCGATTTCTCCGGGTATTCGGACATGGCGATCGGCCTGGCTGGGTTGTTCGGCATCCGGCTTCCCCAGAACTTCAACTCCCCCTACAAGGCTGACAGCATCATCGAATTCTGGCGGCGTTGGCATATCACGTTGTCGCGGTTTCTCCGCGACCACATCTACATCCCGCTCGGAGGCAACCGCCACGGCGAACCGCGGCGTTACCTGAATGTGTTTGCCACCATGCTGCTGGGCGGGTTGTGGCACGGCGCGGGATGGACCTTCGTCGCCTGGGGGGCGCTTCACGGAATCTATCTGATGGCGAACCACGCATGGCGCCGTTTCGCGGGGGAGGGGAGACAGGATGTCGCCGTCCGGTCGGCGTTTTCCGGGGCGGTGTTCCGTGTCGTGACGTTTCTTGCGGTTGTCGCGGGCTGGGTCCTGTTCCGGGCTGTGAGCTTCGAGGGCGCGGTGGCCGTCTTGAAGGCGATGGCCGGCCAGGGCGGCCTGGGGCTCTCCGAGTTCTCGGTGAATCACCTGGCCGAATGGGACGACGCGTTTGGACTGATTGCGCTGACGGCCGGCATCGCCTGGCTCCTGCCCAACACGCAGCAGATCATGAGACACAGCCGCCCCATCCTGGAGGAGCCGGAGCCGACCGGCGACCTGTCGCCTTTTCGCGGGCTGACCCATTCGCAATCGCTGGGCTGGAGCCTGTTGACCGGCGCACTGTTCGCCTATGCCGCCATCGGCATCTCCAAGGGCGGCGATTTCCTGTATTTCAACTTCTGAGCGGCATGGATCAATCCCAGGAAAACCCCGGACTTTGTTCGCGCCTTCCCCGGCCGCTGGCCCGTGCGGTTGGCGCGACGCTGAGGATGTTCGGGCGAAAGCTGTCGTCCCGGCGCTACTTTCTGCTTTCAGTGGCGACCGGGTTCGGATTGTTGTCTGCAATCAGCGCGCTGGGAGTCTGGAGCGTCTTCTTTGACGAACAGTTCGGCTACCAGATCCTCTACCGGTATCAGGAGGAGAAGACCCGGGAACTCGAGGACATCGAGACAGTGTTTGTGGGCGACAGCTCAATGGGCAATTCCATTGACGCCGAACTGTTCTCGGAACTCGCCGGGACAAAGTCCGCAAACCTCGCGCTCACCGGACTCTACGGCTACGCCGGAGCCTACAACATGTTGAAGAAGATGGAGGGCAACCCGGTGCGGAACGTGGTGGTGATGTCGACGCTCGACACCTTCTCGCGGGGATCCTCGTTCGGAGGCTACCTGCTGACGGCGTCGGGCATTCCGGATCTCCAGGAACTCGAGGGCGGGGAACGCTCCAGATCTCTGGCCGCCTTCTACGACATGATCCTCTCGTCGGGCAATTTCAAGGCGACGATCAGGAGCCTGCTCGGTTTCGGGAAACGCCGCTTCGAGATTGTATCCGACTACGTCGAACAGGGTGATCCGATCGATCCGCGGGAATACCCCGGCTTGACGCCATCGCAGATCATCGACGACAAGCCCCGCTTCCTGCTGAAGCTGCTCGCTTATTGCAAGGCCCGGAACATCCGGGTGATTCACGCGCACGGGCCGATCTACGAAGGAATGGCCCGGGCATCTGACGACTACACGGCCGAAGTGAACAGGAGACTGGAGGAGACCGGAGTGATCAACGTGCCGGACATCACGGTGATCCCCCTGGAGAAGATCGGCGATTCGGCGGATCATGTCGCGCCGGAATTCAAACAGGAATTCACCCGGCATTACGTCGGGTTGTTGGCGCCGCATCTGCGGGGGCCGGGGAACGGACCTCGCTCATACGCCGATTGATTTGCGGACGCGCCGCCGCTAGTTTCGCCGCCGCATGCATCCAACCTCCAAAGACGCGTTGATTGCCCACCTTGGCGACCGGACGTTCAAGACCGTCCTCGACGCTCCGGCCGGCGGCGGTTGGCTTTCGGAAAAGCTGGGGGACGGCATCGCGGTGGACGGCATCGATCTCTACGAGGAGGAGGCTCCGGGCTATCGCAACTTCTGGAAGCATGATCTGGACGAGGGATTGCCCGCGGATTGCGCCGGCTATGACCTGATCTGCTGCTGCGAAGGCATCGAGCATGTGGGCAGTCCGCTGCTCCTCCTGAGGCATTTTCATCGCGCGTTGAAGGACGGGGGCAGCCTGATCGTGACCACGCCCAATGTCTGGTTTCCCCAATCGCGCATGCAGTTTGCATTCCGGGGATTCTTCCCGTCGTTTCCGCCTCTTGCGGACAAGGTGAAGCCGGGCACGCACATGCACATCACGCCTTGGACCTACCCCCAGCTCTATGTCTTCCTGAAGCTGGCGGGATTCCAGGCGCCGCGGCTGATTCCGGAGCCCTTGTCCAAGGCAAAGCACTTCTTCGAGCCGCTGCTCGGGCTGCCCGCCAAATGGTATTGCAACGGGAAGTTGAAGAAGGCGCAAACGGAGGAAGAGCGGGAATTCTGGCGGCAGGCTGGATCGAAGCAGAGCCTGCTCAGCCGACACCTGATGATCGAGGCCGTCAAGGGGGAGTAGTTCGTGGTTCGCCGTTCGCGGATCGCGACGGACGAAGGACCGGCATCATGGTTTGACGAACTGCCGGCCGGTGTAGTCGAGGTAGCGAAGCTCCGGATTGATTCCCCGTTGATCGAAGAATTCGTGCAATGCCTTGCGCGCGCCGGCCCAATGGCCGTAATCGTCCACCTGGATCACGCCGCCGGGGCTGACCTTGTCGTAGAGATTTTCCAGGCAGACCTTGGTGCTGTCGTACCAGTCGCCGTCCAGATGGAGCAGGGCGATGTTCTTCACCTCGGAGCCGGGCACGGTGTCCTGAAAGAGGCCCTTCACCAGGGTGGCGCCGTCCAGGGCGCTCAGCTTTTCCAACAGTCCGCGGACTTCGTCATATTCCCCGCGACAGGTGCCTTCGCGCGCTTTTGCGAGTTCGTAGTCCGGATCGTCCTCGCTGGGGGAGGGAAGCCCTTCAAAGGTGTCGAAGATCCAGAGATTCCGGGAGGCGTTCTTCTGCCGGCAGGTCAATCCCATCAGCGCCGCGCAGCCGCCGCGGGCGGTGCCGCATTCGACAAGGTCGCCGGGGATGTTCTTGTCGATCACCTCACAGACGCCCGAGTGGATGCCCCTCAATCGGGCAAAGCTCATCATGCTGTAGGGTTCGACCTGATTGTAGAGCCGACCGAACGCGCCGGGCGCGACGCTGCTCAGGGCCTTCGCGACGCTGTTCCTGAGGTCGGCCCACCGGTTGCGCTGACGTTTTCGTTCCGCGCGGAAATCGTCGGAGCTGGCGGATTGGGTTGTGGCTTGGTCTGACACCGGGCTGACTATAGAAACGGCGCGCAATCATTGGCAAGCCGCCGCCGGGAAAAGATTGCTTCGAACCGTGGGGCAAAGCATCGTCTGCGGCCAGCGAATCCACGATTGCCCCATGGGAACACGCGCCTCCGCCACCACGCTCAAACCCGAAATGACCGACAAGGAATTGTCGGCGTTGGCGTCGTGGATCCCGGACGCCGACCTCAAGGGCGGGCGCCTGGAGATCGGGACGGCCGCGGGCGGCACGCTCTGCTTCATGATGAAGCTGTATCCGGACGAGGCGCGCCCCCGCTTCTCGGTGGTCGACACCATGGCCTACTTTCCCGACCAGGAGGGGATCGTGAAGCGCAACCTGGCGGACAACGGATTGAACGCGGACGAGGTCGATTTCCGGATCAGGAGCAGCGACGCGGCCTTTGCCGAGGCCGAGGCCGCGGGCGATCGCTTCGATTTCATCCTGGTCGACGCCTCGCACAAGATCCGTTACGTGATGGATGATCTGCGCTGGATGCGCCTGCTCAATGTCGGGGGCATCGCCTGCTTCCATGACTACGCGCCGCGTTTCAAGGGCGTGCGCTGGCCGATCGACCGGTTCCTCCGGCGCAATCCTCATTTCACGCGCGTCGGACAGGCGGACAGCCTGCTGTGCCTCCGCAAGGAGCGCGACGGCGGGAAGAGCGAGGTGACGGCGGTGGACCGTCTTTGGGCGCGACTTTGCTCGCCCATCCTGCAATGGGACCTGAGCCTGCAGAAGCGTCGCGCGCGCAAGGCCGGCAAGGATTCATGAGCGCGAAGGAGCCATGGCGCATCGTCCACTCCGAGGCCTCGCTCGGATGGGGCGGCCAGGAACACCGCGTATTCGCCGAGTTGGTCGGGTTCCGGAAGCGCGGCGCCTGGACCGCGCTGCTGGCTCCTGAAACGAGCGTCGTCTTCCAGCGCGCGCAAGAGGCGGGGATCACGGTCAAGCATCTCGACGTCAAGAAGGTCCGCTATCCTATCAACGCATTCCGCCTGAAGAACTGGCTGCGCGCGAACCGGGTCCAGGTGGTGAATACCCACAGTTCGCGGGACGGCTACGTGGTTGGAGCCGCGGCGCGACTGGCCGGGACGCCGTTGTTGATCCGGTCGCGGCACATCGACGTGACCTATCCGAAACGCTGGGCCAGCCGGCACGCCTTCACGACCCTCGCCGATCATGTGATCACGACCAGCGACAAGATCACGGCCAACCTGATGGAAACATTCGGTCTCGCTGAAGAGCGGGCTTCGACCGTCGCAACGGGCATCGATCTGGAGCGATTCAACCCGGACGGAGAGAAGGCGGGATTGACGGAGAGCGAAGGGCCGCTGGTCGGGATGGTCTCCGTGTTGCGGTCATGGAAGGGGCATCCGTTCTTTCTGGAAGCGGCTCGTCTCCTGAAGGACTGCGGCGTGAAGGCGCAATTCGTGATCGTGGGGGAGGGCCCGCAACAGGAGAACATCGAGGCGAAGATCGCCGACTTGAAACTCGGCGACGACGTGACATTGACCGGGCATCGCGAGGACGTGCCCGCGGTCCTGCGGGCGTTGGATGCCTTGGCGATTCCCTCGACTGGACATGAGGGCGTCCCCCAGATCGGCCTGCAGGCGTTGGCCTGCCGGACGCCGGTCGTGGGCAGCGACGCCGGCGGCATTCCGGAGATCATCCGCCCGGATGAGACCGGGCGCATTGTGCCGGCCAAGAATGCCGGGGCTTTGGCGGACGCCATCGAGGCGACATTGCGGGACCGGGAAGCGACCGAACGGTTCCGGAATGCCGGGCGGAGTCTGGTCGAGCGGGAGCACAGCCTGGATCACATGCTCGACCGGTTGGAACAAATCTACGACGCCTCGATTTCCCCAGCTTCATAGCCTCGGCCGCCTTTCCCGACGAAGCGGTCTGAATGGATCGGACTCCCGTCCGATTCCACGGGTTTGGCCGATCAAAGATCTTCGGCCCGGATCCCCTGCTTGGCGGCCATGGCCGCAAACACACCGCCCTTTCTGACAAGCTCCTCATACGATCCGGTTTCCACGATGCGGCCCTTGGACAGGACGACGATGCGGTCCATGTTGGCCAGGGTGGAGAGCCGGTGCGCGATGCAGAGGACGGTGCGGTGCTCCGCGAGTTCATCGACCGCGCGCTGCACCTCCCGTTCCGCATCCGAATCGAGGGCCGCGGTCGCTTCGTCGAGCGCCAGGACCGGCGCGTCCCGGACAAAGGCGCGGGCGATGGAAAGGCGTTGGCGTTGGCCGCCGGACAGCTTGACGCCCTGTTCGCCGACGTTGGTGTCGTAGCCGTCCTCCATTCGTTCGATGAATTCATGCGCATGCGCGGCCTTGGCCGCGGCGACGATTTCCTCCCGCGTCGCGTCGTGGCGGCCGCAGGCGATGTTCTCGGCGACGGTCATGTCGAACAACACGATCTCCTGACTGACCAGCGCCAGATGCTGCCGCAGATCCCCGGTGCGCAGTTCCCGTAGATCGACCCCGCCCAGGGTGACGCGGCCTTCGGTGGGATCAAAGAAACGGAACACGAGATTGATCAAGGTGCTCTTGCCGGAGCCGCTCTCGCCGGCGATGCCGATCCGCTCGCCCGCCTTGATCTCCAGATTGACGTCCTGCAGGACGGGCGTGTCGTCGTAGGCAAAACCAACGCCCTCGAAGGTCACATTGCCGGCGGAGGATTCGATTTCCTTCACGGTCGCCGGCTCCACGACTGTCGCCTTCTGGTCGAAGATCTCCTTCAGGCGATCCACGCCCACGCTGGCCTGGGAGAAGAGCATGTGCAGCCGGGAGATCTTCTTGATGGGATCGTAAGCCAGTCCGAGGCCGACAGCGAAGGCGACCATTTCCTCAAGGTCGCGGCCCGACTTGAAGACAAAGATCAGGAACAGCGCAAAGGCCACGGCCACGATGGTCTCAAGCACGGGGTTGACCAGTTGTTGGGCCTGGATGGCCTTCATGTCGTTGTGGATGATCTTGCCGCTCAACTTGCGGAAGCGGTTGATGCGGTAGCCCTCCATGCAGAAGGCCTTCACGACCCGGATGCCGGCCAGCATTTCGATGAGCAGGTTGGACTGCGCGACGCCGGCCTTGACCTTGCCCTTGCTGGCCTTGCGCACCTTGCGGCCCAGAATGAGCAACGGCAGCAGGATCACCGGGACCACCGTCAGGAAGGTGAGCGTCAGTTTCCAGTCGTTGATGAACAGGAAGGCCGCCACGACCAGGACGGTGATCGGCTCCTTCACGATGTCGGAAAGCCCGAGATTCAGGGCCCGGTAGAGCATCATCGTGTCGCCGTTGATGCGGGTCATCAGGTCGCCGGACTGGGAGCGGTTGAAGAAGTCGAGCGACAGCATGTTGATCTTCTCCAGCACATGGACGCGCATGTCGTTGATGACCCGAGTGCTGACCCAGCCCATCAGGTAGCTGCTGGCGTAGCCGAGAAATCCGCGCGAGGCCACGAGCAGGGGCAGCAACAACAGCAGTCCGACCGCCTCCCTGAGGCCGACCTCGCGTCCGGGGCGGGGCAGCCATTCATCGACCGTCTGTTCGTAGCGCTGTTTCCATTGTTCCGCGTCGATCCCGATGGCGTCGCCCACGCCGTCGAGCAGCGTCGAACTCCGTTCCCCATTCTGCGCGGCGACCTCGGCCGGCGGCCGGTTCGACGGAAGTTCCATGCGCCCGACAAGCGTTTTCACCCCGCCCAGAATGAGGCCGTGCGACAGGCCGAACAGGACCCCGAGAAAAATGGCCAGTATGAAGCGGCGCCAATAATGACGCAGAAACGGCAGACCAAACTTCAGGATGTTCTTGAGATTCTTCACAGCCAGGCGAACGGGGAACGAAAAGGCTTCCACTAGCCCAACAGCGACCAAAGCACAACCTCAACCTTTGCCGGGCGCCATGCTTGCGGGACAGACAACCGGGGAGGCGGGCGGGATGCCAATTCCTACTTCTTCCCCTTACGTTTGCCCTTTGTCTTCCCTTTGCCCGGCCGCTTGAAATCGGGATGCGTCGGCGTTCCTCCCAGATAGGGGACGGGATCGAAGGTCTGGTCTCCCACTCCCTGTTCGCGCGGGTCGTTCGTCGCCAGCAACTCCCCGCGCATCTGCTTCAGCAACTTCTGCACGATGGGACGCTTGGCGGGGAAGGCGGCGATGTTGTTGGTCTGGCCGGGATCAATGCGGCAGTCGTAAAGCTCCAGCTCCGGGCGCTTGCCGAAGGAGAGTTCGTATTTGAAGCGGGATTCCTCGTCCTTGCCCCGATTGTCGACGATGACGGTCTTGGCGGGGCCGTTGTCGCAGTCGCCAAACCAGGCGCCCGGGAGGAAGGCCTTCGCGTAGTTCGGGGTGCCGGCGGGCCAGCGGTCTGTGCGGTAATTCTTGATGAGCAGGTAGTCGTGATTGCGGATGCCGCGCATGGGCGTGCCGCCGGAGTCGGGAGCCTCCTGCGCCGCGACGTGCCGCTCCTTGCCGATCAGCACATGGCCGCGCGCGGACTCAATGCGCCCTGACTTGCCCGAGCGGAATATCGGCAACAGGCTGCGGCCCGTCACGGCCTGGGGAATCTTGACGCCCGCCGCGTGGAGGAAGGTCGGCGCGAGATCGGTCGTGCTGATGAAGTCGTCCACCACGCGCTTCGGTTGAACGGCCTTCGGCCAACGGACGGCCAGGGGCACGCGCGCGCCGGAGTCATAGAGGTTTCCCTTGCAGCGCGGAAAGGGCATTCCGTGATCGCCCGTCATCACGACGATGGTGTCTTCCAACAACCCGAGCTTCTCCAGCTTGGCCATCGCTTCGGCGACGTCGTTGTCGAAGCGCTGGACCTCGAAATAATAGTCCGCGACATCGCTGCGGATGGTTTCGTTGTCGGGGTAGTGCTCGAAGAGCTTGATCTTGCTGATGTCCATTCCGCTTTCCACGCCGGTCCCGGCCTTGTAGGGGCGATGTGGATCGCTGGCGCCGAGCCAGAAGCAGAAGGGCTTGTCCTTGGGACGCTCCGCAAGAAAGGCGTCGAAGTTCCGGTAATTCTTCCCCGCAGGATGTTGCTTGCCCCAGTTGTCCAGCTTGCCAGGGCCCCAGGATTTCCGCCAATGCCCGACGTGATACCCGTTCTTCTCCAACAGCAGCGGGTAGGTCTGGTGCTTCGTATCGAGCGTGCTCCAGAGATTCGCGCCGGGGCCGAGCCGCCAATGGTATTGGCCTGTAAGGATAGCGTTGCGCGAAGGCGTGCAGGAGGGCGAGGAAATATAGGCGTGATGAAACAGGATGCCTTCGCGGGCGATGCGGTCAAAGGCCGGCGTCTTGACCACCGGATCGCCGTAGGCGCCGGCGTGCGGCCACCCCCAGTCATCGGCGATGCAGAAGAGGATGTTGGGGCGCTTGTTGGCGGCGGCGCATACGGAAACCGCGCCGATCAAGGCGAATGTGAAAAGGATATCTCGAAGCTGCTTCAACATGCGCGGAGTATTCCGCCCAGCGCGCGAACCGCAAAGGAGAAATGCGAAGGGGGCGGGGAAGGTAGCCGCCGGAGCCGCCCCGAAACTTGTTGACCGCAAGTTTGCCTCGCCTCGACACTTCGCGTTTCGCAAGCCGCCGCAAACCACTCCATGAAGCGCACGCTTTATTTTCTCTGGCACGCCGTGATCGACATGTTTCCCATGTCGTTCTATGGCGCCTCCGGGCGTGAGCGCTTCGCCTCCTTCGCGCATTGCCTCAAGCACTGGATGACGCCCGCCCTGAACATCCTCACGGTGACCGTGTCGATCGTCACGATCCTGGTGGTGGCGTCGATCTACGAGGGCGGCATCCGCTGGATCCGGGAGAACATCAGCGAGAATCCCCTGGCCACCCGGATCACCTTTGCCAAGCAGTCAGGCGGCGCGCCGGAATTCACGCGACTGGCCCGCCCCTTTCAGGATCAATTGCCGGCGCTTGAGGACGAGGAACGTTTCGACACCAAGCTCATCAACCCACGCGAACTGGCCTTCCTCAGCGGTCCGTTTTCGGAAGCAGTCGGGTCCGAAACGCCCTTCGTCGTCAAGGGCGCCTACGGCTGGTCCGACATGCAGTTGTGGCTGCTCGATTCCGAGGGGCTCGCCGACAAACGCGGCCACACCACCGGCCAGATCCTCCAGAATGGCGACCCCCTGCTCGCCAATCTCGAAGCGCGGCCGACATCGCCGGGCGGCATCGTGGAATTCACCGGCGATGGCGAAGGGCAGATCGTGATCACGGAGCGGCTCCTGTCCCACCTCGGCTACGGCGACCTGGAGACCTTCCGGCAGACCGATGGAAAGATCCGGGTCAAGTATGCGCGCCGCTTCAACGGCGATCTCGTCGAACGCGACGAGGAACTGCGCGTCGTCGGCGTCGCCAGCACCCTGCCTTACGGCGAGTATGTCATCACTGAATCCTTCGGCCGCGCCTTCCGCTCCCAGCAATGGTCGCCAACGCCGTATTTTGAAGGCGTGCGGATGGGGCCCATTCCGATCGAGCGCGAATCGTTGGAGGCGAAACTGTCTGACGTCGCGGGCTACTTGCGGAACAACCGGGTGACCGGCGTTGTCGAAAGCGTCGATGAATCCGTGTTCGTCGACCTCACCCGCCGCAGCCGGTCGCTTTGGGCCGAGGAGCGTTGGACGGGATTTCTGGAACGGGTGGCGGAAAAGCTCGAGATCAAGTTCGACGCGGCCCGCCAGATCGCCTGGTCCGATCCGCTGCGCGCTGACTCCGGCTCTTCGGTCCTGAAAGGCTACATGAACTGTTCCATGGACGTCTCGCGGGTCGAGGAGGTCCCCGCCGCGGCGGACGCGCTCTACGGCCTTGGCTTCAACGTGAAGAGCAGCGCCAAGGACCAAGCCCTGCTGCTGATTCAGCTTTCGAAATTCGGGCGCGGTCTGCTGGCGGCGATCATCGGGATCGTGGGCGTGCTGTCGGTGATCGGCATCGGTCTGTCCTTCGCGCAGACCATCCAACGCAAGACGAAGGAGATCGGGATCTTCAAGGCCTTCGGCTCGAACAACACGGAGGTGGCGGTCACCTTCCTGTTCCAGGCGGCGTTGATCTGGGCGATCGCGTTCGGCATCGCCGCCGCGTCCGCGTCCATGCTGGGCGGTTGGGCCGCCGAAGGACTGGCTGCCGTGCTCAAGCTCGATCTCGAAACCCGTTCGCTGGCCCGATTGAGCGATCGCGCGCTTGGGTATACGGCCGTCGGGACCTTCCTCCTCTGCATGATTGCCGTGACGATGGGCGGGTCGCTGGCCTTGCGGCTTCAACCCGCGCACGCGTTGAGGTCCCTTTGACGCGAAGCAGATCAAATTGCTCGACCCGAGGCTTGTTCTCCGCAAATAACTACCGCTTATGAACACGGAACAAACGCGCAGCGCGCAAGCCGCCGCAGCCGCATCAGACCAAACTCTTCCTTCGAACCGGAGCCGTAACGCAGCCGTCCCGGTTGCGCGATTCGCGCGCGCGACACTCTTCTCCTTGATTCTGATCCTGCTCTTTGCCGGCGCCCTCAGCGGCTCCGCGGCGCGCGTGCCGGAGTACAACATCATTCTCGAACTGGAGCCCATCAACTGCGACCTGCCGACCACCCTGAACCCCGGACTCGAGTATCGTCTCCCCTCCTCCGAGACCGGGGCGGACAACTCGAACTACCGCTTCCGTGAAATGCGGACGGCGTTTCAACTCCGGGGCCGCAAGGGCAAGACCTTCGAGTACCGGGCCACGGTCAACCAACGCACCGGCATCAACTTCAGCACGCTCTGGACCCTGCATTTCCAGAAGAAGCGCCGCGCCGTGGAGCTCCGGTTCAATCACAGCGACTACGCCATCCAGTCCTACGCCGGCGACACCTTCTACGTGAAGGCGCCCGCCTCCACGCCGGACAACCCGACCATCCGTCTCGTGGGAACGATCTCCCTGCAACCCGGCCCCGTGCTGGGCGGTCGCTCCACCCGCACGCCCATCAGCGTCGTGGTGGACAATGACACGATCAGCAAGGCGGACCTCACCTTCGGTCCCGTCGACATCCAGTTGACCGACGACCGCCCTCTGCTCCAGGTCCTGCCGGACGGGAGCGCGCGCACGGCCTCCTTCTCCAACCTTGCGGAACTCGGCTCCAAGGTCGTGCTCGCCGCCCCGTCCGCCAACCGCATGTTCCGCATCCGCATCGGCCATTCCGCGCGCGTCGTGATGATCTCGACCAATCCGCAGAATCCGGCCGAGCGGCAACTCGTCATCCGTCATCGCGACATTTCCTCATGGGTGCCCCCGAAGAAGACCGCGCCCATGACGACAACCGGCGGCGCCGTCGTGACCCGGACCAACATCGTCACCATTCCCATGACCAATCTGGTGACGGTGGTGAAAACCAACCTCGTCAGCGTCCCAAAGACCAACCTCGTCATGGTGACGCGCACGAACGTGGTGAACGTCCCCAAGACCAACCTTGTCATGGTGACCCGCACCAATGTGGTCAACGTGCCCAAGACCAATGTCGTCACCGTCACCAGGACCAACCTGGTCAAGGTGACCAAGCCGGTCGGCATTACGGCCGTCTTCGCGCTGCTTCCGCGCAATGCGCCCGGCGTCGTTCCCGCCGACTACGAACTCGGCTTCAACACCGGAACCGGCGCGCCCAAATCGATGGGCTCCTTCGACGCCAACGGCTCGCTCACCACCGCCGCGCTTCCCGAGGTGAACCGCGAGCTTCCCCTGTTCTTCCGCCGCAGGGGCGACTCGACCTGGAACGCGCTCAAGGAACGCGTCAACCCGAAGAGCAAGAGCTCGTTGAACGTCATCGACGCCATGGCGCTGCTGCCCGGCGAACCGGTGGTCTTCGAGGCGCGACTGCTCACCAAGAGCCTCGCAGCAGGAGACGCGAAGATTCAACTCCTGGCCGCCGACAAACCGACCGGCATCTCCGCAAACGGCGCGGGTCTGCCAAGGAATTCATCAGGCATTGGCGGCTGGCAGGCCGCGGTCTCCGGCGCGCTCGCGGCCCGGCTGGTCGACCAGCCCCTGGAGATCCGCGCTCAGGCTTCCGGTTTCCGGCAGACGACCGCGGCAAAGTTCGCCAACCTCGCCGCGCTGCGTGAAGCGCTCGAACGCGACAACGGCGCCGTCACCCTGCAGTTGCGCCCCAAGGTCGACGACGCCCAACGCGGCCTGGCCATCATTCTCGACCCCGCCCGCCGTTGGGCCAACTTCACTCAGTTGCGCAATCAGATCGCGGACGAGTTGTTCGATCGCATCGACGCGCAGAACGGCCTGAAGGCGCCGTTGATCGTCGGCGCCGACCGCGGCCCCTACGACACCGTCCGGCCCGCCGACTTCAAGGACCCGGACTTCGACCTCTATTCCTTCTTCTTCAACGGCTTCCGCGACCAGGCCGTGCGAAGCGGCATGATGACGCCCAAGAACGCCGCGGAAGTCGTCGGCAGGATGGACGACGACAACGCCCTCGCCCAGCGGTTGGAGGCCCACGGCGGCTGGAACATCGTCTGCATCATGCCGCACAACCCCGGCGGCGAAACGGTCGGCAACGCGCCCGGCAGGGAAACCGTGCAGGAATTGATCGACGCCCTGCGTCTCGCCGACGCCCGGCTGCTCGTCATCGAAAACGGCTCCACCTCCCGCTACCTGACCGCCCTGCAGGATCGCGTCCGCCGCATGACCGGCGACAACACCCTGTTCCGCCACCATTCCCGCAAGGAGATCGCCGATGTGATGGAACTGGTGAAGGGGGAGATCGGAAAGTTCGTTCCCTCGGCGCCGAAGCGATGAACCCGGCGCCCGGCTCCACAAAGAATTCAATCGCCCAGCAAACAGCCTTTTTCAGCATGCGCACACCCATGACAGACAATGCACGTATCCGGATCCCGGCCGCCCTCGCCCTGGCTGCGGCCCTCTTCACCAACGCGGCCATCGCCGCGGAATTCGACCCCGCCGGCCAACCCGACCGCCCCAAGCAGGATGAAAACGGATCGCTCATCCGCGTCATGGTCGTCGCCGAAGGCTCCCCCTTCCGCGCCGCGCCCAAGGCGGACGCTTCCGTGTTGACCCCGGCCAAATACGGCGAGGCCTTGTTTCTCGCCGATACCAAGGAAGCCGGCGGCAAGACCTTCCATCTCGCCGGCGATCTCGCCAAGCGCGGCAAACTGGCGCTGAAAGGCTGGATCGCCGATGAGGATGTCCTGCTTCGTCGCGAGGCTCTCAAGGGCGAACACAAGATCTTCCGCAAGGCCATCATCGTGAACAAATGGACCGCCGCCGAAGGCAAGACGGAACTCAAGACCGCCAACGCCTGGAACGGACCCGGCAAGAAGGCCGATGGCTCCGCCTATGACAAGATCCGCGAGCTGGGGCTGTTCCAGTTCTACTACGTCTTCAAGACCGCCGGGCAGGACGGCGATTCGCCGATGTACCTGCTCTCAGAAACGCCGGTCATCCCGCGGGCCAACCGGTTCACCGAAAACCTCATCGGCTGGGTCGACGGCCGCCGCGTCATCGAGTGGGATACGCGGCAGGCAATCGAGTTCAACAAGGCCAATCTCAAGACCCGCATCCAGGACGCCGATCCCAAGGCCCTGGCGGACGGCGTCGGCGGCGTGTCGATCTTCGAGACCGAACCCGAGCTTCACGCGCATCTCGAAGGCGAAATGGAATTGGAGGGCAAGCCCATCAAGCCCATCGCCGAGGAGGACACCCGCCACACCGAGCGTTGGAGCTATGAAGTTCCGCGTTTCCCCCTCTTTGCCGCCCAGCGCAACGAGGACGCGCCTGAATTCGGCGACGTCCTCGAGCTCGGCTACATCGGCGACCAGATCTACGTCGAGGGAGGCGCCAAGGGCCTGACCTCGGCCGAGGTGGCGCGCGACCAGACCAAGATTCGCGAGGCGCGCGGCTCCGTGCGGGAGATCAACCTGGTGTTCGCCATCGACGCCACCGGCAGCATGAAGCGCTTCGTCGGGGCGGCCGCCGAATCGGTGGTCAAGGTCGCCGCCGATCTCGACAAGGCCTACTCCGGCCGCGAGGAGGAAAAGCCCGCCATGCGCTATTCCGTCCTGCTCTACCGCGACTACCAATACGAGCATCGCAAGGACAGCTTCCTCACCAAACGGCTGCCGCTGACGGAATCGGCGGCCAAGGTCGAGGAGTTTCTCCTGGAGGCCATGAACGACGTCAAGGACGGCGGGACCCCGCCCGAGGCGGTCTTCCACGGCATCCACACCGCGCTGGACGCCGCCGATCGCGAGATTTCCAACGAGTCCAGCTTCAAGATCATGATCCTCATCGGCGACCAGGGCAACCATGCCGAGGACAAGCGGGGTTACACGGCTGAAAGCACGGCCGCGCGCCTGCGCCAATCCGGATTTGACGACTTCGCCGGCATTCACGTGATGACCGGCCTCACCGCCAAGAACGACTCGGGCTTCAAGGAGCAGGTGCGCAAGATCGCCAACCTCATGGCGCTCGACGATCCGCTTGCCCTGACCAAGCCCGAACAACTCGCGCCCCAGATCGTCAAGCGCGCCCAGGAACGCGTCGTGGAAATGGAGTTGTCCTCCAAGGCCCTCGGCGAGTTGGCGCAGGGCGTTGGTCTCGCGCAGATCGGCGAACGCTACGGTGTGCGCGTCGCCCGCAAGGTCACCCAGGCCATCGAGGCCGCCGGCGTCAATCCGCAGAACTACGTGCAACAGAGCGCGTCCATCTTCGGCCGCGGTTGGACGACCCGGAACAATCCGGACGGCGTGGAGCAGTGCCAGCTCGTCCACCTGATCGAGCAGCCGAACATCGACATGCTGGTCGGCATCCTCGCTGGCTTCACCAGCAAGCTCGTCACGCGCAATGACATCCAGGCCGTCTGGGGGGCCGTGCTCAAGTCGCAACTCGGCGAGGCCAATGTGAACGTGGAGCGCCCCATCTCCGAACTGATCACGGAATACGCCGGCCTCCCGGTCAAGAGCGGCATTCTCAAGAAAAGCCTCACCGAACTCGCCGCCGAGGGGGACGACTTCCTCGCGGACGCCCAGGACGAACTCGAACGCCAGAAGGAGCGCATGGTCGCCTTCCGCACCAACCGAAAGATCGAGATCGTCGAGCAGGACAACGGCCGCTTCGAGGTCAAGGACCTCGGCGAATTGCAGGTCTGGTGGCAGGGCGCCGACCAGAAATACGCCTGGATCTCGGCCGACCAACTGCCCTGATCCCCGCGCTCTTCCGATCATGGAGCCTGTCAACGATCCCGGGAACAACCGCGCAACCCGCGCCCTCCCGGAATCGTCCGCCTGCTTCTCCGGACGCCTCGTCAAACGCTACGACGAAAAGCGGATCCACGCCGACAGCTTCAGCCTCGAACTCGACGTCGACATCCATTCGGGCACGACCCACGGCATCCTCGGCCACAGCGGCTCCGGCAAGTCGACCCTCCTCAACCTCCTCGCCATACTCGATACGCCCAGCCCCGATTCGCGGGATCTGCGGATGTGTTTCCAGTCAACGGAACGCGGCGCCTGTTCCTATGCATGGCGCAATGACGGTTGGCATCAGGCGAATGGTTCCGGCGCGCGGCGGATCAAGGAAGGCGTCATCCGGCGACGCCATTTCGGCTTCGTCTTCCAGGCCGGCCACCTCTCGCCCAATCTGACCGCCGCGCAGAACGTGATGTTCCCCCTGGCCCTGGCTGACGCGGATCGACGTGAAGCCCACGCCAAGGCGATAACCCTGTTGGAAAAAGTGGGCCTTGCCCCGCGACTTCACCGCGCCCTGCCGCGCAATCTCTCCGGCGGCGAATACCAACGCGTGGCCGTCGCCCGCGCCCTTGCGCACGATCCCGATGTCGTCTTCGCGGATGAACCCACCGGCAACCTCGATCCCGACGCCGGCCTCAAGGTCATGGACGCGCTGCACGAATGGCGCGAGGCCGACGCCGGCCGCACCCTGATCCTCGTGACCCACAACATCGACCAGGCCCTGGATTACTGCGATCGATTGACCGTCCTTCGCGGCGGCAGCGCTGTGACGGAAACCAGGTCGAAGGATGGTCAGGACAGTCCGCTGGCTGCCACCGTGCCGTCTGAAGCGATTGCGCGGGAGGCGTATCGATCGGTCGTGGAAGAGGCGCTGAAACCGAGGCTTTGAGGAAGAAGGGCGCCTCTGGACTGTTCCGCTCTCAGGCCCCAACGGGGCAGGACAACACAGCCCAGGGAGCGACCCTGGGTGTTGCGAATCAACAAGCGCTGAGCTCTGTAGGGGCGACACAACCCTCGGATTCCATCCCCACCGATTATCCCGCCCCTACAGGGCTGCGTGTTCTTCGTCTCCATTCCCAGGGTTTCACCCTGGGCTTTGATGTCTCGGCCCTCCAGGCCTGCGCTTCGACGACACCGCCTCCTTCACTTCTTCTTGCCGCCCTTGGCGTTCCCCTTCTTCTTCGGCCGCGCCGGCCGCTTCCATTCGTCCGTGAACGGCGCTTTCTCGAAGCGCGGCGGGTTCTCCAACACGCGCGGGTCTTCGACCTCGCGCAGCCTCGCCATCAACTGGGTGCGAAGCCGCAACAGAACGGGCTCATAAAGGCGATCCTCCGCCACGTTGTTCACCTGGTCCGGATCGCTCTTGAGATCGAACAACTCCTCGCGCGGGCGCCGGCCAAAGGCGATGTCATAGTGCCATTTCCACTTCGGATCGTTGCGATGCTCGATCATCCAGGCCTTGGTGGGGCTGGAATCGAAGTCCATGAAGGTGACCGTCGTGTTCTCGACCAGGTCCGTGTGACTCGGCTTGTTCGGTCCATCCAGATTGAAGGGATCGCCCATGGGCCAGCGTTCGGGTTCGAAGTTGATGATGTAGAGATGATCCTTCGTGCGCAGCGCGCGCTGCGGATAGGGCTTGTAGCCGGGGCGGGAGGCGGCGACGTGACGCTCGCGGCCGGTGATCACCCAGGTGCGCCGGGGATCGACCAAGCCGGACTTCGTCGAGTTCAACACATTGACCAGGCTGCGGCCGGTCATGACCTTGGGCACGGAAACGCCGCCCGCTTCGAGGAAGGTCGGCGCCAGGTCCATCAGGTTGACGAAATCGTCCACCACGCGGCCGCCGGGCTTGCCGGGCCACCATGCCGCCAGGGCCACGCCCGTGCCGAAGTCGTAGAGGTTGCACTTTCCGTTGGGGAATCCGGGAGGGCCGTGATCGCCGCTCACCACCACCAGCGTATTCTCCAGTTCGCCCCGCTTTTCCAAATCCTTGAGCAGCAGGCCGAACGCGTGATCGAAGGCCTGGACCTCGCCCAGGTAATCCGCGAAGTCCTCGCGCACCTCGTGCACGTCGGGCATGAACTTCGGCAGGCGCCCCTTCAGGTCATCGGGATCGATGCCCCACAACGCCTTGCCGGATCCCTTCGTCCATTTGCGATGCACCTGCGTGGGGCCAAACCAGTAGCAGAAGGGCTCGTCGCCCTTGCGCGCCTCCATGAAGGCCCCGAAGTTGTTCATCACCTCGTCGTAGTAGACCTGCTTCGCGTCCTTGATCGATTCACCCTGCTCCACCCGCTTCGTCACCTGCTGCGAGAACTGGTTGAAGCGGCTGCCCGCCTTTTCATAGCCCGTCGCCGCGCCGCCGTAGGGCGCATCGACCGGACTGCCCGGGCTCCAGACCTTGTAGGTCTGCCCGATGTGATAGCCCGCCTTCTGCAGCAGCAAGGGATACGCCGGAACCTTCCCGTCCCAAATCGCGCCCTGCAAGATCGCCGCCCGGTCGCAACGGAAAAAATACTGCCCCGACAAGAGCGAGGTGCGACACGGCGTGCAGGAGGGCGCGGTGACGAAGGCGTTCTTGAACAGGACGCCCGCCTTCGCCACGCGATCGAAACTCGGCGTCTTGACGACCCGGTTGTAGTTGTCCAGGCCGTCGACCTCGGCGTAGGCGCTCGCAAGGCGGCCCCAGTCATCCGCGAAGGCGAAGAGGATGTTGGGGCGCTTGGCGGCGGCATGAGTGGATATGGCGGAAAGGGCGAATGCCAACGCCAACAGAAGGGAGGCGGCTCTGGATGTCTTCATGAGCGCAGAAACATATCCGGGCGATCGGGTGATGAGAACCCAAACTTTGCGCCCGGAAACACGCAGCGCTTGGTTGATTCTGGGTGGCGATCGTTGGTGGGACGCTCTATCGGAAAGCAAATGGAATGAGCGACAACGATCAAGACGGGACGCGGAATTCATTCCGCTTCAACCTTCGGAAACCGGCGGTTCACGGTCACGCCCACGCAGCGGGATTTTCAGAGCTGAAGCGGAATGAATTCCGCGCTCCTCATCCCGGTTGAAATCACACCCAAACGCGCATCAGGAATCTCGCCAGTTCTTGTGCCCGGCAGGACTGTGTCGCAACGCGGACCTCCAGACCGGATGCGATTCAATCGCCCGACGCCCCTCCCGTCGTCGCTTCAGCTTTAAGGTCAAATCGTTTTGCCAGGAACGCGTAAAGCGCTCTCGACCCGATCAGCAAGATCGCCAGCGGCACGATGCCGTAGGCCTGCATCCACGGATGCCCCCAAAACAGGCAGAGCAGCGAATACCCGTTTACCGCGAGCGATCCGCAAACGTGATTCAGATTGCGATCCGTCACCCCTCGCCCCGCCAACTGCCAGACCCACAAATCGTAAACGCCCAGAATCAGGAAAATCACGGCGACGAGATGAGAGCTCCCTGCATCCGGAACGAAGGTGATGAAGGGAATCGTCAACGCGATCGCAATCGAAAGCAGCCCGATCATTCCGATCACGGAGCCCAGAACACGCATCGGCAGGCATTGGCTGTTTTTTTTATTCACGCCGGACCTTCATCGCGGTCGAACGGAGGGGCGACCCGAGACTTAAGCCGGTAATGGACCACTCCCGCCGCGGCCATCAACAGCGCGAGAGGCAGGACGACATGATACATCCAATCCCATGGATTGTTGAACTTCATCAAGCGCAACGAATAACCGTTGATCACAATCATCGCACACAACGCCCTCAAGGACCACTTGGTCAGCGGCTTCTCCAACAGGCGCCAAAGCTTCAAGTTGCCGGCGCCGAGGCCGCAGAAGACCAACCCAAAGATCCATGATGCAGTCCCGGGGCCGGGTCCGAACAACAAGACCATGAAACCAAACCCGGTCTCCAATAACCCCATCAGACCAAAGACGCGACCGAGGATCACAACCCAGGCAACACGTTCCGGCTTGCTTTCGCTCTCAGTCATGACTCCTCACCATCAATTCCGGAGGCTCTTCAGAGGAAAGTCCCGCGCGATCCGCTCCTCGCCCTCGATATCCTTCACGACGAGACGGACGTTCGTTCCCCGCGCCTCCCAATCGATCTCGATCACGCCATAGTTGACCTGATGATAGGTCTTCTCCGTGTGGCGAAATTGATTGTCCGTCGGCGTCCCGCGTTTGTGCGGCTGGTTCAAACTGCTGGAGGTCAGGTCGTACAAGGGATAGGGCGCGCCGTTCTCGCCCTTCTTCAACCGGGACAAATCCGCCCAGTGCCGGTCGCCGCTGAGGAACACCACGCCATCCGCCTTGGTCCCGGCGATCAGATCGATCATGCGTTGTCGTTCGGCGGGCAGGTTGGACCAGGTCTCCTGGCCGGCCGCCTCCGCGATGAATTGAATACTGCTAACGATCAGCCGCAGTTCCGCCGGCTTGCGCAACTGCGCCTCCAGCCATTTCCACTGCGCCTCGCCCAACATCGGGACCGCGGGATCGGGATTCGGATTATACGGGCCGCCCACCCGACGCGGCCCCTTTTTCAACGGTCCGCGAAAGTAGCGGGTGTCGAGCAGGATGATCTGAACGCGCCGCCCCTTGGACCCGATGATGTGCGCGTCGTAAATGCCTTCGCGCTTGCGCCGCGGCGAGGAAAAGGGATCGCCCCAGAAATCGGAGAAGATCTTCTGGGCTTCCCTCTTCTTCGGATAATCGGCGCCTCCGTCATTGACGCCGAAGTCGTGGTCGTCCCAGGTCGCCATGATCGGGCACGTGGCCCGCAACAGCGAAAATCCCGGATCGGCGTTCAGCTTCGCATACTTCGCCCGCATGACATCCATGTCCTCGGTGTCGGCGTAGATGTTGTCGCCGATCATCAGGAACAGCCCGGGCTTCTCCTTGAGGATGGTCTGGAGAATCGGCATGGGCTGGTCCTGCTTGATGCAGGAGCCGAAATGGATGCGCGTGAGCGGCGCGGCCTCGAGGGACAGCGCGGCCAGGGCGAGAATCGGAATCGCCAGGCTGAAAGTTGGTTTCTTCATGGCTTTGCCTTGGAGCCGCCCGCCGCCAGGCGCGATTTGATCCAGCAGTAGACGCTGTCGCCGATCTGCCGATAGCCGGCCGCCGCGGGATGCACGCCGTTGTTCAAGCGCGCGACCTCAACCTCCGCGCGGGCATTGGCCGGCGCCGTTCGTTTGGGATAGTTGTTCGCGCAATCCAGATTCACATTGGCCGGGACGAGAAAGAGGTTCTCCGCCTCGCGGCCGCCGAAGGTCTCCAGCATCCGCTCCACGACGCGGTGTTGGTTGCGCTTGTACTGCCAGCGCGTCTGGCCGCTGCGGTAGTTCGCGCCGAAGGCGTCCTGCGTCGCCGCCGGCGGGACCAGGAGCAGGCAGCCGACCTGCGTGTCCGGCCCGGCCGCGCGGATCATCTGCAACAGGGTCTCGTAGTGGCGGAACATCCGATCGATGCGCTCCTCGATCGTGTCGTCCGTGGCGCTGAAAGCGTCGTTGCAACCCAGCAGGATCGTCACGAAGTCGGGCGGGGCGCCGTCGTTGAACTCGCGGCAATAGCGGGCGAAGTCGAGCTTGGGATCGGCGTCGCCATCCTGGTAGATGAAGGGGCTCCCGCATTCCTTGTAGGGGCCGCCGCGAGCGATGCCGGTGTATTTCGTGGCGAACCGCTCCGCCGTCCAGCCGCCGTAGCCCTCGTGCAGATTGCCGCTCGGCGCGCCCTTGGGACCGCGCGTCCCGATGAGCTTCAATGCCACATGCTCGTCCTCAAGACTCAGATCCAACACTCGCTGCGAATACACCGATGCGGCGGTCAGGCTGTCGCCGACGATGAGGATGGAACGCGGCTCTTCATCGCCCGCGTCCTGTGGCGCCACCCGGATCATCGACTTTGCCCGCGCGATCACGGCATTGGACTGATCCCGCATTTCCAAAGTGAAACCAAATTGCCCGACGTCCTTTTCGGTCGGCAGGTAGGTCCAGCGTTCCACCTGTTGGGAGCCGCGATTGCAGGTGACATCGAAGACGTAGTTCGCCGGATTCACCGTCAGCGAGACGTTGTCGAAATAGACGTTCATCTCAACGCCGGGAACGGCATTTATGACAGGCGGAAGGATGAGACCGACCTCGCCCTTGAAGACGGGGGCGGGTTCTTTCTCGGCAGCTGCGGCGGCGGCCGCGACAAGAGCCATGGCAGGAACGAAGAACATTGCGCGCATGACCACAGCGTACAGACGCCCGGCCTTCCGTCAACGGCCGGGAGCGCGCGCCCAGGGCCTACGCATGAGTTGCAAGAACAATCTGATTGGACCCCACGTTTCGGCCCATTCCTTATGAGACAGTTTCCGGTGGTTT
>JAYPGD010000013.1:0-25778 GCA_038126655.1 Verrucomicrobiales bacterium
ACGAACTCGGCCATCACCAACACCGGCACACCCTCAAGGGCATCGGCCGCAAGGCCGTGTTCTCCATCGCTCTCGCCCTCGTCTTCGGCGGCTCCGACGGCGGGATTGTTTCCAAGGCCGTCGACCTCGCCGAGAAGGGGCATTCCCGCAACGCCGAACGCGAGGCCGATGACTTCGGCTTCCGCCTAGCCCACTCCGTCTATGGCAACGCCGACGGCTACATGGAGTTCTTCCAGCACATCCACGACAAGTATCACGGCCGGCATGAAACCTGGCTCAACTTCGCCCACACCCATCCGCCCACCACGGAACGGTTGGAGCATCTCAAGGAATTGCAGACGGAGTTGAAGAAATAGCGGAACGCCGCGCGGGACCCTTTCACGAACCCGAAGGGATGGCGGAGGGCGTGGCGGATGCTGTGACCCCTTCGGGGTCTGATGGGAACAACCGTCCGCACCCAACAGCCGAAGTCACTTCTTCGCCGGCTTCGCCTTGGCTTTCCCCTTCGGCTTCTTGGGCTTGCGCTCCGGTTTCTTGTCGAGGTTGGTGTTCATGTCCTCCTTGGAGACGGAGGAGGGGACGCCGGTGACGGGGACGTTGCCCTTGGCGGCCCAGAGGATGGCGTTGAGGACGACCTTGCGATGGCTGGCGTTGGCCCAGTTGTCGTGGTAGTGGCCGCCGGTGAAGCCGAAGCCGCGGGAGCCGGTCGGGTTCTCACTGGCCCACATGGTGATCTCGGGCTGGCCCATGCGCTTTTTCACGTGTTCGTTGCCGCCGTGGTGATGGCCCCAACGCGAGGTGCGGGTGTCGTCGGGCGGGGTGGAGACCAGGATCGGCGTGACACCCCCGGCCCGTTCGCGGAAGCGCATGTGGTAATACCATTCGTCGTTGATCTCGTAGGAGCTCACGCCGCGGGTGATCGGGTGCGTGGGCTTTACCTCGAATTTCCCGATCCAGTGCGGGTTCACCGAGAAGTAGGTCTCGAAGACGCCGCCGATGAACTGGCGCAGCGTGTCGGCCGGATCGCCGGTGGGCAGCTCGACCGCATAGTGCAGGCAGCCGAGCCCGACGCCGCGTTTGTCGATCTTGGACCAGAGCTGCATCTTGGTCTCGTCCATGAGCGGGTGCCGGGCATTGCCGTCGGAGTAAATGATGGCGGCGTCGGCGTTGTCGAAGGCGGAGGGATCCTCGGGCCAGCCGTTGTCGTAGTAGACGGCGGCGAGGGCCTTGTCGGAATTGTAGTCGTTGAGGCACTTGGCGAGCAGCCAGCAGCCGGCGCGATGCTCATGCGTGCGCGCGGGGTGGCTGGGCACGCCGGCAATGAAGACGATCTTCTTGCGGCCGTCGCTCAGCGGGAGGCGCTTCAGTTGGATGTCCTTGAACTGCACCTTCATCGGCGGGCCGGAATGGATCTGCAGGGCGAGCAGGCCCTTGAGTTCGCGCTCGCCGTTCTGGTTGTCCGTGACCTGGCTGGTGACCGTGCCGTTGATGCTGACGGTGATCGTCGAGCCGACGGCCTTGATGTGATACTCGTTCCACTTTTCGGGATCGACGCCCGCGATCAGCTTGGCCGGATCGCCAAGTTCCTTCTCGCTGCGCTTGCCAAGCGGGTTGATGGTGACGCTCTTCCCGCGCGGGGCGAGGACGCGACGTCCGGTGTGTTCGTCATAGAGCGCGCCGAGCCAGTTGCGGCCGCGGTCCATGTCGCATTGGTAGCCGAAGTAATGCCCGTCCTCGTGCCGGCCGCTGCGGACCTGGATGCCGGAGTTGGCGCTGTCCGAACCAAAGATGCGGAATTTCAGCTTCAGTTCGAAGTCATCCACCTCGCCGTGTTCCCAGGTGAGGAACTGATTCTTAGGGCAGGGGATTTGGTCGGTGGATTCAGCGGTGATGGCGCCGTCGCGAACGGACCAGTATTTCATCTCGGGGCAGGACCAGCCCTTGAGCGACTCGCCGTCGAAGAGCGATTTCCAGCCGGGCTGGGATTGGTCGGCGACAGCCTGGGAGCAGGCGAGGGTCGTGAGGGCGAAGGCGGCGAGTGCGGTGCGGAACAGTGGTTTCATAGGGCTGGTCTTGTCGGCGCAGCAAGGCGCGCGGCTTTCAATCAGGGTGGGCACGATACACTGCGGGATTTCGGCAAGTCAACGGCGGGCGGCAAACGCCTTTGGCGAACCGGGATTCTTATGGCATCTTCGGGCGAACCATCCGCTCATCCGAACATGGAAATCAACTTCACCTGTCTGCATTGTGGGAACGCCGTCGCCGTGGATGCCGCCGCGGTCGGCATGGAGGTGGATTGTCCGCATTGCGCCGAACCGTTGGTCGTTCCGCAGCCCGACGTTCCCTCGGACGACCAGGAGGCGGCGGACTACGGTTCCTATGCGGCGGACGCCTCGAACCTCGCGCCGCTGCTGGAGGACGAGCAACTGGAGGTGATCGACTCCCGCACCTCGCCGGACGGGGCGACCGTGGAGATCGTGCAGTATCCCCAGCTGAGCGGAGCGTCCAATGTGGCCGCCGCGCGCAATCTCTACTACGCCGAACGCAGCGGGATGCGGCTCAAGATGGTGCGCATCCGGTTGAAGAACCAGCACGTCCGCGTCGAGCCCGGGGCGCTTTATTTCATGAAGGGGCATCTGCAGATGAAGGCGAGCACGGGGGGCGGCGTGTTCAAGGCGGTCTCGCGCAAGCTATCCAATGAGCGCTTCTTCGTGAACGAGATCCACGGCGTCGGGGAAATCTACCTGGAGCCCACCTTCGGACACTTCCTGCTGCGCGACGTGACCGAGCAGGACGAGGCCATCGTCGTGGACAAGGGATTGTTCTACGCGGGCACGGGCGGATTGGACATCTCGGCGCAGGGCCAGAAGAACATTTCCTCGGCGATGTTCGGCGGGGAGGGCTATTTCCAGACGCGCATTCATGGGCAGGGCGTGGCGGTCTTGTATTCCCCGGTTCCGGCGAACGAGGTGAAGGAGGTGGAGTTGCGCGGCGACAAGCTGTGGGTGGACGGAAATTTCGCCCTGGCCCGGACGGAGGGCGTGCAGTTCCGGGTGGAGAAGAGCAGCAAGAACTGGATTGCGACCTCGGTGTCGGGCGAAGGATTGCTGCAGTCGTTCGAAGGCGTGGGCCGGGTCTGGATCGCCCCGACGCAGGGGATCTATCAACGCCTCTCCACCGCCGGCGGCCTGTCCGCATTGTCGCGCCTGCTCGACGCATCCAATACGGAGACGGACAGCGAGTAGGCGGTTTGCCGGAACGTTCCCGGACTGCGCAGCGCGGCCTTGCCCGCCCGTCGGTTCGAGTCCCCCGGCCGGGTCGCCGCGCTACAACTCAGACTTACCGTCCGTTCCCTTCCGCCTTCGACTTCCGCGCCTGTTCCAGATTGCGTTTTGCCACCTCCGATTCCGGATCCTCGCGCAACGCGTTCTCGAAAAGTTCGATCGCTTCATCCAGGCGACCCATCCGGGCGCAGACGATGCCGAGGTTGTTGTAGATGTCCGGATACTTCGGATTGATCTCCTGCACGCGGAGGTAACGCTGCAGCGCCTCGTTCAGCCGGCCGGCGTCGTAATCCAGATCCGCCAGTCCAAGATGCGCGTCGGCGTTGTTCGGATCGAACTGGATGGCCCGTTCGAAGGATCGCGCGGCGTCCGCGGTCCGACCCAGTCGACGCTCCGCCATGCCTCGGCCGGCGAAGGCGCCCGCAAATTCCGGATTCGAGCGGATCGCGAGATCGTAGGACGCCAACGCCTCCTCGAATCGGTTTTCCATCATGTAGGTCCGGGCGTTTTCGAAGTGGCCGTCCGGATGTCCGGGAAGCAGTTCGAACACGATCTTCAACCGCTCGCGAGCTTCGTCGTATTTCCCGGCGGCGGCGAGGAGGCGGGCCAGATTGAGGTGGCCCTTGGGTTCGTCCGGTTCAAGCCGGATCATCTCGTCAAACTGCGCCCTGGCCTCGTCGTGGCGCTTTTCATGAAACAGCAGTTCACCGTAGTTGATGCGGGCGAGCCAGGCGTCGGGATTTTTCTCCAGCGTGTCCAACCACAAGGTTTCGGCGTCCTTGTAGATTCGCGACTGCGCGAAGGTCAGCCCCATGAACGCGACAACCAGCGCGCCGCCCGCAGCGCCAAAGAGACGCTGTCGCCCGGCCTTGATCCGGTCCGCGCCGCGCGAAAGCAGCCATACAACCAGCGCAATCACCGCCGGGATGGAATTGTACTGATAGTGGTCCGCCACATAGGAGAAGCGGAGGAAGTAGAAATGCACGAAGCCCATCGCCGGCGAGATCGTCACGATGAAATACGCCAGCGCGAAGAAATACGGCCGCCCCCAGGTCTTGCGTTTGATCCAGAACCACAGCGGCAATACGATCAACGCCAGGTTCGGCAACCAGGCCAGCAGGTTTGACGGGTTCACCTCCCAACGTGGATAGACGAAGCACAGATTCAGCGGCAGCAGCGCCTTGAAGATGTAGAACCAGGCGATCCACCCGGCGCCGAGAATGTATTGCAGAGGCGTATCCTCGCGGACGGCGTCTCCGGCCACAGCCCGCGTCTGGAAGAACGCCTCGGAGAATCCGAGCCCGAGCGTCACGACAAAGAACGGAATGCTCCTGACGAGATCCGCCCGCGTGAGCGCTCCCTTGCGCCACCAGACGCCGAGCAGCAACACGACCGGCAAGGTCATCGCCGAACCCTTGCTCAACATCGCCAATACAAACGAGCCCACCGCATACCAGTAATCCCGCCTTCGCTCATCATCCTCAAATTTCAGGAACCACAGCCAGGCCAACAGGAAGAAGAGCAGGCTGCAGAGGTTCTTGCGCTGCGTCACCCAGGCGACCGATTCCACATTCACCGGATGCAGGGCGAACAACAACGCAATCAACCAGGGATGCGGAATCTTCAGCCGCAGCAAAATCCGCCACAACAGGATCGCGCACGCGGCGTGGAGCAGGATGTTGTCGATGTGATAGCCGGCGGGATTCAACCCCCAAAGCTGATGCTCGATCCAATAGCTGCCGAAGGTCACCGGCCAATAGGTGAAGGAGTCGGCGGTGAACAGGACGCGATACAAACCGTTCTCCTGGATGACGAGATGGTTGAGCAGATGCAGATCGTCATCCCAGACAAAGCCGGCGCCCATGGCCGGGAAATAGGCGACCAAGGTCAACAGGACGATCGTCCAGCCTCGTCCGCGCGCGCTGGCGAACCATTCCTGAACGGCGGATCCAGACTTGGGATCACCGCTCAAGGCGGGCTGGGTGTCGTCCATTGGTTCCATGCGAAAGTCCGGGCAATCTCACGGCCCTGTGAAGGAATGGCAAGAATGGAGCGACGCCCCCTGCGCGAACGGGCGCGGTTTCAACCGGGCGCAGCTCTACAGTTGTGTCCCGTCTTCGGGACCAGTCGCCGCGCCTTGGGAATTCGATGCGCGTGCGGCCTGTCCTGGACGCCGGTGATTTGCTGCGTTGCTGCGGCTGGTCTCCGACACAGCCGCGCTCCGCTCCCGTTGCCTCACCCCAGTTTCAACCGGACCTTCCCGAACAACCCCGCCACCGGCCGTGGTTCTCGCCAGGAATCAAGGGCATTTGATCTTGGCGGTTCGGATGCCGGTTCTATCCTTTTCGCCATGAGCGAGTCATTGCAACACGCCACCTTTGCCGCCGGGTGTTTTTGGTGTGTCGAAGCCGTCTTCCAACGCCTGGACGGCGTCACATCAGTGGTCTCCGGTTATTCGAACGGCCACGATCCCGATCCGGATTACCAGAAGGTCTGCACCGGCGAGACCGGCCACGCCGAGGTCGTGCGGATCGAGTTCGACCCGGCGGTGATCTCCTTCGCGGAACTGCTGGATGTCTTCTGGCGGGCCCACGATCCGACGACGTTGAATCGGCAGGGCGTGGACGAAGGGACGCAGTATCGCTCCGGCATCTACTGGCATGACGAGGAGCAACGCGCGATCGCGGAGAAGTCAAAGTCTGAGGCCGCCGAGCTTTGGGACGATCCCATCGTCACCGAGATCGAGGAGGTTTCGAATTACCACCCGGCGGAGGACTATCACCAGGACTACTTCCGCAACAATCCTGAGAACCGATTCTGCCAAGTCACCATCCCGCCGAAGTTGAAGAAGCTGGGGTTGGAGTGAACCGGCTCACATGTACAACACGCTCGTGAACGCCCGATAGTTCTTGTCGACGACCGGGTGGCGGATGCCGAGGAATTGGATCAGCGCCTTGCCGGCGTTCTTGGCGGCTTCGTCCGCGTAGCTGCCCTGTTTCTCTATCACCTCGATGAAGGCTTGGAAGGCCGTGTCGTAATCGCCCTCGCGCACGGCCTTCGCGCCGTGGAGATAGCGTTCCTTCACCTCCGCATCGGGAAGCGAGTCAGGTTGTCCGTCGAAGAGATCGTGGGCTTTAAGCGCTACAGCGACACCTTCGCCAGCGCCTTCAATGCCTTGGCGCGATCGAAGTGATCCGAGTCCTCGTGAATGGGTTGCAGCAAATCCGCGATGCGGCCGGGATTCAATCCCAACGACGCCTCGGCGATCAGCATGCGCGCGTCCTGATTGTCCGGCTCCTCCGCCAAGACCGGTTCGGCGGCGGCGAGCGCTTCCTCCGCCTTGCCCGCATCGAGCAGCGCGAAGGCTTTCAACAGCGTTTTTGCGTTGGGCGAAGGCAAGGCTCCGGCAATCCAGGATTCAATCTCGCTTTCCGACATCGCGCCGAAGAATTCATCGATCACCTCGCCGCCGTAAAACAGCTTCACATTCGGGATGCTGCTGATGCCGAAGCGTTCGGCCAGTTCCGGATGCTCCTCGGTGTTGATCTTGACCAGGGCCCATTTGCCGTCGGCCTTTTCCGCCAGGCCTTCAATCACCGGCGCCAGCATCTTGCACGGCCCGCACCACTCGGCCCAGAAGTCCACCAAGACCGGGGTCTCGCGACTGCGCTCAATGACGTCCTGCTCAAAGTCCTGAAGATCGTGGCTCATGAAGCGTCGATGGTAAGCAGTTCCGCGGGAACAAAACAAGACGGCCAAACAAGATTCACCGCAAACCTCGCATGATGGCGACCCCATGCGCAGCAGGTGTGTGATGCCGACGAGACTGATGGTTTCTTAAGCCTGAAAAGCCGCGACAACTAAGCCCAGGGTGAAACCCCGGCACCATTGCGGAAGGATATTGAGCCCTGTAAGGGCAAGACAATCCAAGGATTCCGATCCGGCCGATTGTCCCGCCCTTTCAGGGCTCAACGCTGTCTTGGTCCGGTTCCCAGGGTTTCACCCCGGGCTTTGTTGTCCCGCCCCTTCGGGGCTTGGAACCCACTCACTCAAAGTCGTAGACCACGACCTTTTGGCAGACCTGCTTGAAGACCTTTTCGACGAACTCGATGTGCTCCGGGTGGTCCTGGTATTCGTCCTGCGCCTGCTTGGATTCGAACTGCGTGTTCAGCGCGACCTGGTAGCTCTGGTCGACCACATCGCGATGACTCGACTGCATCTTGCCGATGTGGAAATGATGCACGCCGGGAATGTCGCGAAGATACTTGTTCGCGCCTTCAATCAAGCGATCCGCGGCGTCGGGCTGCTCCGGATCGGTCCAAAAAATCACCACGTGTGAAAACATGGCCGGAGCGTAGATGGAGGGGCTGTTCAAAGACAATTCCATTCTCCCGAACAAAAAAAACAGCCGGATGTCGCGCTTCGATAACGCAATCGGCAGCCGGCGATTGACTTGCCCGGCGGGGCTTCCTCATAGTTGCCGGCCAAGTCATTTCAACCACCCGATCCACCATGGCCGCAAAAACCGCTGAGAAAACCAAATCCGCCGAATCGAAACCCGCCGCCGACGCCGCTTCCGCCGACAAAAGCGGGCCTGAACTGGATCCCACGCGGCAGCGGAATCTCGACACCGCGATCGCCACGATCAAGAAGAGCTTCGGCGAGGGCAGCATCATGCGGTTGGGGGACGCCAGCGGAAATGTCATGGTCGATGTCATCCCCACCGGCGCGCTTTCCCTGGACCTGGCCTTGGGCGCCGGCGGCGTGCCGCGCGGCCGCGTGATCGAGATCTACGGCCCGGAATCGTCGGGCAAGACGACGCTCATGCTGCATATCGTCGCCAACGCCCAGAAGATGGGCGGCCTGGCGGCGTTCATCGACGCGGAGCATGCCCTCGACCCGGCCTATGCCAAGAAGCTGGGTGTGAATCTCGACGACCTGCTGGTCTCGCAGCCGGACAGCGGAGAGGAAGCCCTGACCATCTGCGAGACCTTGGCCCGGTCCAACGCCATCGACGTGATCGTGGTCGACTCGGTCGCGGCCCTCGTTCCCAAGGCGGAACTCGACGGCGAGATGGGCATGGCGACGATGGGCATGCAGGCGCGCCTGATGAGCCAGGCCCTGCGCAAGCTCACCGCCATCCTCGGCAAGTCCAAGACCATGTGTCTCTTCACCAACCAAATCCGCGAAAAGGTGGGCGTGATGTTCGGCAGCCCCGAGACCACCCCGGGCGGCAAGGCCTTGAAGTTCTACGCGAGCGTGCGCATCGACATCCGCCGCAAGGAGATCCTGAAGGACTCCACGGGCAGCCCGATCGGCAACCACGTGAAGACCAAGATCGTGAAGAACAAGATCGCCCCGCCCTTCCAGGAGGCCGAGTTCGACATCATGTACAACCAGGGCATCAACCAGGAAGGCAGCATCCTGGAGGCCGGCGTCGCCGTGGGCGTCGTGACCAAGAAGGGCGCCTGGTTCCAGTTCGACGGCGACCTCATCGGGCAGGGCAAGGACGCCTCCCGCCGCGCCTTGTGCGACAGCCCCGAACTCGCCGCCAAGATCAAGGCCGCCATCTACGAGAAGAAGAACGCGCCCGAAGAGGACGACGCCAAAAAGAAGTAGACGATCTGAGAATGGCCTGAACATGACGCATTGGTCGACCGCCGCAATCCAGCCCCAACGGGGCGGGACAAACATTGAACGCTGATTCAAAACCCAATGTCCCGGCCGTTCAGGGCTCATTTCCTTTTGCACACTCACCCCAGGGTTTCACCCTGGGCTTTGTTGTCCCGGCCTTTCAGGCCTGATTTCAGATCATGACACCAAACCCGGTCGAAACCGCCGATTGGAAGTCCCTCCCCTCCATCGTCCACACGCCGGCCTCCTACGAAGACGGGTTGGACTTGGCGGAGGTCTTTCCGGTCCAGCGACCGGTCGAACTGGAGATCGGCAGCGGCGACGGCTCCTTCCTGGCGCAATATGCGTCGCTGCACCCGGAGACCAACTTCCTTGGCATTGAGCGATTGCTGGGGCGTTTGCGCAAATTGGACAAGAAGGCGCGGAAGCTCGGCCTCGACAACCTGAAGATCATCCGACTGGAGGCCGGCTACTTCACGGAGTATCTGCTGCCGCAGGCGTCCTTGCGGGCGATTCACATCTACTTTCCCGACCCCTGGCCCAAGGCGAAGCACGAGCGACATCGCCTGATTCAACCCGCGTTCCTGCAATCCGCGCACAAGGCGCTCGCGCCCGGCGGGACCCTCTACCTGCGCACAGACGACGTTCCGTATTTCGAGCAGATGCTGGAGGTCTGCAGCGAGGCGGATGGTTTTGAAGCGGCGGACACGCCCAAGGACCTCGCCGCCGTGGTCACCGATTTCGAGCGGCAGTGGACCGCCGAGGGCAAGGCCACCAACCGGGCGGCTTATCGAAAAGCCTGACACCCCTTCCTCGCGGGACCCCCTGTCATCGAGCCGGATCTATTCCGCGCCGCCCAAAGCGCGAAGCATCGCCGACACTTTCAACCCGGTCCACAGGCTGATGATACTGGAAACCCAGAGACCGACAAAGATCCCATGACTCTGGTCCAGGGCGAACCAGAGGACCACACTCAGCACGAGGCTGAACGCGGCGGCTCCGAGGAAGGCGGTGTCTATGGCATTTTCCACGCGCGGACTCGCAATGGCCTGGTCGCGGAGATGCCTTGCGGGGGAATGGGACTGAGGGTTCATCATGTCTTGCGTTTTGCGTTTGGCTTTCTTGGGGGAATGGACAGCCCGGGTGGAAACACAGCTCCCACCCGGGCCAGTGTGGACTTATTGCGGGAGGATGACGTGGTCGATCACATGGATGACGCCATTGCTGGCCATGATGTCCGATTTGACGACCTTGGCATTGTCGATGTGCACGCCCTGGTCGCTGACCTTCAGCTGGACTGTCTTTCCGTTCACGGTCTTTGCTTTCGCGGTCTTCACCGCGGATGACTTCACACTGCCGGGAACAACGTGATAGGTGAGGATCGCGGCAAGCTTGCTCCTGTTGGCCGGCTTGAGCAGCTCATCGATCGTGCCCGCCGGAAGCTTGGCGAAGGCTTCATCCGTCGGCGCGAACACGGTGAACGGGCCCTCGCCTTGAAGCGTGTCCGCCAAACCGGCGGCCTTCACCGCGGCAACGAGTGTGTTGAACTGTCCCGCCTGGCTGGCGATCTGCACGATGTTCTTGTCGGCCTTGTCGTTCGCATGGCCGGTTGCGCCCGCGACGAACATTGCGGACGCGCAGACGACGATGGTGAGGAAACGTTGGATCTTCATGTGTGGGGGTCTTTCTGTGACTGTTGATTACGATTTTTTCTACCAAGCGCGTCCAACCCACCGGGGTCGAACGCGCGCTGAAGCTTCCTCAGCTTTGCGATGTGTCAACCTTTTGTCTAAAACTTGTTTAGTTTATGAAGAACGAGTTCGAAGGACCATTTCCGCTGTCGAGGGCGCAATCCCGGGCTTGCCCAGAGCGGCGAAGAATTGGAGGTTGGGCGCGTGAACCGGGAACCAAGACGCATGGCCGCGACGATGCTGCTGTTGGGGCTGTGTGCGATGGGCGCATTCGAAAGCGCCGCGGCGCAATACTCGCGCCTCTGGGGGCGGTCCGGCGAACTGTGGTCGGCGCAGAGCCGCCTGCCCGATTTCTCCTATGCGGGTTATCGGCGTGGCGAGAAGGCGATTCCCCGCCGCGCCGTCGAGGTCTCGGTGAAGGACTTCGGCGCCCGGGGCGACGGCCGGACCGATGACACCGCAGCCTTTCAGAAGGCACTTGCAGAATCGGCGGGCAAGGTCATCTACGTGCCGCGCGGCAACTACCGCATCATCGACTTCATCACGATCACGACCAGCGGGACCGTCCTTCGCGGCGCCGGAGCGACGAAGTCCGTGTTCGTCTTTCCGAAGCCGCTCAATTCGATCAAACCCAACTGGGGCGCCACGACCTCGGGCAAACACACGTCAAACTACTCCTGGTCCGGCGGATTCGTCCGCATCGTCGGCGGCGCGTCGGACAAGAAGCTCGCGGACGTTTCCACCCCGGCCACGCGCGGGGACCAATCGCTGGCGGTATCCGACGTCAAACCATTCAAGCTCGGCGAGGAATACGAACTTCGGTTGAACGACACTGCGGACAAGAGCCTCACCAAGCATCTCTACGCCAACGACGCCGGACCCATCTCGAATCTGAAGAACATTCGCGAGTCCTTTGTCTTTCGCGTGACCAGGGTGGACGCCGCCGCGAAGCGAATCTTCTTCGATCGGCCGCTGCGAACGGACGTGCGAATGGAATGGAAACCGCATTTGGTTGCAGCGAAGAGCAGCGTGGAGGAATGCGGCATCGAGGAACTGGGTTTCGCCTTTCCGAACACGCCCTACAAGGGGCACTTCAGCGAGGTCGGATTCAATGCGGTGGATCTGCGCGGCGTCCGCCACTGCTGGGTCCGCAACATCCGCATCCACAACGCCGACAGCGGCGTCTTCGTCAGCGGGGCGAACAACACGATCACGGGCGTTTACCTCACCTCGGCGAGGGCGATTGAAAAATCCCGCAAGGCGACCGGACATCACGGCGTCACCCTGGGCGGGCAGGACAACCTGCTCACGCGCTTTCGTTTCGAAACACAGTTCATGCACGGGATCACCCTGACGCGCGGTTCAGCGGGCAACGTCGCCTCAGCGGGCATCGGACCCGATCTCTCCTTCGATCACCATCGCTACGCGCCGCATTCCAATCTGTTCACCGACATCCACCTTGGCGAAGGCGGCCGGATGTTCCAATCCGGTGGCGGCGCCAAGCTCGGCCATCACTGCGCCGCCTGGGCGACCTTCTGGGGCGTCCGCGCGCGTCGACCGCAGGCATGGCCCAAGGGTTTTGGCCCGGCCATGATGAACCTCGTCGGCGTGCAACCCTCCGGCAGATCCGACATGAGCCCAACCGGCCGCTGGTTCGAAGCAATTGATCCGATCAGGCTGACTCCGCGCAATCTGCACGAGGCGCAGTTGCAGCGGAGATTAAAGGCGGCCGACGAGTGACCGAGGGCCCAACCATGGAGCGACGACATTCTTGTCGCCGTCGGCCCCGCAGTGGACGAATGGAATCGCCCGGGCGCCTCGGAGCGCGCTCACGCCGGTTGTCCGTCGAGGCAGTCCCGCACGGTCTTTCCGACGACCGACGCGGAAAAGGGCTTGGCCAGGTAGGACATGCCGGCCGCCGCCGCCTTGCCGTGGCCGACCATTTCAGTGTTGTAACCGCTGGCGATGACCACCCTGAGGTCGGGTCTTTCGCCACGCAGCTTTTCCGCCAGTTACCAGCCGGTCATTCCTTCGGGCATCACCATGTCGGTGAACAGGAGATCAATCTCCGCGCCATGCTCCCGCCAGAGGGCCAGGGCCTGGGGGCCATTCTCAGCCTCCAGCACGCGATAACCCTGCGAATTCAGGCTTCGCACCAGCGACCGGCGCACGCCTTCCTCATCTTCAACCACGAGAATCGTCTCGCTGCCCCGGACATCTTCCCGCGGCCGGCTTTCCTCCCGATCCGAGGCGGACTTTGAGGTGGCAGGCAGATACACGGAAACCGTCGTGCCTGCGCCCTCGCGGGAATCAATCTCGATCCAGCCGTTGTGCTGATCCACGATGCCGTAGACCGTCGCCATGCCCATGCCGGTTCCCTTGCCAACCTCCTTGGTCGTGTAGAAGGGATCAAACACGTGCCTGAGCGTTTCATGGTCCATGCCGCAACCGGTGTCGCCCACGACGAGGCGGACATGTCTGCCGCTCCGGCGGTCCGGATTATCCATGTGATTCCCGGATTCGATTTCGACGGCCTCCACGGTGATGCCGATCCGGCCGCCATCCGGCATCGCATCGCGGGCGTTGACGCAGAGATTCATGACAACCTGTTCCATCATGCCCTCGTCCGCCTCGATGGGAGGCAGGTCGGACTCTGGTTCGAACGTCAGCTTCACGTGCTCGCCGAGCAGCCGATTGAGCATCTTGAGCATGCGGGCCGCGATGTCGCCGAGGCTGACGACCCGCACATCCATGACCGACCTGCGGCTGTAGAGCAGCAGTTGACGCACGAGCGTCGCCGCGCGCTCGGAATCGGCGGACAATTCCTTGAGTCCCTCGCTGGTTTCGTCATCGAGTTGCGGGGTGTCCAACAACAGCACCAGGTTCATCATGGAGGAGCCCAGGATATTGTTGAAATCGTGCGCCACCCCGCCGGCAAACTGACCGAGGGCCTCCATTTTCTGCGCCTGCCGGGATTGTTCCTCGCGTTGGATTTCCTCGGTGATATCGCGGACCGTCCCCTGCACGAGGACCTTGCCGCCCCATTCCGTCCGGCTCAAGAGCACGGTGCAGGGGAACTCCTCGCCGTTGCTTCTCCTGTGCGTCCACCTGAAGTAGCGGGACCCTTCGCTCAACGCCGTTTGAATCATCTCTCCGGCCTTCTCCCCGGATAAACGTCCGTCGGGCTGCCTTTCCGCGGACAGGTCGGCCAGGCTCGACGCCAGAAACGCCTCCTCGTCCTTCATGCCGAACATTTCCAATGCCGCCGGATTTCAGGAGGTGAACCGCATGGCTGACGCGTCCAGGATCATGATGGCGTCCCGCGATCGTTCGAACAATGCGCGATACCTCCGCTCGCTCGCGACGACGACCGCGGCTCTTTCCTTGAGCCGCCGGTTCATGTCATTCAATGCCTCGCCCAGGGTCGCCAGTTCACCGGAGCCCCCGATCCGGCTGAGCGCGCCGGTTCGTCGCGGGCGATCGCCTCCGCGGCTGAGACAAGGCGCTGGATCGGCCGCGTGACAAACAACCTCATGAAGCCGATCAGAAGAATCATGGCGCCCAGCAACAACAATCCCATCGGCAGCTTGGACAGCGCGACCCGGCGGCCGATCTGCGCCAGGTCGGAACTCAGATCGACCATGAGATAAATGCCTCCAACGCGCGACGGACGGATCTCGCCCGGCACACGCGTCAGGGTCAGCGGAAAGTAGGCGGAGATGCTTTCGCCGCCCGGATCGAGCCGCACGTCCGCGCGGTTGTTGCGTCTTGCCGCCGCGAACCGGCCGGGGTCGAATCCGGGCAGATCCTCCGAGGCACGGCGACCCTTCAAGGCGAACTGCGTGGCGACAAGGATCCGGCCCTCATGGTCGATGGCGGCCAGACTCTTGTAGTTCTCATTGACTCCGCGCGCCGCCAACGCCTCCTTCGCGCGGCCGAATTCGTCGGTGGAGAAACTCTGATTCATCTCGCGCTGCAACAGGGTCATGTCCTGGGTCACGAGCCACAGTCTGGAAGACACGAGTTCCGATCGCATGTCGCGGCGCTCGGCCCAGGCCATGACCGCCAGCAAGGCGATGAAAACCACGGCGACGAACAGCGGCAGCCACAACTTGAGCGACAATGAGTAGGCCGCCCTCATGGTCTGTCGGATGGGAGGAAGCGTCCGTCCGCAAGTTTCCCGATTGAGGAAAGGCTCTGAAGCAGATTGCGCTCCAGCATGAACACCCGAAGATCCTCCGCCGTGCGCTCCAATGGCGGTTGGCCTCCGGTCAGGAGCTTCCGATTCTCCTCCAGCTCCGGCAACCTCATGCCCTCGTAGGCGGCCAGCATTTCCCGGGGGACAATCCCAGGCGCACGGCCATGAGTTTCGCGGCGGCATCCGGATTGGAGGCGAGGTGTTCGCGAGCCTTGAAGTAGCCTTCGAGCAGGCGACGGAGCGAGCGGGGATGGGTATCAACGTCTTCGGACTTCACCACCAGCACATCCACGATCCGGTCCGGAATCTCGCTGCTGTCGAACAGGGTGACGGCGCCCAGTTTCTTGAGTTTGGTCCTCATGGGCTCAAAGGTCACCACCGCATCCACCCCGGGGTAACGATCGACATGATCCTCGATCGGGCAGGGAACGATCGCGACATCGTCCGGTTTCAGGCCGCCCTTGCGAAGCGCGGAGTCCAGCACGATTCCCCCGACCGCCGTGGTTTCCACGGCAATGCGCTTGCCGCGCAGGTCTTCCAGCGAGGCGATCCCGGGTTTGACCAACAGGCCGTCGCCGCCGTTGGAGAAATCCATGATCAGAATCACCTTCAGGTCGAGTCCGTCATCGAGCAGGGTCAGGGACTCATCCAGCGTCAGCGCGGCTCCCTCCAGCGTGCCGCTGCGCAGTTTGTGGATGACCTCCGAGGCGGAAGTCAACTCGACCAGCCGGATCCGGGAGCCGTCGTATTCCCCAAGGCTGCGGGCCAGGTAGAGCGGCTCATATCCGGGCCAGGTGTTGGAACCGATGCGCAGAACCGGCTCCGGCGTTGGGCCGCAGGCCGACAGCATCAGCGCGCCCGCCAGGCAGCCCAACCTTGCGAGGAACGATTGACCGGTTCTCGAAAATGTCTTTTGAATCTTCTCCATCATGGTGTCGAGGCCCCATGCCACGAACGGCATCCGAGCTTGAAAAAAATCGCCTCCACTGCAAGAGCCGGGGGCGCGACGGCGCCGCGACGTTTTTGACACGCCTTCCGTTTCAACGTCGGCGCCGCGCGGCGTTCCCTTGAGAAAAAAATCCGAATCTTACGCGGGACAACGGTTCCATTGTCGGCGGGCGATTGAGCGGCATCCCGCCCGGCGCAACGCGAGGGTTGCGGCTACGGGGACTCCGCCCCCTCCTCGACCAGCCACACCGTTCCATCCTCCACCGCGATTTCCAACGGAAACAGGCTCTCCCCGCCGCAGGGGCCCTGAACGCACTTTCCATTCACGGGATGATACAGCGCCCCATGCGTCCGGCAGACCAGGAAGTTCTTCTCCCGGTTGAAGAATTGCGCGTCGCCATAATCCAACCCGACGGGCAGGTGCCGGCAGACATTCTCATAGGCGTGAAACCGCCTTTCGAAGCGGATCAGGAATGCTTCGATTTGCTTCCCGTCCCGGACAAACTTGAAGGCGACGCTCTCTCCGTCGTTGAGCCCGGATTCCTGGATGATCTTGATGCGGGACATGTTCAAGCGGGTTCGGCGATCAGGTCGTAATCCGTGTGGCCGACGATCCTCACCTCGGCGAATTCACCGATCGGCAGACTGCCGCGCACATAGACCCGGCCATCGATGTCGGGCGCGTCGGCCTCGCCCCGGGCGATGAGATATTCACCTTCGAGTTGCGGGGCCGCTTCAGAGTCGTCCGCGTCCGCGCGGATCAGGCCGTGTTCCCAGGAAGAGACATTGGCGCCGCGCAGATCCTCCCCGGTCGCCCGGCCCTCGATGAGAACCTTGACGGTCTTGCCGACACAGGCCTCGGAGATGGAGCGTGCGATCTCCTGCTGCGCTTCCATTGCGCGGCTGCGGCGCGCGTCCTTTTCGTCGTCATCGAGCTGGCTTTCCATCGCGCCGGCGCGTGTTCCATCCTCCTTGGAATAGGTGAACACGCCCAGGCGTTCGAATCGCGTGTTCCGGATGAAGTCGATCAACGTCTGGAAGTAGGCCTCTGTCTCGCCCGGAAAACCCACGATGAAGGTCGTGCGCAGGGCGATTCCGGGAATGCCCTTGCGGATGCGGCGGATCAGGTCCTCGATGTATTCCTGCGAGGTCTCGCGGCGCATGCGCTCCAACATGGCTCCATGAATGTGCTGGAGGGGCATGTCCACATAGCGGGCGACTTTCGGGCAGTCGGCGATGGTCCGGATCAGTTCGTCCGTCCAGTGCGCCGGATGGGTGTAAAGCAGCCGAATCCAGAAGTCGCCGGGAATGTCGTTCAATGCGCGAAGCAGCGCGCAAAGCGTGGGGACATCGGCCGGCAGATCCTCGTTGGCGGCAAGGAACCTCTCCGGCGAGGAGATCGAAGGCCGATGATCCGGCCGCAGGTCCATGCCGTAGTAGGTGGAATCCTGCGAGATGAGATTCAACTCCTTCACCCCGTCGGCCACCAGGCGTTTTGCCTCATTGACGATGTCCTCCAGCGCGCGGCTGCGATGCGAACCGCGCATGCGGGGAATGATGCAGAAGGAGCAGGGGTGGTTGCAGCCCTCCGCGATCTTCACATACGCAAAATGCTGCGGCGTCAGCCGGAAACGCGGGGTCTCGTAGTCCGGGATGTAGTCGGGCCGCGCGTGGATGTCGACGAGGGGGGTTGAATGTTGGGAGGCGGGGTGAGTTGAGAGATCGGATTCCGCGCCTTGGTTCCCCTCCAGTTCCGCGAGGGTGTTCATAACCTCGCCCTTGTCGGCGGACTCCGCTTCGCCATCGTCGTCCGACACTTCGCCGCCGCTTTCGGCGAGTCTGGCCTGGCGGTGTTCCAGGGCTTCGCGCACCTTGTCGGAAATCTGCTCCACCTGGTCGATGCCCATGAAGACATCGACCTCGGGCATGAGCCGGGGCAGTTCCTCGCGGAAGCGTTGGGGCAGACAACCGGAAACAATCAGACCCTGACCGCGATTGTTCGCCTCGCGGACCTCGTTGGACTCCAGAATCGCGTCCACACTCTCCTCCTGAGCGCTGTCGATGAAGGAACAGGTGTTGACGATGACGACATCGGCGCCCTCGGCGTCGTTCACGATCTCGACGCCGCCCTTGATGAGGGAGCCAAGCATGATCTCGGCGTCCACCAGGTTCTTGGCGCAGCCGAGCGAGATCATGCCCACGCGGATGGGACGTTCAGTTTCGGTTTCAGAGTTCACGGGTGCGGCAGCCTACGGGTTTGGGCCGAAGGAGGCAATCGTGGGGGAGCCCTTCGTTCGATCACGCCGGGTTCAAACAGACCCGCTCCACTGCGAAGAGTCCCGGCGCGGAGATGCTGATGCGTCCAGAGAGCGAACAGGGCGCCAACGGCCAGCCACGCCCGGACAGACCTCAACCGTTTCGACGAGGCGGCACGGTCGACGGCGGCCAAGAATCAATCTGCACGCCTGAATCCCGGTCCCCGCAACACCCGGCCCGGTCTGGCGCCGGTGTGTTGGCCATCGGCAAAGACCAGCTCGCCGTTCACAAGCACATATTTCACGCCGACGGAATGCGCGGCCGGTTGGGCGAAGGAGGCCTTGTCCTGGATCGCGTCGTAATCGAACACGACCAGGTCCGCGGCGAGGCCTTCGGCGATTCTTCCGCGGTCATGGACGAGGACCTGGTTGGCGGCGACGGCGGACATCTTGGCGACGGCCCTCTCCAGGGAGATCACGCCCTGGTCGCGGACGTACCTGGAAAGGATTCGCGGAAAGGAGCCGAATCCACGCGGATGGGAAGCGATGCGGGAGCCGCCGGCGGGTCCGACGTCGGTGCAGAACGAGACGAAGTCCTCGCGCATGGCCATCATCTTGTTCGCCTCGGTCATGCTCTGCGGGAGGCAGAAGGCGTTGTTGGGAAGGATCTCCCAGAAGAAGTCCCAGGGATCCTTGTTCTCCGCGGCGGCGGCGGCGGCGAGGCTGAGGCCGTTGTGCTTCTGATAGGCCTTGGTGTTGATGCGGCCGAGGACGACCTTGCTCCAATCGTGTCCAGCGTGGCGGAACCAATTCTCCCAGCCTTCGCCCTCTTCCATTTCCTGGCGCATCTCCTTCCGCAGGGTCGGGTCCTGGATGCGACGCAGGAACTCCTGCGGGCCTTGGGCGGAATGCCTCGGATGGATGAATGACGAAAGGCTCAGGCCATTGTTGATGTAGGGATAGATGTCGGCGTCCACGTCCTGTCCGGCGGCGCGGGCCGCCTTGATGCGGGCGATGGCGAGCTGCATCTTGCCCCAGTTGGCCTGTCCGGCGGCCTTGAGGTGAAAGATGTGTACCGGCGCCTTGCCCTGCCGGCCTATCTCGAGCGCCTCGTCGATGGCTTCCAACAGCCGGTCGCCCTCGTTGCGCATGTGGGTGTAGTAGCGGCCGCCATGTTCGCCGGCGACCTCGGCCAGCGCGGCAATCTCGTCGGTGGAGGCGTAGATCGCCGGCGGGTAGATCAGGGCGGTGGAGACGCCGATGGCGCCGGCCCGCATCGCTTCGCGGACGAAATCCTTCATTTCCTCGAGTTCGGCGGCGCTCGGCTCGCGATCGGTCCGCCCGATGACCAGTCGTCGCACCTGGGTATGGCCGATGTTCTGCACGACGTTCACCGGCATGCCCTTGCGGTCCAACAGCTCGAAATACTCGCGCATCGTCCGCCAGCCCGACTTCTTCGCGTCGGCTTCGCTGAGCGGCGCGGCGGAACCGCCTTCGCCGGCGAGAATGGTGGTGACGCCCTGCGAAAGCAGGTTGTTGCCGGCGGTTGGGTCCCGGAGGAAGGGCGTCGCAGTCTGGCCCATCATGTCGATGAAGCCCGGGCTGACGATGAGCCCCCGGGCGTCGATGGTTCGCCTGCCCGAGTGGTCGCCGAGGGAACCGACGCTGACAATTTCGCCATTGCGGATCCCGACATCGCCGCGAAACCACGGCGCGCCCGTGCCGTCAACGATTCGCCCGTTGCGGATGAGAACGTCGAAGTCGGGCTTCGATTCCACGGGTTTGTCCGAACGTTCGAACTCCATGAAGTGGGAGAGTGAAAAATAGTCCCGCGCGTAGGCGACGCCGACGCCGGTGAGCGCATCAGTCTTCCGTTCAAGACGGATCTTCAGGGTGACGAGCCCGTGGAAGGCGGGTTGGGTCTTGAGGCGCGTCGTGATCGATCCGGAAAGCTCGTCCGCGCTCACGGCGAGATCGGTCAGCGCAACCGGCTGCTCCTCGTTGAAGGCGATCCTGGCAGTTGTGGCGTCGGCGATTTCGAGTCGGGCGATCAGATCGCCGTCATGGTGGGCGAGGCGACCGTTCCAGACGCCCCGCCAAGCCGTCGCGTCATTGGCTGCCTTGGTCCGGGCCTGAGCTGCGGCGGGGCGTTTCGTCTCCTCGGCGGACGGGATCAACGCCTTGGTCAGCGCCTTTTCAATCTCGGAGCGGAAGGTGTAGGAGCCGCTGTTGAGTAGGATGACATAGCCGCAATCATGCTCCGGAAAGCCCCGCACGCGGGTGGACACACCCGGCATTCCGCCGCTGTGCGCAAAGGCCGGAACGCCCATGTAAGGTCCCACCGCCCAGGCGACGCCGTAACCGCTCTCCGGGTCCTTCGGATCCCGGACCCCGGTGAGTCGCCTCATGGAGATCGCGGACTCCCTGGAGATCACGCGGCTGCCGCCCAGTTCGCCGTCGTTCAGATGCATGAGCAGAAAACGGGCAAGGTCCTTGGCGCTGCTCCAGTTGGCGGAGGCGCCGTCGTGATCAAACCCATAGGGCGCCACACGGATGAAACGCCCGCCCGCGTCGCGGGAATACTGCGCCGTCGCGTGCTTCTCCAATCCCTTCCGCACCCGATCCGAGGTGTGCGTCATGCCGATCGGATCGTAGACGTTCTTCTCCATGAACGCGCCGTAGCTCGGGCCGCCGTGGGTCGAGATGATGTGATCCAGCACGCCGAACGCGAGGTTGCAGTATTCCCAACGGCTCCCCGGCGCATTGTAGGAGAATCCATAGCGTCGAATCGTCTCGTCGCGCGAGGGGGGCTCCACGCCATTGTAGAAGAAGCTGTAGTGGATCGGCATCCCGGACGTGTGATTGGCCAGGCGACGCACGGTCATGTCGTCGGCCGATCCGCGATGGGCGCGCAGCCTCGACTTGGAAAGATAATCGTTCGCCGGGGGGTCGAGGTGGATCGCGGGGCGTTCGACCAGGACCATCAGGGCGGTTGCGGGCATGGGCTTGGAGACCGAGGCGAGGAGATAGATGCTGTCGGCGGTGGCCTTTCGCTTCGCCTCGAGGTCGGCCATACCGAAGCCTTCGGCCCAGATGATCGCGCCGTCGCGCACAACCGCGACGGCGACCGAGGGCGCCCTGCCACCAGCCACGCCCGACTGGATTGTTGCGCGAACCCGGGCAAAGGCCGGCGGCGCGGGGGTCTCCGCCGACGCGCTAGGGAAGGCGGCTGCGATACAGAGGAAACCGGCAAGCCCGGCGGAGGAAAATGTTCTCATGGCGGTCGAAGATCTGGGAAGCAAGGCTCCATCTAACGGGAAAGGCGGCGGATGTCGAGCCCGCTTCAAGCGCCCGGACTGTAGACGCCGCATCCGCAAATGTCTTGAAAACGCCTGCGGCGCTCCGCAGATTTTGGTCCGTTTTCGACTCCGATGTCAGGCTATCCACTCCATGCCCTCGCTGCGTTTCTCGGGGCGTTTCTCGTGTTCCTCGTGCAGCCGATCATGGGGCGGTTCATCCTGCCGTGGTTCGGCGGCGGGACGTCGGTGTGGACGACCTGCATGCTGTTCTTCCAGGCGGCCCTGCTGGCCGGCTACGCCTACGCGCATCTGCTGACGCGATCGGCCTCCCTCCGGACGCAGGCGGTCTTCCATGCGGCGCTGCTGGGCGGCGCGTTGTTTTTTCTGCCGATCGAGCCCTCGGAGGCTTGGAAACCCGATCCCGGAGCCGAGCCGGGCGGGCGGATTCTGACCTTGTTGTGTTCGACGATCGGGCTGCCATTCGTGGCGCTTGCCGCGACTGCGCCCCTAATTCAATCGTGGTTCTCGGCGACGCAGGACGGGCGATCGCCCTATCGGCTTTACGCGGTTTCAAACGCGGGCTCCGCGCTGGCGTTGGCGGTCCATCCGTTCGTGATCGAGCCGCTGCTGACGAGACGGGCCCAGTCGCTGTTCTGGACGGGGGGCATGATCCTCTTCGTCGTGGTGTGCGTTGGTTGCGCAGCGGCGTTGTGGCGACGGGGAGCCATACGCGCTGACCTCGCGCAGGAAGGACCGGATGTCGCCCGGTCGCCCGCAGCAAGCCAGGGATCGCTTACCTGGTGGCTGGGACTGTCGGCCTGCGGATCGATCCTGTTGCTGTCAACGACCAACGAATTGAGCCAGGACGCGGCGGTGACGCCGTTCTTGTGGGTGGCGCCGCTGACGATCTACCTGGTCACGTTCATCATCTGCTTTGGCGCAACGCGCCGCTACTCGCGGCGGAGGTTCGGCGGCGGATTCGTTGTGTCTCTGGCGGCGGTGTGCGCGGGAATCTTCTTTCGGGAGGAACTCGGTTTTGCGCTGCATTCGACGCTGCTTGCGGCGGCGCTTTTCTTCGGATGCATGGTCTGCCACGGGGAGTTGGCCGATCTGAAGCCTTCGCCCTCGCGACTGACCGGCTACTACCTCGCCATCTCGGCGGGCGGCGCCCTGGGCGGTCTTTTTGTGGGCGTCGCGGCGCCGGCGTTGTTTTCGGATTACCACGAGTTCGGAATCGGTCTTGTCGGCTGCGCGGCGCTGCTGGGTCGGCGGGTCTGCCGCGAAGGCGCGACCATGCGCGATCGGGTTGCGATCGTCGCGACGGCGCTCCTGTGCGGCGGGATGTTCCTGTTTGATGCCTGGTTCTCCTCGAGGTCTTCGATCAAGGCTTCCCGGAATTTCTACGGCGCGGTTTCGATCCATGAGTTCAAGGACGGGAAGGCGCGCTACCTCAAACACGACAACATCGTGCACGGGCTGCAACTGTTGGACGAAAGCAGGCGGGGAGAGCCCACATGCTACTACGGCCCCGGCGGCGGCGGCGGCATGGTGATGGGTTCATTCCGCAACGATCGGTCGCGCAGGATCGGACTCGTGGGCCTGGGCGTGGGAACCCTGGCCGTGTATGGCCGGGAGGGCGACGCGATTCGCGTCTACGAGATCGATCCGGCCGTGATCGACGCCGCGCAGAACGCCTTCACCTTCCTGAAGGACACCCGGGCGACCGTTGAGATCGCGGAGGGGGACGCGCGCCTGCTGATGGAGCGGGAGGCGTCGCAACAATTTGATGTTCTCGTGCTGGACGCCTTCACCAGCGACGCGGTTCCGGTTCATCTGCTCACGCTTGAGGCGATTGAGACCTATCGTCGCCACCTGGCTCCGGGCGGCGTCCTGGCCTTTCATCTGTCCTCACAGAGCCTCCGGCTCGATCGCGTGGTCCGTTCGGCGGCGAAGGAACTCGGTCTCGCCCATCTTGCGGTGAACGATCATCCGGCGCCGCGGGATTGGCATCTCTATGACTCCCAATGGATGTTGGTTTCGGAGGACGCGGTGGCGTTGGATCGGATTGCGACGGCGAATCCATCGACGCGCAGGGGAGGTTCGGATGAAACAATCCGGGTCTGGACGGATGACTACAGCTCACTGCTGTCAGCGCTGAAATGAGCAAGCCGGCGGAAACCAATCAGGCCCTGGAGCGAACGATGCGTCTGTTCGGGGCGGCGGTGTTTCTCGGCGCCTTCCTGGTCTTCCTGGTCCAACCGATCATGGGGAGATTCATCCTGCCCTGGTTTGGCGGCGGGAACGCCGTGTGGACGACCTGTATGTTGTTCTTTCAGTTTGCGTTGTTGGGCGGCTACGCCTACGCGCATCTGCTGACGAGAAAGGCGTCCCTGAAGGCGCAGGCGGGGATCCACCTGACGCTGTTGGCAATCGCATTGTGCCTGCTGCCGATCACGCCGCCCGAGGCGTGGAAACCGGGGCCGGACTCCAGTCCGGTCAGCCGGATTCTGTTGACGCTGACCGCCACGGTGGGGTTGCCGTTCGTTCTGTTGGCCGCGACGGCGCCGCTGCTTCAATCATGGTTCGCGGCGGCGGGTCATGGCCGCTCGACCTATCGTCTGTACGCCTGGTCCAACGCCGGTTCGATCGCGGCGCTGGCCTGTTACCCATTCCTCGTCGAGCCTCATCTCACGCGTGCGGCGCAGGCCGGAGCATGGTCGCTCCTGTTGGGGATGTTTGTCATCTGCTGCGCCTTCGTGGCGATCCGGCCACTCAGGAACGGACCGGGGACGACTGCCGGAACCACTTCGGACGGGGGCGCTTCATCGGGGACGCCGGAAGGATCGCGGGTTCGCGGCGGACCGACCGCCTGGCTGGCGCTGTCGACGCTGGGGTCGGCGCTGCTGCTCGGGGTCACGAACAAGATCTGTCAGGATGTCGCGTCGATGCCCTTCCTGTGGCTGCTGCCGCTGGCCCTTTATCTCGCTTCGTTCGTGGCCGTGTTCCGGAATCCCCGCGCTTATCAGCGGGTGATCTTTGTGCCGGGGTATTTTCTGGGTCTGCTGGGCGTCGCGGCGGCGCTGTATCTGCGGGATGTTCTCGTGTTCTCGTTGCATCTCTGGATCTGTTGCTTTGCGCTGTTCTTCGGCTGCATGGCCTTTCATGGGGAGCTGGCCCGGCTCAGGCCGGAAACCTCGCGCCTCACCGCGTTCTACCTGGCGATCTCCGCAGGCGGCGCGGCGGGGGGCGTCCTCGTGTCGCTGTTGGCGCCGATGGTCCTGGATCGGTTCTACGAGCTGCAGATCACCCTGGTCCTCGGCGCCGGGACGCTGATGTGGTTGATCCGAAGCGATCCGGATTCGCGGTTGAATCATGGCTCCTACCGGGTCAACTGGGCCTGGCTGGCCGCCGTCCTGATGGTGGCGATCCTGGCCTACCAACAGGAGGCGTCCTACACGCGGCGGGACGCGATCCACGTGACGCGCAACTTCTACGGTTCCCTCATGGTCCTGGAGAAATGGGAAAAGGACCCCCTGAAACATGCGCTTGTCATGCAGCACGGAAACATCGTCCACGGTCTCCAACACATGGATCCCGGCTTGCGCCGCGAGCCGACGGCCTACTTCGGGAAGACCAGCGGCGGCGGATTGGCGTTGCGCGATTCCGAGAACATCGAAAACCGACGCATCGGCGTGATCGGTCTGGGCGCCGGCACGCTGGCGGCCTATGGCCGCAAGGGCGACACGATGCGGTTCTATGAGCTGGACCCCGCCGTGATCGAGGCGGCCCGTGAGCATTTCACCTATCTGCGCGATTCCGCCGCGAAGATTGAGGTCGTTCCGGGAGACGCCCGGTTGTCATTGGAGGCCGAGCCGGCCCAGGATTATGACCTGCTCATCCTGGACGCATTCAGCAGCGACGCCATTCCGACGCACCTGCTGACCCTGGAGGCGTTTGAATTGTATCTGTCGCATCTGAAGGCCGACGGGGTCATCGCCCTGCATCTGTCCAACCGGCACCTCAAACTCCCGCTTGTGGTCTGGGCGGCGGCCTACGAACTGGGCGTCGCAACGGCATTGATCGAGGACCGGCCGGAACGGACGTCGACAAGCGTGGACGAAGCGGAGGCCGACCGGCCGCCGTCTCCGCGCGTCGGACCCTCCACCTGGATGCTGCTGACCCGGAACACGGCCTTTCTGGAGCGCGAACCGATCCGGACCAACACGGTCGAGTTCGCCGTGATGCCGCGGCGGGTTCGAACCTGGACGGACGATTACACCGCGCTTTGGCCGTTGCTGCGATGACGCGCGCCGCCAAGGCTTGCGAGTGAGCTGCACAGGCAATCCCCATAGGCGGGTTGTAGATGCTCTCTGTGAGAGCCGTCGATCACTGTCGCATGGTGGTTTCGTTTTTCGGCTGACACAGCCGACGCTACATCTGGGAAGTTGTTGCGAGCGCCGTAAGCCCTG
>JAYPGD010000014.1:0-7192 GCA_038126655.1 Verrucomicrobiales bacterium
CTTCGAAAACCGGAGGTTTCACGCCAGACTCATGCCCCTGTGGGATGCTTGTGCAGTTTCAATGCGGGCGACATCATCATCCGGCAGGGCAGCAAGTCGGACTCCAATGTCTACATGATCCTCACCGGTTACGCGCAGGTGATCCAGCATGACGGCAGGAAGAAGAACACCCTGGCGCAGATGGAGGCCGGCGAACTGATCGGTGAGATGTCCATCATCACCGGCAAGGGCCAGCGCAACGCCTCGGTCGTCGCGCTCAGCCCGGTGACCGTCTGTGCGATTTCGGAAAGCGCCTTCCACGGCTACATCCGTCATCAGCGCTACGAGAACAAGCTGCGCACCATGTGGCAGAACCGGGAACTGCTGCAGAACTTTCCCTACCTGCGGCCCCTGCAGCAGCCGGTGATCCGCGCCTTGAGCGAGCGCGTCACCCTCGAATACCTGACCGCGCGCAACGGAGCCGAACGTTTGGAGAACATCGCTGAGGAAGGCGGGCTCATGTTTCCGCTGGGGATCGACATCGAGATTGAACGCCGCGGCAAGGTCGCCGAGATCCCGGCGCAGTCGGAGCCGGTGTTCTGCAGCCCCGGCACGATGCTCAAGACCGAGGCCGAGTTTCAATACCTCCTCCTCCGCACTTCGCAGGCCGCCGCCCTGCGGCACGAGATCCCCGCCTTCCGCTATTTCTGGGAGGAAACGCTCGGCCTGCCCGTGCCGACCAGCGGGTAGGCGTCATCCCGGGCGCGCCAACGGCGCTGGGGGGGGGGATTCAAGCCGGGAGGAGGCGGGCTCGCGTCCAGGGGGCATCTGTTCTCAGCCGAACTGATCCCTGTTTCCGCAGGACATACGCATGAACAGCAATCGCAACAGCTTCACAGATGTAGCGTCGGCTGTGTCAGCCGAAAAACGAAACAATCCTGCGACAGCCGTTGAATGCGCTGACACAGCGCCCGCTGCAACATGCTTATGGGGATTGCTTTTGCAGCTCATGCGAAGGCCCTGCCTGTCTCAGCTCCGCCCGCGCCACTGAGGGGCGGGGGATTGGGGTTTACATGGCGCGCAGTGCAGGGAGAGTATGCGTGACGCATGCCCCGAATCCAGCTGCCATGAATCGATTCCTGCCCCTCATTGTGTTTCTGCTCCCCGCCTTCGCGTCCGCGGCGCCGCGCCTCGTCGAGGACGGCCGCTCCAACGCGGTCATCGTCATTCCGGAGAATCCGCCGCGCTCGACGCGCTGGGCGGCCAAGGAACTGCAGGAGACCCTTGAGAAGATCAGCGGCGCGAAACTGCCGATTGCGAAAGAGCCCGGGGCCGGCGTGACGGTCTATGTCGGGGAGAGCGAGCATTTGCGGAAGCTGGGCGTCACGGCGGAGGGATTGAAGCACGGGGCCTATCGCATGGTTTCCGGAAAGGACTGGCTGGCCCTGGTCGGCGACGACACGGACTTCACGCCGATCGAGCCCTGGGCGAAGAACAACAGCGGCCGCGAACAGCTTCAGACCCGTTGGGAGGAATCCAGCGGTCTGCCCTACGGCGTTCCCAATGGAGGCATGTACAAGAACCGGGAACGCATGCCGGCGGACATCGCGGTCAGCGAACGCGAATACTTCTGGGGCTTCGACGAGCGGGGTTCCTTCAACGCGGTCTGCGGCTTCCTCCGCGACCTGGGCGCGCGGTGGTATCTGCCGGGCGACCTGGGCGAGGTTCTGCCCGAGTTGCCGACCATCCCGTTGCCGAGGGTCGACAAGACCGTGGAGCCCGATTTCGAGATCCGTCAGTTCAGCGCGCGCTTCGGAACCTGCGACGATGACGTGACCCGCTGGCTGATGCGACTCGGGACGCGCAATGTGAACGGCCTCATGATCGCGCATGGAATGCACACCATGACCCACCCGGAGAAACTCAAGTCGAGGCATCCCGACTGGTTCGCGCGCTACGGAGGCAAACGCGACACCGTGACCGGCAAACGGCTGAATCACCTTTGCTACTCCAACCCGGAGCTGTTTAGGGAAACGGTGAAGTGGGCGCGGGCGCAGTTCGATATCTATGACTTCGAAGGCGTCTCCATCATGCCGCCCGACGCCTATATCTCCATCTGCCAATGCGAGCTTTGCGACGGCGGACAGATCGACGAAATGGGCTCGCGCGGCAAGTTGTCCAACCATGTCTGGGATTTTGTGAATCGTGTGGCCAAAGAGGTCGGCAGGACGCATCCGGGCAAGCTCATCGTCTGCTGCGCCTACGGGGCCAACACCGATCCGCCCACCAACATCAGGAAACTGGAGCCCAATGTGCAGGTGGTCATCGTCGGCGGCCGGCGGCCGCGCAGCAGCCTGCCCGAACAACGCGGATACATCGACAACCTGCGCGCCGGTTGGGTGAAGCTGGCGGCCCGGCCTATCATGATCTTCGAGAATTATCCCTTCACGGCGCGCGGGACCTACGTCCCCGCCTTTGTCGCCCGCGTGAACGGCGAAAGCATCAACGCGACCAAGGGGCTTTCACGCGGCGAGGACATCTGGCTGAGCTTCCCGCGCTTTCACGACGATCCGAACATCGGCTTCGACCACTTCCAGATCTACTTCACCGCGCGGATGTATTGGGGCGGCGGGAACGCCGATGTGGGCGCGCTGCTGGAAGAATACTGCAACAGGTTCTACGGGGCGGCCGGTCCCCGGATGCTGGAGTTCTTCGACTACTGCGAGCTGAATTACCAGGCGATGCACGACCAACTGGAGCCGGTCGAGAAGGCGTTGGCCTTGTTCGACGCCGCCAAGGCCCGCGTGCGGCCGGACTCTGTCTTCGCCCGGCGGTTGGCGTTGATCGACTCCTTCCTCGAACGCCTTCGCAGCAAGGCCGCGCAGCTTGCCCAGGGCCGCGGCCCCGTTCCCCGTGTGCGCACGGTCTGGGAACCGCGCGTCCCGATCGTCATCGACGGGAAGTTGGATGACGCCTTCTGGGAACGGCATCGCAACTGGACCGTAAACCGCCTGCGTGAGCTGCAGACCGGAGGGCGGCCGGTCTATGGAACCTCGGTCCTGGCCGCGTGGGACCGCGGCGGACATAACCTCTACTTCGCCATCCGCTGCGACGAACGCCCCGGCGAGAAACTCAACATCGTAGGGAAGGAGCATGACGACCAGTCGATCTGGTACGGCGACTGCGTCGAGATCCTGCTGGAGACCGACGCGCATCGTTATTACCAGATTGCGGTCAATCCCGCCGGCGCGCTTGTCGATCTCGATCGCGGCGCGGACAAGGCGGCGTGGTTCCGCTGGGAATCGCAGGCGGAGGTCGCCGCCCGGGTCGCGGACGATCACTGGACGGTGGAGATCCGCATTCCCGTGACCGAGGACGAGAACGATCCGCTCAACCAGGTCATCGGCCACAAACCCTCCCAAAGCCTTCCCTGGCATTTCAACATCTGCCGCCAACGCATTCGCGGGAACGGCGCGGAGCTTTCCGCAATTTCGCCGACGGGCGCCAGGAGCTTCCATGTCCCGCTCAAGTTCGCGCACTTCTACGATGGACGTTCGCACGCCTTTGACGTCGATGAAACCGTCACCGACTTCCTCATCGAGTTCAACCGGGCCGCCAAACTGAAGAGCGGCCGCAAGTTCAAGGAAGCCATCGCGGCCTTTGAGGCGCTGGCGGTCCGCCCCGAGGCGTCGGACCTTCAGAAGTCTCGCGTTTTGGCCGAGGCCGCCGCCTGCGCCCGTTTCCTGCGCGATCATGAAAAGGCCGCCGGACTCGCAGCCCGGATCCCGCTCGCCCCACAGGCCGGGATCGCCCGGATGGAGAACCTGTCCGCGCAGCGGAAATGGACGGAGGCAGTCAAGGAATTCGGCGAAGTGGATCTGAGCCAATGGCCCTTCACCGAAATTGCCGCCGCGGCCTCCGTCCGGGGACGGGCCCATTATGGCGCGCGGAACGGCGCCGCCGCCGAGGCCGATTTTCAGCTCGCCCTGGAATACATCAGCGATCCCCGGGCGCGTTTGAGCCTCCTGGGCGCCATTGCCCGCAACCGGGAAAGCGTCCTGAAGGATGAAGTCCGCGCCTTGGCGGCCTGGCGGGAGATCGCCGACTCAAGGACGAACACCGGCGGCGCCGACTACTTCGCCGGCATCCAAGGCGCCGCGCGATTGCTGGCCCGGCAGGGGCAGTTCGACAAGGCGCTTGAAATGCTGGATCGCGTGGACGCGGAGAAACTCGGCGGGACCTGGTCCGCGACGATGCTCTTTCAGCGCGCGGAAACCCTCGCCGCCGCCGGCCGCAGGGAGGAGGCGTTGAAGGCCTGCCGCGCCCTGCTGAAGAACAAGGCGGCGGGCAGGGCTTTGCGCGAAAAGGCGGAGGCCTTCCTGCAGAAACACAACGGCAAATGACCCCCATGAAAATGAGTTTTTTCAGACAGGGCGGTTGGAGCACGCTGGCCTCGGACGTCAGGCTACGGTAGGGCGCTGAAGGACGAGGAGATCGCCGGGCTTTACGGGACGCGCCAAGTCCAAACAATGGTCCTACCCCTGCGGCTACGAGCATGATGGCAGGCTCGACATCGTGTATTCCGTCGGGAAGGAGAATTGCGGCCTGACACCTGCGCCCCTTTCTTCATTGAGGCCCGATTGAGGCCGCGGGCCGGTCGCCTGAACCGGGTTCGTGTCCGGGCGTTCCGGGATCCTGAGGCGGGTCGATTCCGAAAACCTCCCGGATCAGGACGTTGGCGACAAATTCGTGCCCGCCGTGGTCGCCGCCTTCCCAGTGGCCGTCGTCCGGAATCACCAGGCTTTCGGGGCGCGTTGCGGAGCGCAGAATCTCCTCCCTCAGATCGATGTGACGACACCCGGCTTCGGCGGCCCAGTCGCGGAAGATTTCATTCATCCTGAGGTATTGGTAACGGTCGGTGGCGAATCCGGGGTCTAGGATCAATGGATGAGACACGACAACCAATTCCGCGCCGCTCTCCCGGCAGAGCGCCACGATTTCCTGAAATGCCGCGCGCCCCAGCGCGAAGTTAGGCAATCCCGCGTCCAACGCCTCGTTGTGACTCTCCCGGGGGTTGATCGGGCCATGCGGTCGAAGCAGGTCCAGCCCGGGAAGGAGTCTCCGCAACGCCGGTTTGACGCGCAACTCGAGGAACCAGGACCTCGCGTCCTTGAGCCAGATATCCGGATTCCGCTCCAACATCCTGCGGTCGAAATCGTTCACGTAGAGATTGAGCGTGACCATGTCCGGCCTCAGTCGCGGCAGGTTCTCCCGCAGACTGTCCCGGTATTGCGGCAGGTTGTAGCCGATCACGCCGCCGTTCACGTTGACGACCGCCGGGCCGAGCTTCCGGTTCAGCCGCGACGGAAACGGCTCGCCTTCGCCCACGTTCATCCCGAAGACAAACGAGTCGCCGACGTGAAGGACGACCCGCCCGCCCGCCGCCCGGACTTTGTCGAGATCCGGCAGTTCCGCCCCGCGAAATCCCGCGCTGTTGATCCGGTATTCGAAGCGTCGTCCGGTCGGAATGGAATAGGCGTGCCGGTCGTGGAAACCAGGGTTGTTCCGGTACTGAATCGGATCGTGCTTCATCCGGAACATGGCGTCGCGTTGTCCGTTGTAGGCCTCGACAATCCTGGCGAAGGAGGCCCGAGCGATCTTCCGGGTGATCATCTCCGCCAAGGGGTAGGCCGCCGCTTCGGCAATCGTGAAGCCTGTCGCGGCGAAGGCGATCCGAAGGCGCGTCCTCCGAGCGCGTTGCGCCGGGGAATGGCGGGCAAGATCGGCCTGACGGCGGCGCGCCAGGGACCCGGTCCAATCGCCTCCCCAGGGCGGCGAGGCTTCGACTCAGCGGGCGCCCGCCTCCGGCGGAAGCGTCATTTCTCTCCGCGACGCGCCGGAGCCCTTTGGCCAGCCTTGTCGCCGCGCGGCCGACGAAGCCGCTGCTGTTGTCTTCTCCTTCGCGCATGACCATGGGCCGATGACCCTGTGGGGCAAACAACAGCAATCGATGCCCCCGCGCAAACCAAATTGACCGGAAGGTCTGATCCCTGCGCTCCGACAGATGGGCCAAGGGTTCGATTTCGGGCTTCTCAACGCCTTCCGGTGCGCCCTCTTCGTCCTTCCCGCAGACTTCGACAGACTTCCTGCCGGACTTCATCCGCCGGCGTTGTCGGATGAGGCGAAGGAAGAGTGAAAGCCTACCGCGATTGAAACACCGGTTGTTGGCGGGATGCGTTGTAGAGTCGGCGCCAGAGATCGGTTCCGTCATCAGGGACGAGTTCCGTATGGGCGCCGGGTTCGTAGTAGGGGATGAGGCCGGCGTTGGCCGCGTTGAGGAGGAAGTTCACCTTGCCGCTGTTGGCCACGTACATTTTTCGTCCGGAAGCCCAGGAGGTGACCATCAGGCGTTCGGGCTCCGGTCGCGAGGCGGGCTTGTCCACCTTGAAGCGGTTGACGGCGTTCCAGTCGATCCCGTGCCCGATGCCGGGTCTGTCCGGCACGTTGGCGAAGCCCTGTTTTAAGAGGATGGGCTCGGCCAGCAGATCGCGTTGGTAGAGTTGGTGGCAGTTCACGGCGGGCCAGGTCGCGTTGCGCAGGACGCCGCCAAAGTGCAGCGACCACGCGGCGGTGATTCCCGTGCCGACCAACTGCAGCCAGAAGGGCAGTCCATGTTTCCCGCTGAAGCGGCCCTGTTCCAGCACGCGCGTGGCGCCGCCGCCGATGACAAAGCCGTCGCAGACCCCCTCATGCACCGCGATCTCCGGTTCGGGACGGCCGAAGTGCATGGCGATCTGGACGCGCGTCGCCTCGCGGATCTTCCGGTTGCCCGCGATGTCGGTCTGCGGAATCGGCGATTCGTAGATGTCGACCTGCGGATGTTTCTCCAGCGCCTTGATGATCGGCATGCCCTTCTCCGCGGTCAGCAGCGTGCTGTTGAAGTCCATGTCGATCTTGAAGTCTTCCGGCACGACCGCGGCGGACTGCCTCAACTGTTCATGAATGTCGAACCAGGGGCGCCCCTTGGTCTTGTAGGACATGTAGCCCTGTTCAAAGGCGAGCCGGCACTCCGAGGCCATGTCGGCGGCGGGGGTGTCGATGTTCCACCACGAGAGCGGCGTCCGGTCGTGGACCTTCTTTCCGAGCAGCGCGTGGACCGGGTCGTCCAGGGTCTTGCCGACGGCGTCGAAGAGCGCCATCTGCAGGCCGGCGC
>JAYPGD010000014.1:7202-25716 GCA_038126655.1 Verrucomicrobiales bacterium
CGAGTCGTCACACAGGATCTCGCTCGCATTGCGACCGATCGCGCGCTGGACGTCTGAGTCGTCGGTGACGCCCCAGGTGTAGTAGAGCATGGTTTCGCCGTGGCCCTTCATTCCCGAGGCGAGCGTCACGGTCAGGATCTCTGAGTAGCGCCAGTGCGGCAGTTCGCGGTCCATGGAGCGGCGCGGCGTTTCGCGATAGGGAATCCGGACGGTCGTGCGATCGATGGACCGGACGGTGAACAGGCGTTTGTCCAGGGTTCGGCGCGCGCCGTGGCGGGTTCCGTTGGCGGCGCAGCCGCCGAGAGCGATGGTCGCGGCCGCGGCGAGGGAGGAATGGAGGAATTGGCGTCGGTCGGGCATGGCGTGTCGGATGGGAGACTTGCGGAAGTTGCGGGATCGATCAAGCAGATCGGCATTGATCGCGGTGGAAATTGAGCGGAGACTTGGTTTCGCGTGTCCACGAGATGATGACCGTTCCCCCAATCCTGACTCAATTGCCGCGCGCCTTGGCTGCGTTCGTCGCATTGGCGTTTGTCGGGGGCGTTCCGGCGTCCGCCGCGGAGTTGGGGGAGAAGGCTCCGAAAATCACGGTCGCCAAGTGGATCAAGGGCGGCCCGGTCGACCTCGCGGACAATGACAAGGGGCTCATCCGTGTGATCGATTTCTGGTCGAGTTGGGCGGGGCCCAGTCGCTCGACGATCCCTCACATCACGGAGTTGCAGAACAAGTATGCGGCGAAAGGCGTGCAGTTCATCGGCATCAGCGACGAAGCGCCCGGGACGGTGGAGCGCTTCGTGGAACGCATGGGCAGCCGCATGGACTATACCGTCGGCGCCGATGCGGACGGGGCGACCACCTTTGCTTATCTGTCCGCCTTCGGCGTGCGCAGCATCCCGCACAGCTTCGTCGTGGACCGGGAAGGCCGGCTGGTCTGGCACGGGCATCCCATGGGCGAACTGGAAGCGGTGGTCAAGGGCGTGCTCGAGGGGACGTGGGACGCGAAGTCCGCCGCCGCGATCGAGACGGCAAGGCGGAACCTCGGCGTCTATTTCGGCGGCGTGACGCAGGGGCGGGACTCGGAAGACTTGAAGAAACTCGGCCTTGAGACCGTGGACGGCCTGAAGAGCGACCCCACGACCTTGAACCAGGTCGCCTGGTTGATCCTCACCGACGAGCGCGTGCTGACCCGGCACCTCGAGGTCGCGCTGAAGGCGGCGAAACTGGCATACGACGGCTGCGAAGGAAAGGACACCGCCATTATTGACACCTACGCCCGCGCCCTCTTCGACACGGGCAGGAAGAAGGAGGCGATCGAGATGCAGCGGAAAGCGATCGATTTGGAGGACAACCCGATTGAGAAGCTGGGGCTGCAACATACCTTGGACCGCTACCGGAAGGAGAAGTGACGGACGTTTCGACGCGTTTCCACAGCGCGGATCCGGGCGCCCGGGAGATGGTCTCAGGTTTCCGATAACAGCAACCAATGGGAGAATCGCAGGACAACGATCGTTTTCACTTTGAGCGCGAAGCGCTGGCCGCCGGCGGCGTCGCGCGCATTGCCGGCATTGACGAGGCGGGACGCGGCCCCCTGGCGGGGCCGGTCGTCGCGGCGGCGGTTGTCCTGCCTCGCGCCTGGGCGGATTCGGGTCTGCCGGAAGAACTGGCCCGATTGAACGACTCCAAGCAGGTTTCCGAAAAGCGGCGCGAACGATTGTTCGAATTCATTTCGGAACACGATGGGATCGATTCCGCCGTGGCGGTTCTGGACGCCGCGGTGATCGACGACATCAACATCCTGCGCGCCACACATCGCGCGATGAACGAGGCCCTGGCCGGACTTTCCCAAGCCGCGGATCACGCCCTGGTCGATGGATTGCGCGTGGATTCCCTGACGGTCGGGCAGACCGCAATCGTGAAGGGCGACAGCAGGAGCTTCTCCATCGCCGCCGCCAGCATCCTGGCCAAGGTGACGCGGGACCGGTTGATGGTGGAGTATGACACGAAGCACCCCGGCTACGGGTTTGCCCGACACAAGGGTTACGGGACGAAGGAGCACCTGGCGGCCCTGGCCAAGCTGGGGCCGTGCCCGATTCATCGGCGCAGCTTTGCGCCGGTGCGGGCGCAGCAACTCGAGCTGATATGAGCCTGCTGAGTAAGTTGGGGCTGGTCTCCGAGGAAGCGGACAAACCCGCGCACCTCCGGCGCGGCGAGATCGGCGAAGCCGCGGCGAAGAAACGTCTGAAGCAGCTCGGTCTCAAGTTCCTCACCGCCAACTTCCGATCCAAACGCGGCGAGATCGATCTGGTGTTTCGCGATGATGACTGCCTGGTGTTTATCGAGGTGAAGACGCGTTCCGATGAATCCTGGACCCGGCCCGCCGCCGCGGTGAACGCCAGGAAGAAGAAGCTGCTTTCCCAGACCGCGTTCGATTATCTGAGGTTGCTCAAGGATTCGCAGGTGAAGATACGCTTCGATATCGTCGAAGTGTTGCTGGATGAGGACGAAAAGGTCGGTGAAATTCGCCATCTGCCGAACACATTCAATCTCACGCCGCCTTACCGGCATGGGTGAATCGCCATGCCTGAACTGCCCGAAGTCGAAGTCCTGGCGCGTCACCTTCGCCCATTGATCGAAGGGAAGACGATCCGCGAGGTGGAGGTTCGTCGCGCGAAGAGTCTGCGCGGCACAGCCGAGAAGGCCTTTACGCAGGCGTTGACCAACGCGAAATTCACGGGCCTCCGTCGGCGCGGGAAATACCTGCTGTTTGAGCTCAGGTCCAAGGGCGCGCGGGAATCCTTTGATATGCTGGGCCACCTCGGCATGACGGGGCGGATGTATCTGCAGCCGAAGGGATCGGATCTGCCCAAACACGCCGTCCTTCGGCTCGCGCTCGGGCGACATGATTTTGTTTTCGAGGACACCCGTTATTTCGGGCGGATGAGCTTGGATGCGTCTTCGGTGGACGGTCTCGGCCCGGAGCCGCTCGGCGATGAATTCACCGGCGAACATTTCCAATTGCAGCTCAAGCGATCCGCGCAGGCGATCAAGGTGAAGTTGCTGGACCAGTCGCTGGTCGCGGGCATCGGCAACATCTACGCTTGCGAGGCCTTGCATCGGTCCAGGATTCCGCCGCGCAAGCAGGCCCGGCAATTGACCCGCCCGCAGGTGGAGCGGTTGCGGGAGAACATCCGGGAGATCCTGGCGGCGGCGATCGAGTTGGGCAGCACAATCCGCCTGGATTTTGCCGGTTCAGGGAAGAAGGACGGGTTGTTCTATTACGGCGGGTCGGATGCCGCGCCGGATACGGTGTTCGAGCGGTTTGCCGTCTACGATCGCGAGGGAGAGGCCTGTCCGGATTGCGGGGCGCGGATCAAGCGGATCGCGCAAGCCGCGCGCAGCACGTTCTATTGCCCGAAATGTCAGCGGGGGTGAAGGGGAGGGTGTTCGTCCCCGTTCTCGACGCGCCGAGGAAGGGTGGGAGGAGGATCGCGAATTCCCATACCCCCATACCCCCATCCCCTCATACCCATACATTTCCGAAAAAACTTCCACAAATCCCTTGTCACGGGCCGGTTCATTGCTAAATTCCCCGGCTCCTGAATTATGAGAGCTGACATTCATCCAAGCGAATATCGTCCGGTTGTCTTTTTGGACTCGGCCTCCGGAGCCAAGTGGCTCGGCAAGTCCAGCGCCCGGACGAACAACACGATCAAGCACGACGACGGCGAGGAATATCCCTGCGTCACGCTTGGCATCAGCAACGTTTCGCACCCGTTTTACACCGGCAAGCAGACCTTCGTGGACACGGCCGGACGCGTCGACAAGTTCAAGCAGCGTCTGGCGAAGTCGCAGGCCGCCAAGGAAGAGGCCGCCGCGCGCAAGCCGAAGAAAAAGCGCTAGTTCGATTTCCGCCAATACACCCGCATGGAATCCTCCGTGCGGGTGTATTGTTTTTGTGGGGGTCGACCGCGGAACGGTTCAACCACGGATTTACTCAGATTGACACGGATGAAGAAACGTGGGGCCAAGATAGAGCCACGGCGGAATCGCCTGTCCGGCATTCCGTGTTCATTCGTATTCATCCGTGGCTGAAACGGGAACATTTGCCGCATGGATCTTCATTCCCACATTGAGCGTTTCAAGAAGCGGTTGGGCGAGACCGAGGCCGCGTTGGCCGATCCGTCCGCGTTTGACGACCAGGCCAAGGCGCAGGAGCTCACCCGCGAGTACAGCCGGGTGAAGGGCCTTGCCGCGGCCGGCGAGGCCTGGTTGAAGGCTCAGGAGGAGCTGAAGGATAATCGGGAGATCCTCGAGAGCGAGCCGTCGGATTCGGAACTGGCCATCATGGCCAAGGAGGAGATCGAGCGGCTCGAGGCGGAGGACAAGCGGCTGACCCAGGAGATCCAATGGGGCATCGTGCCGCCGGACCCAACCGATTCGCGCAACACCATCATCGAAATCCGCGCCGGCGCCGGCGGATCGGAATCGGCGCTCTTCGCCGCGGATCTGTACCGGATGTACACCCGCTACGCGGAGACCCGCGGCTGGAAGGTGGAGAACATCGGCGCCAGCGCGTCCGATCTTGGGGGCTATCGCGAAGTGGCCTTTCAAATCTCCGGCCAGGACGCCTTCAAACGCTTCAAGCATGAGAGCGGAGTGCATCGGGTGCAGCGCGTCCCGGTGACCGAGGCGTCGGGTCGAATTCACACCAGCACCGCGACCGTGGCCGTGCTTCCCGAAGCGGAAGAAGTCGATGTGCAGATCAATCCGGAAGACCTGGATATCAGCGTTTGTCGGGCCTCCGGGCCGGGCGGTCAGGGCGTGAACACCACGGACTCCGCGGTTCAGATCATCCACAAGCCCACCGGCATGATCGTGACCTGCATGGACCAACGATCGCAGCTCAAGAACAAGGAGCGCGCGATGAAGGTTCTGCGTTCGCGGCTGCTCGACCAGAAGATCGCCGAGGAGCAGGCGAAGTACGCGGCGCAGCGCAAGTCGCAGGTCGGCACGGGCGAACGCAACGAGCGCATTCGCACCTACAACTTTCCGCAGAACCGCGTCACGGATCACCGCATCGAACTGACGCTGCACAGCCTGCCCTCGATCATCGAGGGCGATATCGACGGACTGATCCAACCGCTGCTCGATCACGAACTCAGCGAGAAACTGGCGGCGGCGGGAATGTAATCCAATGGCGATCCAGGGACTCATCTTCGATTTCGACGGCACGCTTGCCGACACCATGCCGCTGCATTGGAAGGCGTGGGGGCGGGTGATGGAGAAGCACGGAATCACCATCACCGAGGAGCGTTTCTACGCGCTGGGCGGCGTGCCCGCCCACGACATCATCCGCATGATCGCTGACGAACAGGGGGTGGAGATCGACCATGCGTCGGCGGTCCGCGACAAGGGACAGTTCTACCTGGACATCCTCGACGAGGCGGAATTGATCGAACTCACGATGAAGATCGTCCGGGAAAATCACGGTGCGCTGCCCATGGCGATCGCGACCGGCGGTTCGCGGAGCGTCGTTACACAGGTGATCGAGAAACTCGGCATCGGCCAATTTTTCGACGCCGTGGTGACCAACGAGGACATCGAGAATCAGAAACCCGCGCCGGACATCTTCCTGGAGGCCGCGCGGCGGATCGGGATCGCCCCGGAAAACTGCCGCGCCTACGAGGACACCGACCTGGGCATGCAGGCGATTCGCGCCGCTGGCATGGAGGCGGTGGATGTGCGGCCATTGCGGGGGATGACGGCGGGCGCCGCCAATTGACGTTTGGGGGCTGGTTGAAATCGGGCGGGGCGCGGCTGTGTCCCGTCTACGGGATCAGCCGCAGCGGCATGGGAAGCTGGAGCGCCTGGAATGACGCCTCGCGCGCCCTCAGGAGCGGCGTTGCTGCGGCTGGTCTTCGACACAACCGCGCTCCGTCGGCAATCAGACTTGCGTGAATGGGCGAGTTGTTGGAGTTTGCTCACAGATCGAGAAGCCTTCCACAACCTCCACCGCTGATCCCATGAACACTGTTTCCGCTCAACCCGTCCGTCCCTGCCGTTCCCGCTTTCACATCGCGCCGTTGCTGGCCTTTGTCGGGCTGATGCTCGCAACGTTCCCTTGTCATGCCCAGGACAAGGCCACCCGCTGGGAGGGGAACTGGAACAACAAGAAGTACAACACCAAGGGGCCGCTGCAGGCTGTGATCACGCCCGCGGCGGGCGGCAATCTCAAGGCGAAGTTCACCGGCACCGGCATCCGCAGCAAGTTTTCCTTCGACGCCAACATTACCAAGTCGACCAAGAACAATCGTGTGACGCTTTCCGGGAAGACCCGGATCAACGGCGACGACTACACCTGGACCGGAAGAGCCGGCGGCGCGACGCTCGTCGGCAACTACCGCTCGCGCTCCGGCAATAATGGGACCTTCAACCTCAAGTTGGTGAAGAAGTAGCGAGGCGGTTTCTCCTGCGGGCTCGTAGAATCGAACGTGAGTTCGATCGCTTGATCAGACCAACGGTTGACACGTTTGTATTCCTTCACAGCGCCAAGAATGCCCCGGGGTGGGCACGACGCACGGCGAGTTATGGATTCGCCGTCTTCAGGATGAATGAATGAATTTGTCAGAAGATTGGTGGATTCCGAACTTTCGATGCTGACAATGAAAGCATCCGTTGATTTAGGCTCGCGTTTATCGGAGCGCGTCGAACCCATTTTGAAGTCATATCCCAATGGCGTGCCAGAATCAGCCAGACAACTTGCGCTGGAATCGGTCTCGATTTCTCGGCTGGTTTCAGAGTTTGATGAGACGAGGGACAATGCAGAATATGAAATGGATGAGTTAAGTGTTTCTGCAAAGTTCTGTTCGACTGAATTACTGAGTTTGGCCGACCAGTTGGATCTTGCACGCGAGTACTGCCCGTTTCCGAGCAACACCGTACTAACAATTCTGGGATCTACAGCAGCAGGTTGTGCCAAGATTGCTACGCTACGGTCGGTTTCAATTCGAACCCAAGAACGCTTAGTTCAGCGAGCCCCCATGGAGCCCATTGGGGTAAAAGCACTGAGTGATGCCATAGTTGGCGATATGCGCGCATTGCAACGTGGCTATAACCGAGATTTGCGCAGCGAGGGCGATCCCGTGATGTTGGAACTACTTGGGCCGTTATGGCCTGAAGGCGCGCCTCGGTGGGACGGTATGTGGGAATGAAACGATTTCCGCAGGTTGACCGAGTCACAGGTGATGTCGGTGGGTTTCCGCGCCCATTTACGGAGTCGTTTTCAACGCCGCAAGCTGCGCCCAGATCCGGTGGATCTCCCGAAGGGTTTCCAGATGATGGCTTCGTTCCGCAGTCATTGCGAGACGCGCGGCCTCATACTCGTCGCGGCTTGTCTCGCCGGCTTCGAAGAGCGTCCGGCGCCGGGCGACGATTCGCTCATGATGGGGCAGGATTTCCTCCCGGATGTGACTCTCGCGCTTCAGGACCATCTCCAGGTCGGCGAGCCGCCGCCCGTAGGTGAGTTGGGATTGCTGGCGGAGTTGTCGCGCGTATTGGCGGGAGGACTCGGCCTCGGCTTCATACGCGCGGGCGGCGGCCTGTTTGTTGTCGAACAGGGGCAGGGAGATCCCGACGTTGACGTCCGCGCCGCTTTGTCGGGCGGCGAGATCCCGGCGGTGGAGCAGGTTCAGGTTCAATGACGGAATTCGCGAGGCGCGGGTCTGGCGGGCGCGAAGCTCGGCGACAATGGCGGCCTGTTCCGCGGCGCGCGCGTCCGGGAGGTTGCTCAGATCGGCGGCGATTGAGCGGATGGTTTCCAAGGCCAGGTTGGTCTCCAGTTCGCCGGTCACCGCGCCGACGCTCATGTCGGGCCGGCCGATGCTTGCCGTGAGCGCGGCGAAGGCCTTGCGGCGCAGCGTGGCGGCCTCGTCGCGTTCAAGCAGTTCGTGATCGAGCGCGGCGTGGGCGAGTTCGCCGAGTTCGGCGGTCGCGTCGCCCGCCTCGGCGCGGGCCTTGGCGAGTCGGAGCCGGTCCCTGAGAATCACGATGCGCTCGGAGAACAGGTCCTCGTTCCTCTGGGCGAACAGCGCGGTGGCGAAGGCGCCGCGGACGCGCTGTTCGAGTTTGAGGCGAGCGGCGTCGACCAAGGTTGCGGCGCGGTCGCGAGCGGCCTGCGCGGCTTCGCGATCGAGCCTGCGTTCCCTGCCGATCGGGACGGTCTGCGACACGCCGGCGATCACTTCGCCGCTGCTTCCGCCGCGGAAACCTTCCGCGCCGAGGACGAGCCTGGGGTTCTTGGGCAGTCCCGCGGCGCGGGCGCGTTGTTCCGCCGCGATCTGGCTTGCGATGGCGCCCTGGAGGGCCGGGCTGTGCTTCTCCGCCATGCGGAGGGCGTTTTCCAGGTTCAGCGTGACGCTGTTGGTCGGCGCGGCCTGAAGAGCAGTCGTGACAGCCAGAACGGCCAGGATGAAAGAGGCGCTTTGCGATTTCATGATGCTAGAATGTTGGTGTTCGACGTCTTTGACCTGGTCGGAGTGGGCGATCGGACGCGGTCGCGCCAATGGATCCTTCGTTCCCTTTCGACTTCATATCCGTGTTCATTCGTGTTCATCCGTGGGTGAGCCATTCCGCGGTTCCACCGGTTTGCCGAAGCGCAGGTAGAGCGCGGGGACGATGGCCATGTTGAGCAGCATGGAGCTGGAGAGGCCGTAGAGGATGACGATGGCCATGGGCGTCTCGATCTCCTTGCCGGGTTGCCCGCCGCCGAGAGCCAAGGGGATCAGCGCCAGTCCCGTGCCCAGCGCCGTCATGAGGATCGGCGCGAGACGTTCGATGGCGCCGCGCTTCACGGCTTCGTGGAAATCCGTCACGCCCTCCTCTTCCTGCAGATGGCGGATGTGCGACACCAGCATGATCCCATTGCGGGTGGCGATGCCAAACACGGTGATGAAGCCGATCAACGAAGCCACGCTCAACACCCCGCCCGAGAACCACACCCCGGCCACACCGCCGATCAGGGCCAGCGGCAGGTTCAACATGACCAGGCCGGCGTCGCGGGCCGAACCGAAGGCCATGTGCAGCAGGAAGCCGATCCCGATCACCACCCCCACGCCGAGCCAGCCGATGGTCCGGGTCGCGCGCGCGGCGCTTTCGAACTGGCCGCCGAATTCCACGCGATAACCGGGATGTGCGGCGATGATCGGATCGATCAACCCGCGGCAGTCGTTGACGAGCGAGGTGACGTCGCGTCCGGCGACGTTGCAGGAGACGACGATCTTGCGTTCCACCTGTTCGCGGCTGACGCGATTGGGGCCGGTGAAGCGCTCGATTTGCGCGACCTCGCCCAGGGGAATCCGCGCCCCGTCCGGCGTGGCGATCAAGAGGTCGCCGAGGGTTTCAATGCGCCAGTCCTCGTCCTGTTCGAGTCGCACGACGAGGTCGAAGGTGTTCTGCCCCTGGATGACCTCGGTGGCCTTCTCGCCCTGGATGGCGGCGTTCAAATGTCTTCCGACCTCATCGATCGTCAGGCCATGACGGGCCATGGCGGCGCGCTGGAACCTGACCCGCAACGTCGGCACATCGCGCTGTTGCTCGAGGGACAGATCCTCGACGCCGGGCACGCCCTCCATCACGTCGCGGATCTGCGCGCCAATCTCGCGGAGTTGATAAAGGTCCGGGCCGAACAACTTGACCGCGACGTTGGCGCGCGTGCCCGAGAGCATGTGGTCGATGCGATGCGAGATGGGTTGGCCGATCTCGACGTTGACGCCGGGCAGCGCGGCAAAATCCTCGCGCAGGGCCGCGAGCAGTTCCTCCTTGCCCCGCTCGCCCATGACCAGTCGCGCTTCGATTTCCGAGGATTCCACGCCCATGACGTGTTCGTCCTTCTCGGCGCGGCCGGTGCGCCGACCAAAGGAGACCACCTCGGGATACTTCCGCAGAATCCGGTCCACCTGTCTGCCGATTCCGTTGGATTCCTCCAGCGAGGTTCCCGGCAGGGTCACGACGCCGATGGTCAGGCTGCCCTCGTTGAAGGGCGGGAGAAAGGCGCGGCCGAACAAGGTCATCTGGAAGATCGCCAGCGCCAGGAGGATCACCGTCGGTCCGGCGACCCGCCATGGGTGACGCAGGATGGCCGGCAGGATCTTTGCGTAGCCCTTCTTCAACACAACCGCCAACGGCGCCTCCTTTTCGCGCTGCACGGCGCCGCTGGAGGGCAACAGGAAATAACACAGGACCGGCGTCACCGTCATGGCCACCGCGAGCGAAGCCATCAGGGACACCACATAGGCGAGCCCCAGCGGAGCCAGGAGTCGACCTTCGACCCCGGAGAGGAAAAAAACCGGCAGGAACACCAGCACGATGATGATCGTCGCAAAGGTGATGCTGCGGCGGATCTCAATGCTCGCGTTGAGAACGACGGAGAAGATCGACGCCTGTTCCTCCGGCGGCAGATGATGGTTTTCCCGCAGTCGGCGAAAGACGTTTTCCACGTCGATGATCGCGTCGTCGACCAGGGCGCCGATGGCGATGGCCATGCCGCCGAGGGTCATGGTGTTCACCGAGATGTTCAGCCAGTCCAGGGTCAACAGGGCTGCGACCAGCGACAAGGGGATGGCTGTCAGCGTGATGATCGTGGCGCGCAGGTTGCCGAGAAAGAGGATGACCACCAGCACGACCAGAAAGGCCCCGTCGCGCAGGGCGTGCAGGACGTTGGCGACCGCGACCTCAATGAAGTCCGCCTGGCGAAAGATCTCGCGATTGAGACGCATGCCGGAGGGGAGACTCGCTTCGAGATCGTCGAGGACGACATCGAGGCGGCGCGTCAGTTCAAGACTGTTTGCCTGGGGTTGCTTTTGAATGCCAAGGATGACGGCGTCCTCGCCGTTGGCCGAGGCCGCGCCGCGGCGTGGAGCCGGACCGATGCGGACCGTGGCGACATCGCTCACGAGCACGGGCGCCCCGTTCCGCGCCGCCACCACGATGGCGGCGACGTCGTCCGCCGCGCGGATGCGGCCGACCCCCGTGACGAGCCATTCCGAACCGCCCTGATTCAATACGCCGGCCGAGATGTTGCGGTTGGCCCGGCCGACCGCTTCGAGGATCTCGTCCAGCGTGACGTCGTAGGCCAGCAGCGCGTCGGGCCGGGCGATGATTTGAAACTGTTGCCGTCCGCCGCCGAGGGCGATGACCTGGGAAACGCCGGGCACGGACATCAATCGACGGCGAAGCACGGTGGCGGCGTAGGTCAGCGTTTCCATGGACGAGTGCAATTCCGAGGTCAGGCCGAGGAACATCACCTCGCCCATGAGAGAGGTGACCGGGGCAAGAATGGGCTCGTCAATCTCCTCCGGGAGATTCGGGGTCACCAGATCGAGTTTCTCCTTCACGATCTGGCGGGCCGTGCGGATGTCGATGCCCCAGTCGAATTCGGCCCAGACGAGGGAGATTCCGACCGCCGTCGCCGAGCGCACGCGCCGGACGCCGGCCGCGCCGTTGAGCGACGCCTCGATGGGGAAGGTCGCCTGTTGCTCGAGATCGGTCGGCGCCATGCCGTGCGCCTCGGTCAGGATCGTCACCGTGGGCGCGGTGAGATCGGGAAAGACGTCGACCGGCAGGCGCGTGGAGACGTACGAGCCGTAGCCGATCAGGAGCAGCGCGCTGACCAGCACGAGCGCGCGGTTGCGCATGGAGAACCTGATGAGTGAGTCCATGACGGTGTGGGTCTAGTGATGATGGCCTTGGGGAATGGCGCCGCCGCCAAGCGAGGACAGCCGGACCGCGTAGGCTCCCGCGGAGACAACGCGCTCGCCCTCCTCGACGCCGCTGATGATCTCGACCCAACCCCCGTCGCGAGCGCCCGTCCGGACGACGCGCTTCCGGAAGGTTTCCCCGGAGGTCTGCACGTAGACGGAGACGCCGCCGTCCTCCTCGACCAGAGATGATTCGGGAATGGCGGGCGCGCGCCTGACCTCGCCGGCGGCAATCTCCAGCGTCACCCGCTGGCCGATGCGCAGGCGGCCGTCAGGGTTGGGGGTTTCGATGTGGATGGACCAGGCGCGGGTCTCCGCGTCCACTTGGCCGCCGAGGGACAGGAGCCTGCCTTTCCCATCGGACAGGGCCTTGAAGCGCGCGTCGTTCTTTGCGCCGATGACGCAATCGACGTCCGTAACCGCTTCTGGGTTGAGCTCCCGATTCTCCGGAACCAGTCCATGCAGGTAGACGGTGTCACGGTTCAACACCGTGTAGAGGGCCTCGCCTTCAGCGACCAACTCGCCGTCGGCCTTGTCCGAATGATTGGCAACGACGCCGTCGATCGGGGAAACGAGCGCGAAGGTCGGCGCCGCGTCAGAATCCCCGCGCAGCACACCGGCGGTCGCCGAGACACGGGCGCGCTCGATCTCCCGCGCGGCTTCCCGCGCGGTTTCGGCGAGCCTGAGGTTCTTTTCAGCCTCCTGCAGTTCGCGTTGCGACTTGGCCTCCTTTTCGGCGAGGCCGCGGATGCGTTCGAAGGATCTGCGGGCGTTCTCCAATTCGATGTCCGCCTGTTTCACAACCGCACGGGCGTCGGCAAGCCGGGCGGCGATGTCGGAAAACAGGGGTTGAACCAGGGCCAGCGTCTCGCCGCGTTTCACCTTCCGGCCGACCACGGGCAGGCCGGCTGCGGAAGCCGGCAGCAGTCGACCTCCGACCGGCGCGACGGCCAGCGCCCTGTGTCCGGCGGCGGCGTGAACCTCGCCGGGCACGACGATGCGTTCGGTCATGGATCGGCGCGAGACTTCAACGGTCTTGATCGGCAGCGCCCACTGACGCTCCTTCAGAACGGCGAATCCTTCGGGGTCCGCAATGCCCTCGGCCGCATGATGCGCGGCGTCGTGATTTGCAAAGCCGGAAACGAGCCCGACCTTGAGTTTCACCGGGCGGCCATCATGCGGAAACTCCGCTTCCAGACCCAGGGCTCCGACAGACGGCGTCTTGAGCTTCAGGATGTAGATGCCCGGTCGCGCGGGTTCCGTTGCCGTCGCTTCGGCGCCTTCCCCGCCCGGCGCGACCAGGCGCAGGGTCAAGGGACCTTCGGTGCGCGGACTGCCTGATTCGAGTTCGCTGACATGGGTGACATATTCCGCCGATTCGCCGACCTCGGCCGGATCGTGCTCGATGAAGAACTCAAAGCCGTCCACCCAGGACGTGATCTGGAAGCGCGGTTCCTCGTGTTCCTCGTCATGGGCGTGGTCGTCATGCGCATCGCCGTGGGAATGGGAATGGCCGCCGCCGGCATTCTCGGGCGGCCGGCAGCCGGCGGCCAGCAGGACGAAGCCGAGGGCCAACGACGGAACAACGTGTTTTCGAATCAAAATAGAACGCTTCATAAGCGTGGAGACCAAGGGACGAAAGAAACTGGACAGGCGCAATGAGCCGGACTCGTTGCGTCGGGGAAACAGGGGAGGGAGTCAGGCGCGAGGAGGCGCGCGTGATTGGGAAGGTCGTTTCGGGCCGCCGCCCGGGTCGGGCCGGGAAACGGTCGGAGGGGAAAGAAGGACGAAGGCCCTTTCCAGCGCGACCTCGGTTTCAGCCAGGGTCGCGGGCGAAAGGTCGGCGTCGAAGGAGTCGGACTTCAACGCGTCGAGGTCGTGTCCCGCCACGGTGTGGTGCGAATGACCCGGATCGCCGTGCTTTTCATCGCTCCCGCTGTGATCGGGGTGATGCCCATGATCGTGGCCGTGCCCATGATCGTGGCCGTGATCGTGGCCATGATCGTGGGAATGAGCTGCGCCATGATCGTGCGTCGCGGAGTGACAATGAGCCTCGGTGGCGAGATGGACGGGCAACCAGGTCAGATAGGTTGTCAACAGCGTCAACAGCGACCAACCGATTGCTCGGCGGAACGGGCGCTGTGCTTTGTTGATCGTGGCCGTCATGTCTCGAAGCTCGATGGCACGGTTCTCAGCATTCGAGTGATTTGTCAACCCCCGCCGCGGGATGGGCGGGCTTCGCTTGAGCTGAACGAGCATTCCCCAAAAGCATGTTGAAGCGGATGCGCCGTGTCGGCGCAGACGAAGCCTGTCGCATAATTGGTCCGCGTTTCGGCTGACACAGCCGACTCTCCATCTGCGAAGTTGTGGCGATGGTTATTCATGCGAAGGCCCTGGCGGGAGGGGTGAGCGCGCCGTTCCGCGGGGGGTGAATCATCATTCCTTGATTGCGGCCGGCCTCGGATGCAATATCCGAGGCTTGCGGTTCGTCTTATGAACGCGCAGAAACGTTTTTCATCATGAGAATCAAAGTTGTTTTCCGAAATGCCGCCGCCAGTCTGCTGGGCGCGGGCGCGTTGCTGGTCGCCGGTTGCGGAGGCGAGGACACGTCATCCGCCTCGGCTCCGCCCGTGCGCGGTGAGCCGATTCAGGTCGCTGAAGTCCGGGGAGAGCCCATGGAGGCGTCCGTGGAGCAACCGGCCGAAACCAAGGCCGCGGTGGAATCCGGGTCGGCGAAGCCGGCTGAGGCCGCCCCGGAAGCGGCGGCTGCATCGCTGGTCGAGAAGACAATGGAGGCGGTGAAGGTTGCGGTTGCGCCCGCAGAAGCGGGGGGCGCCGCCGTTGCGGTCGCAGAGCAACCGGCTTCGACCGGGGGTGAAGTCGCGCCGGCGCCGGAAACTGTCGCCGGACCGGTGGAGGGACCGGCCCTGCCGCCCAAACCGACGGCTGAACCGAACCCCGAGGCGGCTGAAACGACCGTCGCCGCCAAGCCTGCCGGGACAGCGGCGGCCAAACCGGCGGCCGCGGCCAAACCCGAAGTCATCAAATCCGGCGGCCAGGAGTATTCGCAGGTCACCTTCGATCAATTGGCCTCGTTCGAATACGAGATGCCGGATGAATTCAGCGAGGTGGATGCCCCGAGCGAGGGCGCCACGGAAGAGGCTGAACCCAATGAGAACGCCGAAGCGCCCGTCGCCAAGACGACGGAGGAGAAGGACCAGATTCCCGCCAGCGTCCGCAAGTTCAACAATACCCGCGTCGCGCTGGAAGGCTTCATGTTGCCGCTGAAGGTCGAGGACAGCCTCGTCACCGAGATGTTGATCATGCGCGACCAGTCCATGTGCTGTTTCGGCAGTGTGCCCAAGATCAACGAGTGGGTGAGCATCCGCATGACCGGCAAGGGCGTGAAGCCGGTCATGGATGAACCGGTCACGATCTATGGCAAGCTCAAGGTCGGCGAGATCCGCGAAAACGGCTACCTCGTCGGCATCTACGAGATGGACGGCGACCGCATGGGCGCCCGGATCGATTTCTGATTGCCGCTCCGCGCTTTTGCAGGCGCGGCGCCTTTGACGTAGCCGCCGTCGCGAGACGGCGGCCCTGCAATGGAGTCTTGCTGGGGCCACGCTTTGGCAAACGCGGCTACGTTCAATATTGTGAATGGCGCCGAAGCCGCTTAGGGTCCGACCGACACTCCATCGAAGGTCATGTTCGCCGGAAGATTCGCCCAATACCTGCTCAAGCGGAACCTGCAGCACCTGATTGCGCATGTGACGAATCACTGCAACTTCCGCTGCCAGCATTGCTTCATCGATTTCTCCCCGAAGCGCGATCTCAAACTGGAGCACTACGAGAAACTCGGTCGCCAGGCCGGGAAACTGTTCTGGCTGGATATTGCGGGCGGCGAGCCCTTCCTGAGGACGGACATCGCCGACATCGTCGCCTGCTTCGACGCCCGGGTCATCCAGATCCCGACCAACGGTTCCCTGCAGGATCGCATCATCGAGCGCGTGAAGGAGATGCAGAAACGCATCGATGGCGAGGTCGCGATCTCCTTCAGCCTGGATGGCCTGGAATCCACGCATGAGGAAATCCGCAAGGCGCCCGGCAACTGGAACCAGGTCTGGGACACGTTTGAGAAGCTGCGCGAACTGGGCGGAATCAACATCAAGATCAACACCTGCCTGCACCAGGGCAATGTGGATGAGATCCTGCCGCTGATGAAGGAGGTCCGGGCGCGGAAGCCGGACTTTCATTCCATCATTCTGCTGCGCGGCGAGCCGATGAACCCCGAGGTCGGCCTGCCGCCCTTCGAGGTTCTCAACGAGATCGCGCCGAAGATCTTCGAGATCCTGGAGACCTACGATTACGGACAGGGCAAGCTTACCGCGCGCATCCTGCGCAACTACCACCGTTACCTTTGGAATGTTTCGCTGCAGACGATCCGGCAAAAGACCCAGGTGATTCCCTGCCTCGCCGGCAGCGCGCACATGGTGGTCATGGGCAATGGCGATGTCTCCTCCTGCGAGATGCTGCCGCCCGTCGGCAATGTGAAGGAAACCAGCTTCGCCGAGGTCGTGGGCAGTTCCGCAATGCGGGAGCAGGTTCAGTTCATCAAGGACAAGAAGTGCTTCTGCACCCACAACTGCGCGATGCTCGACAGCATCCTCTTCCGTCCGGCGAGCATCCCGCATCTGATGAGCGAGAAAATCAAACCCGCCTGAGACGGGAGGTTTGAATCTCGAAAAACGAAATCCGAATGTCTGCGACCGCTGTCATGGAGCCGCCTCGCCAAGTTCTTGTTTCCCCCACGGATGGCAAAGCCGACCCACGGATGAAAGGGGTCCATCCGTGGGTCGGCTTTGCCATCCGTGGGGTATCTGACCGGGCAACGAACGCGCGGGTAGGGACGGAAGTCAGGAGCGCCCAATGAGCGCCCCTGATCTCAGCGTCGTCATTCCCTGCTTCAATGCGGGCGCGAACATCACGCGTCTGCTGGAGCAGTTGGGCGCGCAGTCCATCCCCCGCGATCGCTACGAGATCATCGTCATCGACGACGGCTCCACGGACGACACCGCTGAGCGGGTGGAGGCGTTTGAGAAGGTTCAACTCCTGAAGCGGAAACAATGCGGCCCGGGCGCCGCGCGCAACCTGGGCGTGGAGAAAGCGCTCGGGCGACTTGTGTTGTTTGTGGATTCCGATCTCGAGGTGGCGGAGGATCTGTTGCAGCGGCACCTGGAGTTCCACGATGCGCAGCCGGAGATCGCTCTCACCGGCGGCAGCGTGGAGCCGCCGCGGGAGTTGCCCGTGTTCTCCTGGGTTTTGGCGGATCACTTTGCGAGTTGGTTCAATGTCCATCCCAAGATTCGATGCCCGGAGGAGCCTGAGTATCTTCCCAGCCTCAACATGTGCATCAAGAAGGACCTCGTCGCCGGGAAACACGGGGTGACTTTCCCCGATGGATTGCAGCACACCGGCGAGGACGTCCTGTATTGTCATGCGCTCCGGTCGAAGGGGTTGAAACTCGCGTTCCTGCCTGACGCGATCGTCCGCCATCATGACCGGACGACGATGGCCGGTCATTTGAACCACATGTATCGCTGGGGGCATCACGCGCCCTTCGTGCGCGGCGCCCTGCCGGACCTGAAATTCTGTTTCCTGTTTCCGCGCAATCCCTTGCTGACTCCATTCACGGCCCCGCTGATCGTCGCCGGCTACACCTGGCTGATCTGGAAGAGTTGGCTGTCATCCCGACCCATCGCCGTCACGCTGGCGCTGCCCCAGATCCTCCTCGGCCGCGCCGTCTACGCGCGCGGCGTGTTGCATGGAACGATGGAACGTTGGAAGGGCGCGTAGCGCGGTTCTCTGTTCCCAGTTCCCAGTTTGCCGTTCCCGGTTCCCGGTTCGCGGTTCTCTGTTTGTTGTTCTCGGGTTGGCTGTTGAGGCGTGGATTGCTTGCATGACTATCAATCAATTTGAGGAGATTGAGGGGTGGCAGATGGCTCGGCTTGTCTGTCAGGAAATCTACACAACCACGGCTGAAACGGACCTCGGCAGGGATTTCTCTCTGAAGGACCAAATGCTGCGGTCGTCGGGCTCGATCATGGACAACATTGCTGAGGGTTTTGACGCGGGCAGCAATCGGGAGTTTGTTCGCTTCCTACAATACTCAAAGCGGTCATGCAGCGAGTTGCAGAGCCAGTTGTATCGTTGTCTTGATCGCCAGTATTTCAACGAAACGAGATTTGACGAATTGTACGAAAAGGTCGGGGACAACCGTTCCAAGATCGGCGGGTTCATCAGGTATCTGACCCGGAACATGGACGCCAAGACCATCTCAGATTCATTCCACTGACTCGACAACGGCAAGCAGGGAACAGGGAACCGCGAACCGCGAACCGCGAACCGCGAACCGCGAACCGCGAACCGCGAACCGAGAACCGCGAACCGAGAACCGCGAACCGCGAACCGAGAATCCGCCTTCGTTCCGCAAAGCCGGAACTACGGCGCGACAGGCTGAGAACAGGGTTGAAACTTCCCGCTGAATCCGGGAGCTTTCCGATTCGTCTCAGCGACCCATTCAACTGTTATGAAGAAGAACATCCTCCTCGTCGCCGCGTTGTTCACCGCGGTTTCCATTCACGCCTCCGACGCCGGTTTCAAGGCCATTTTCAATGGCAAGGACCTGTCCGGCTGGAAGGGCAACCCCACCTTCTGGTCCGTCAAGGACGGCTCCATCACCGGCAGGACCACGCTCGAGA
>JAYPGD010000015.1:0-9912 GCA_038126655.1 Verrucomicrobiales bacterium
ATCCGGCGCCTGAGCAAGGCGGAATATGGCGCCACGCTGCGGGACCTCTACGGCGTGGATCCGTCGGTCACCGACAGCCTGCCCGAGGAGGTTCTTGGCGAAGGCTATCTCAACTCGATCTCCCCGCTGCAGTCGGAGCTGTTCCTCGAGATCGCCAACAAGGTTGTCGAACAGGTCGTGGCGCCGGAAGGCAAGGAGCCTACGGCGACACAGGAACGACTCTTCGGCGCGCCGCCTCCGAACGGCGCCGATCTTCGCGAGGCGGCCCGCAAGGTCGCCCGTTCCCTGGCCCGCGACGCCTTCCGTCGGCCGCCATCGGAATCGGAGCTGGATGTGCTGGTGGATGTTTACGAATTGGGTCGCGACAACGAGCTCAACCACACCGCGGCGCTGGGGCTGATGTTCAAGGCGGTTCTCGTTTCCCCGCAGTTTCTCTTCATCACGCCCGCTGGAGCGCCCCCCTCGGACGAGGACATCGTCCGCCTGGACGACCACCAACTGGCCTCGCGACTGTCGTATCTGCTTTGGTCGGCGCCGCCCGACGCGGAGCTGTCCGCTCTCGCCGACCGGGGCGAACTGAACAGGCCCGGAGCGCTGCGGGCGCAGGTGGCGCGGCTGTTGAAGCATCCGCGCTCCCGGGCGTTGTTCGACGGCTTCGGAGCGCAGTGGCTGCGGGTGGGCGGATTGGACAGGCAGGTGTTCGACCCGGAAGTGTTTCCCCAGATGACGCCGACGCTGCGCCAGGCGATGCTGGACGAGGCCCGCCTGTTCTTCGAAAGCATCGTGCGCGAGAACCAACGGGTCATGCGGTTCGTGGACAGCGATTACACCTTCCTGAATGAACCGCTCGCCGAACTGTATGGCCTCGGGGCATCCGTCAAAGGTCCCAGGATGCGCCGGGTCCAATTGAGGAACCCCAACCGGGGCGGCATCCTCGGCATGCCGGCCACGCTGGCGGCGACCTCCTTTCCCAACCGGACCAGTCCCGTCCGGCGAGGTGTGTGGACATTGGAGCAGGTGTTGGGGGAACGCGTCCCGCCGCCCCCGCCCAACGTCCCCGAACTCGAGGAACAGGACGCGAAGAGCATCGAGGGGCTGACGCTGCGGCAGCGCAACGAGCTGCATCAAAAAGATCCCGTCTGCGCCAACTGCCACCGCGTGCTCGATCCGATCGGCTTCGGTCTGGAGAATTTCGACGCCATCGGCCGCTGGCGCGACAAGAACGACCAGGGCCTCGCGATCGATTCCGCCGGGAAACTGCCCACCGGAGAGCCCTTTTCCAATCCCGTGGAATTGAAGCGTCTCCTTGCCGGGCGGGAGGCGGACGTGGCCCGAAACCTAACCGAACGACTGATGGCCTACGCGCTGGGCCGCCAACTGGAGGGCTACGATGAGATCGTGATCGACCAGTTGATGGAGAAGATCGCCCGGGACGATTACCGCGTGCGGTCGATCGTCACCGAGGTCCTCGCCAGTTATTTGTTTACCCACCGCAGGGTCGAAGGTTGAATGGAATTCATCTCAGAACCGTGATTAGAAACATGAGCCTCATCAAGAATCGCACAGGAGTCGATCGTCGCGCCTTTCTGAAGGGCGCGGGACTTTCCCTCGCGCTGCCGTTCATGAATTCCCTGGGCGGGACGGCGCGCGCCAGGGAAGCCAAACCGCCGGTGCGCCTCGCGTTCATGTACATGCCGCACGGCGTGATCATGGATCAGTTCTGGCCGAAGTCGCCCGAGACCTTCCTCGAATCGCCCCCGCCCGCGCTGGAATCCTTGCGGCCCATCCTGGACCAATGCCTGATGATGAAGGGCATCTCCGGCATACCGATCTCGCCCTTCAACGGCGCGCCGCATGCGTTGGAGCTGTCCACCTGGCTCACCGCGCAGCTTCCCGATCCGGACACCCGCAGCCGGGTCAACATCTCCATCTCGGCCGATCAGATCATGGCGAACTACGTGGGCGTCCACACCGCGCTGCCCTCGCTCGAACTGGCCACGATGCCGCAGACGTGGAAGGAAAACCAGGAGGGCCTGCACGAGGCCTACTACTCGCACTGCAGCTATCGCTCGCCCACGCAGCCCGTCCCCGCCGAGATCGATCCCCGCAATGTCCTGAACCGCCTCTTCGGCAAGAAGGGCAAGTCCGGGCGCGTCACCAAGGCAACGCCCCTGGACCGGCAGATGCTCGACCGCGTGCTCGTCGGAGCCAGGGACCTGCGCAAGACATTGGCCCGGACCGATCAGCAGAAGCTCGATGAATACCTCGACAGCGTCCGCGCGGTGGAACGTCGCATCGCCGCCATCGAAACCCGCCAACAGGAAGCGGCCCTGGAGAAGGCGGGCGTCCGATCCAGCAAACGCGACGCCAGCGATTCACCTCCCATCGAAGTGAAGATTCCCGAAGGCGACAAACGCAGCGAATACATGCAGGTCATGTGCGACCTGACCGTCCTCGCCTTCCAGACCGACACCACCCGCGTCAGCTCCTACATCGGCTCGACCCCCAACGGCGTCTCCTATCCGGAACTTGGCTTCACGGACAGACATCACTCCCAGACGCACCACGGCAACAAGGACAAGGAAAAGATCCGCAAGTGCGCCGCAATCACGAAGTTCAACGTCGATCAGTTCGCCTACATGGTCAAAAAAATGGCCGCCCTGCGCGAGGGCGACGGCTCGTTGCTCGACAACTGCATCATGATGTGGGGCTCCGGCCTCGAGGACGGCAACAAGCACGCGCGGGAAAACCTCCCCTTCATCCTCGCCGGCCGCGGCGGCGGCTCCCTCAACACCGGCCGCTTCCTCTCCGACACCCAGGGAAACCAGGGCGACCTGCTCACGACCCTGCTCGGCTGCGCCGGCGTCCCGCTGGACCGGCCAGTCGGCATCGCGACCAAGGAGATCAAGGAGATCAAGGCCTGAGAGCGTGGCCGAAGGACATCGTCGCCGGCGCCCGGCTCCAGACCTAGAACGTTCCACCGTCGAGCGCCCGTCAGAAAGCCCATAGACGTGACCAGGACAAAGATCAGCTTCGTATGCTTTGCCTGCGCATTTGTTCTCGTCGAAGCTGGGTGTTCCCGGCAACTCGCGGAAGAGGACGGTTCAGGCGACTCGGGCGTGGAATCAACCCTGCGGACTCCACCAGAGGACGCCGCCCCGACCACAACGCCAAACACGAACCAAGACGACGCGCCGACACATCACCCAAAGCAAAACAGTCAGTCGAAACCGATGGGTGACAATGAGTTTGCAGCGCTCATCACTGCGCTGCACAACACTGGGGGGAACGAAGTCGAGTTTGAGAATGCCATCAAGGCAGCGCAGAAACTCGACGAACTGGAAGATCGCAGTCGCCTGCCATGGCTTTATGAACTGCTCAAAGAAACTGATGACTTCTTTGTGAGAGAAAATGTAGGACTGGCTATCGCCAACATGGATGGCTTGAAGGCGCTGCCGGACCTGCTGATAGCCATTCGCGCTGACGGCCATGATTACGACGGACTAGTGAGTCAATTGATGTGGATCGTTGAGGACAATTCCACGGAATCCGCGCCGCTGCTGCTGGACATGGTTGATAACGGCGCGCCGCAGGAGCGCCGCGACGCGGCATGGCTTCTCGGTTGCGTCTCCGAGAAGATCACACCCAAGCCCCTAATCTCGCTGCTTGATTCTGAAGATGAAAAACTCAGGGAGAATGCAGTCGGCTCCCTGGGAAGTTTTTCGGACCGCCCCGAGGTATTTGCCCTGTTGAAACGCTTGGCTGTGGAAGATTCAAATAAGCAGGTGCGTCGGTCCGCCGTTGCATCCCTGGGTTACTCCGGAAATCCGGCGGCCCTAGGCGTCATCGAGGCTGCTGCCGCTGATCCGTCGGCTGACGTCAGTGACATGGCCAAGCAGCAACTGGAGCGCCTACGCCAACAAAAGTAATGGCGTCATTGTCATTGGTCATTGGGGCGAGGTCTCTACTTTCACCAAAGCGGGATGGTGATGCGGCGCCCAAGACAACAGCGACAGAAGCATCGGCGCCCGGTTGTCGGTCAGGCGTGTGTCATTCCTGCTTCAGGGTCGATGATCACCGCGCCGGCGCGCAGCGTTCTCCAGCAATGTAGCGTTTCAGGAGGGCGCGCATGGCCTTCACCTTCTCAGGGTGTTTCGCATAGAGGTTCCTCGACTGGCGGAGATCGTTCTTGAGATTGAACAGCAGCCCGGGATGGCCCTTCCCATAGGCCTCCAAACCGAATCGCTGCAAATAGCTCTTGGACTCCTTCTTGGCCGAGCCCGACGGCGCGTCGATCAGAACCCAGTCCCCCTGGCGCAGCGCGAACTTGTTGGGCGAGGTATTCTGGACCGTGGCTTTCCGCAGCGGGCGGGGGTAGTCCTCGCCCTTGAGCGCGGGCAGGAGGTTGTAGCTGTCGATGGCCTCATCCTTGCCGAGCCTGTAGCCGACGATGTCGGCAAAGGTCGCCGCCAGGTCCACCTGGCTGACCGTTTCGTCGGAGACCGCGCCCGCCTTCACCCGCCCAGGCCAGCGGACGATGAAGGGCACGCGATGGCCGCCCTCGTAGATGTCGCGTTTGACTCCGCGGAACTTCCCGGAGCTCCATTGGTCGAATTCTTCCAGCCGTTGGAAGGCGGCGTTTTCGGGGCCGTTGTCGGCGGAGAAGATCACCATCGTGTTGTCGGCGAAGCCGTGTCTCTTCAGCGCGTCCAGGACCTTGCCGACCATGGCGTCGGTCTCGATGACGAAATCACCGTAGTAACCGGCCTTCGATCTGCCATGGAATTCCTTGTTCGGAACGATCGGGTAATGCGGCGAGTTGAAGGCGAGGTAGGCGAAGAACGGCCGGTCCCTCTTCTGCTTCGAGATCCATTCGACGGTCTTCCCGGTGATGGTCGGGAGGATGTCATAGGGATTCCAGCTCTCGGCCATGGGACCGGGCCGAAAGGAGCCGGCGCCGGCCAGCGGCTGCGACTTGATCACCGGCTTCGTGGGAATCGTCAGGAAGCGATCGCCCTCGATCCAGCAATAGGGCGGGAAATTGATGGTCCCGTCGCCGAAATAATGATCGAAGCCGCGCTCGAGCGGACCGCCCGGAAAGCGCCTGGTCCAATCGTAGGACCCGGGCTTGGGCCAGTCCTTCCTGGTCACGCCGGGTTTGCGGATGGCGTCAAAGTCCCAGCCCAGATGCCACTTGCCGAAGCAGCCCGTGCGATAGCCCTTCTCCCGGAACATGTTGGCGATGGTGAACTCGCCGTCCTTGAAGACCGTCCCGCCAAAGGCGCCGACAATCCCGTGAAACCGACGCCAATGATGCTGGCCGGTAAGCATGGCAAAGCGGCTGGGCGTGCAGATTCCGGAGGAACTATGGCCGTCGGTGAAGGTCATGCCCTGCCTGGCCAGACGATCGATGTTCGGGGTCTGGATCCTGGCGTTTTCGTCCCCGTACGAAACGTCCGCCACGCCCATGTCATCGGCGTAGAGGATGACCACATTGGGCGGCTGATCGGCGGCAAGGGCTTGGCTGGTCGCCAGCGCGCCCAGTCCGGCGGCCAGCATCGGAAGCAGTTGTCTTTTCATGGTTGGTTCGTCCGTCTGGAAAATGAAGGAAGGAACCCGGGATCGAAAGACTTTCCTGCCGGGGCTTCGCATGAGTTGCAAAGGCAACCCCATAGGCGAGTTGTAGCGTGCTCTCTATGAGAGCAGCCGATGGCTGTCGCATGATCGTTCCGTTTTTCGGCTGACACAGCCGACGCTACATCTGTGAAGCTGTTGCGATTGTTGACTCATCCGTAAGCCCTGACTTTCCTGCCGGAGTAAATGGTGTTCAAAGGCGGGCGCCTTTGTTAATCCTCTCGCCGTCACCATTGATTGTGTATGAGCGAGAACACGCAGAAATCCCAGGTCGCCGAATTCTACGAGGAATTTCAATCCCACGGGAAGTACGACTACCTGTATGGCGATGAAGCTCGCAAGGACCTTTACGTCCGACTCATCGGCAAGGAGCGCGACATTCTCGAGGTGGGCTGCCGCGCCGGCAACCTGACCCAGCATTTTCACGAGGGAAACAAGGTGGTCGGCATCGATGTCGATCGGAACGCGCTCAAGGAATTCGAGCGGCGGCTGGGCCTTGAAGGGCATTGGGTGGACGCCGATTCGGAGGGCTTTCCCTTCGAGGCCGAACGATTCGACACCGTGGTGTTCTCGGAGGTGATGGAGCATCTCCGCTTTCCCCAGAAGGCCTTGAAGGAGATTGCGCGGGTGTTGAAGCCCGGCGGACGGTTGATCGGCTCGGTCCCCAACGCCTTCCGCCTGCGCAACCGGATCAAGTTCCTCCGCGGCAAGCCCTACGAATCGGATCCTTCGCACCTGCGCTCCTATTCGCATGAACTCGTCCGCAAGGAACTGGGGACGTTCTTCGAGCGGATCGAGATCCATCCGATCTCGGGGCATCTGCTGGGCGGCGGCAGCACGGGAGTGCCGGTGTTCACCTGGCTGCCCTTCCGCATTCGCGCGCTGTTTGCGCTGGATCTGGTCTTTGTCGGCGTCAAGAAGGCCGCGACTGCGACGCAGTCCGAAGGCGCATGAAACTCGCGCTCATCCGCCGACAGTTTGCCGCCACGGGCGGAGCGGAGCTGTATCTTCAGCGGCTCATGACCGCGCTGGCTTCCAGAGGTCATGAGCTTCACCTGTTCGCGGAGGGCTGGAGGCAGCCGCCGCCCGGCGCGTCGCTTCATGCCATCGCCGTGAGCGGCTCGCGCGCGGAACGTCCGGTTCGTTTTGCCGAGGCGGTGAAGGAGGCGGTCGCGAAGGAGCGCTTTGACTGCGTGTTCAGCCTGGAACGCACGTTGAAGCAGGATGTCTATCGCGCCGGCGACGGTGTCCACCGCGTCTGGTTGGAGCGCCGGCGACAGTTCGCGCCCTGGTGGTCGCGTCCGTTCATCGGCGGGGGCGCGTTTCACCGCAACATGATGCGGCTCGAGGCCCAGGCCTTCGACCCGACGAACACCGGCCTCGTCATCGTGAATTCGACGATGGTGAAACAGGAGATTCTCGAACAGTTCCGTTTTCCCGAGGACCGGATCCACCTCGTCCGCAATGGCGTCGATGTCGACCGGTTTCACGGCGGCAAACGCGCGGAGACGCGGAAGCGGTTCGGCGTGGAGGATGACGAGTTCCTTCTGCTCTTCGTCGGATCAGGTTGGAAGCGCAAGGGGCTGCCATACCTGTTGTCCGCCGCGGCCGGACTCGAGACCATGCAGCGGGACGGCTCGTCGGGCCGATTCAGCGAGGAAATGACGGACAACGACACTGGGGAGGAGCCGCCGCGGGCGCCCAGGAACCGCGTGCGACTGCTGGTCGTCGGCAAGGGCAGACGCCCCGCCGGCGCGCCCGGCAATGTCATCTTCGCCGGCCCGATGGACGACGTTGAGAACGCCTATGCCGCCGCGGACCTGTTCGTCTTCCCGCCGATCTACGAACCCTGTTCCAATGTGGTCTTCGAGGCACTCGCGGCGGGTCTGCCCGTGATCACGACCCGACAGAACGGCGCCAGCGAGTTGATCGAGGACGATGTCAACGGAACGACGCTGGACGATCCGGCCGACGTCGCGGCGATGATGTCCGCCATCTGCCACTGGGCGTCGAAGCGCATGACCATGGACCGGATCGACACGGACGCGCTGGAACTGGATCGCAACGTGGAGGAAACGCTGCGCGTGCTGGAACTGGCCGCGGGAGGAAAGGGCGCCGCCGGATGAAGATCACCTTCTGCACGATCACGCTCAATGAGGAGGAGAACCTTCCCCGCGCATTGAAGAGCTGCGCCGACCTCGCTGACGAGATCGTGATCGTGGATTCCGGCAGCGACGATCGAACGGAGGAGATTGCCCGCGACTTCGGCGCGGTCTGGAGACATCAGGACTGGCTCGGCTATCGCGACCAGAAGCAGTTGTCGATCGATCTGGCATCCAACGACTGGGCCTTTGTGCTGGACGCCGACGAGGAGCTGTCGGAGCCGCTGCGAGAGGAGCTTCGGACGCTGAAGGAGCAGGGCGCCCGGGACGATGTCGGGGGCTGGTCCGTGCCGCGCTGCACATTCTACGAAGGGCGCTGGATCCGCCACGGGGACTGGTATCCGGATCGGATTCTCCGTCTGGTCCGTCGGGCCGGGGCGCGGTTCGAGGGGGGGCGGGTCCACGAACGCCTGGAGGTCGACGGTCGCGTTCTCGAACTGCGCGGCGACCTGAACCACTACTCCTTCAAGGACGCGTCGGATCACTGGAAACGCTGCGAGAAGTATGCGCGGCTCTGGGCCGAGACCCAGCGGGAAAACGGACGCAAGGCCGGACCGCTGGCGCCGATCTCCCGCGCCGCCTTCCGTTGGTTGCGCGGCTACCTGTTCAAGGGCGGTTTCCTGGACGGCCCGCAGGGCGCGCGCATCGCCCGGATGAACGCGCGGGAGGTGAAGCTGAAATACGAGTTGCTGCGGGACCTGAACCGGGCGGGAACCCAGGACTGAGGCTTCGGCTCCTACTCCCCTTTCACTCGCTCGATCTTTGCGCCCAGCCCGCGAAGCTTGTCGTCGATCTTCTCGTAGCCGCGATCGAGGTGGTAGATGCGGTTCACCATGGTGGTTCCCTCGGCGACAAGTCCGGCGATCACCAACGCCGCCGAAGCCCGCAGGTCGCTGGCCATGACCGGCGCCCCGCTCAGGGGCGCGCCGCCCTTGATGATGGCGCTGGGACCCTCGATGGAAATGTCGGCCCCGAGACGCGCCAGTTCGCTGACGTGCATGAAGCGGCTCTCAAAGATCCGCTCGGTGATGATGCTGATGCCGGGCGTCTGCGTCATGAGCACGCTCATCTGCGCCTGCACGTCCGTGGGAAATCCGGCGTAGGGCTGCGTGGTCACATCGATGGGTTTCAACTTCCGCTTCCGACGCACGCGAATCTCCGGCCCGTTGCGTTCGAGGATGACTCCGGTCTCCTCCAGTTTGTCGACGACCGCCTGCAGATGATCCAGCCGCGCGCCCTTGATGGTGACATCGCCATTGGTCGCGGCGGCGGCAATGATGAAGGTCGCCGTTTCGATGCGGTCCGGGATGACGTCATGCTCGGCTCCATGCAGTTCCTTGACGCCGGTGATGGTGATGGTCGGACTGCCGGCGCCGTGGATCTTCGCGCCCATTGAGGAGAGAAAATCCGCCAGATCCACGACTTCCGGTTCGCAGGCGGCGCTGTGGATGATGGTGACGCCCTCCGCGAGCGCGGCCGCCATCATGACATTGGCTGTGCCCAGGACCGTCGGACCGCTGCGACCGCCCAGAAAGATCTCATTGCCCGCGAGTTTGGGCGCGCGCGCGTTCACATAACCTTCCTTGATTGAAATCGACGCGCCCAGCCCCTTCATGCCCTTCAGGTGAAGATCAATCGGCCGGGCTCCGATGACGCAGCCGCCGGGCAGGGAGACCTTGGCCCTGCGCAAACGACCCAACAACGGCCCCATGATACAGATCGAGCCGCGCATCTTGCGCACCAGTTCGTAGTCGCCCACGCTCTTGATCTTCTTCGCCTGCACCCTGAGTTCGCCTTCGCCCAGACGCTCCACGGTCGCGCCCAGCGATTCCAGGATCTGCGTCATGAAGACGACGTCGCTCAGATCCGGGATGCGGCGGATGATGCAGGGTTCGGAAGTGAGCAGCGTGGCCGCCATGATCGGCAGGACCGAGTTCTTGGCCCCGCTGATTTCCACTTCCCCCTTCAGGGGCGTCCCGCCTTTGATGAGCAAACTGTCCATGGTGTTCTACGTGATTCGTGTTGCGTGATTCGTGTTGCGCGCTCGTCGCGCCGCGGCCGTGAGGCGAAGGCGGATCGCGTCTATGCTGTGCGCCGTAGACGGCGGATCTCAAAT
>JAYPGD010000015.1:10012-25575 GCA_038126655.1 Verrucomicrobiales bacterium
GATCTCAAATGACCGATGGCAAATGGCAAACGAGACACGTTCATCTCACGCCGGGTTCGGGCTGACAATGATGAACCGTTCCCTGCCCGACAAATCGCGTTCGATTCCGTCCACGATCCAGCCGCAGTTGGAAAAGATCTCCGTCAACGCCGCGGCCTGTCCGTCGCCGAACTCCAGCATCATCGCGCCTGTTGGACGCAGCCAGATGGCGCCGTGCTCCGCCAAAGCGCGAAAAAGATCGAGGCCGTCCTCGCCGCCGTCGAGCGCGGTCCGGGGATCGTGGTCGCGGACCTCCGGGGCCAGGGTCTCGATCTCCGCGCTGGGGATGTAGGGGGGATTGGAAACGATCAGGTCGAACTCCATGCCGTCCGGCAAACCGGAGAACCCGTCGCTCTCCAGCAATGAAACCCGATTCTGCAGGTTGTGGGCGGCCGTGTTCTCGCGCGCCAACGCCAACGCTTCCGCCGAGCAATCGACGCCTGTCACGCGCCCGCGCGGCGTGTTCGCCGCGATGGCGAGGCTGATGCATCCCGTGCCGACGCCGATTTCAAGGACCGTGGGCGAGTCTGCCTCCGACGCCTCATTCAGTTTCCACAGACGCTTCCAAGCCAGCTCCGCCAACAGCTCTGTTTCCGGCCGGGGAACCAGAGCCTCCGGCCCCGCCTTGATCTCCAAGCCGCAGAACGAGGTCGTTCCGATGATGTGTTGCAACGGCTCCCGCGATCCCCGGCGACGAACGCATTCGCGCAGAACCTCGGTCTCCTTCTCCGTCACCGGCCGCTCGAAATTCAGATAGAGCTCCAGTCGGGGCAGCTCGAGCACATGCTCCAACAACAGCTCGATCTGCAGGCGCGGCGACTCCACCCCTTTCCGCTCCAGAAACTCGCCGCTCTTCTGAATGACCTCAAGGACCGTCACGGACCTCATCGTTCCGAATCCGACGATCCGCGAAAAGTCATTTTCTCAGGACTATTCTTGAATATCCGGTTGTAATTGAGACTCAGTATCAACTAAACTGATGTTTTGTGAGATGAACGAGGCGATGTCACGCAATACAGCAACCAGGCTCAGTCAGCTTTCCGTGGGTGAAATTGGCCGGATCAAGTCGATTCCGGCCGAGAGCGCCGTCAATCAGCGGCTCATGAATTTGGGTCTGCTGCCGGGCATGATGGTAAAGATCGTGCAGGTGGCGCCCTTGGGCGATCCGATCGCGATCGAGTTCACCGGTCAGCGGATCAGCATCCGGCGCGCGGAGGCGGCGCTGATTGAAATCAATTGAGGCGGATGGCCGAAGGAACGGAATCGCCGCGCCGTCTGGCGCGAGTGGCCATGCTCGGCAATCCGAACACGGGCAAGACCTCCCTCTTCAACTCCCTCACCGGGCTTCGCCAACGCGTCGGCAACTACCCCGGCATCACGGTCGAGAAGAAGACCGGGGTCATGCAGCTGGGCAAGGGAGAGGCGGAACTGATCGACCTCCCCGGAACCTACAGCCTGGCCGCAGCCTCACCGGACGAACGCGTGGTGGTGGATGTGCTGGCGGGCCATGTTTCCGGAACGGAAAGGCCGGAGGCGATCGTCTGCGTAGTCGACGCCACAAACCTTCAACGCAACCTGTTCCTGGTTTCGCAGGTGGCTGAATTGGGCATTCCCATCGTGGTCGCGTTGAACCTGTGGGATTCGGCGCGCAAACAGGGCCTCAACATCAACGTCCAGACGCTTTCCGAACGACTGGGCGTGCCGGTGGTTCCCACCATCGGACGCACCGCCGAGGGCTTGCCCCAACTCCGCGCCGCCATCGTCGAGGCCTTGGAGAAGAAGCCGCTCATGACCCGGATCCAATGGCCGGAAAGCGCGGCCCGGGCCGAAGCGGAGCTGCGCGCGGCCATTCCGGAGAAGATCCGCGCCCAGTTGAAGGAACTGGAGATCCAGCGGCTGCTGTTCGACGCCGATTCGCCAATCATCGAGCGCGTCGGTTGGGAGCATGCCGAGGCGCGCCGGCTCATCGACGAGGCGCGCAAACACCTGTGGGACGCCGGCGTCAATCCGCTTGCCGCCGAGGCCCTGTTCCAATACGCGCACCTGAAGGAGATCCTGGACGGCGTCGTGCTGTCGCCGGAAGAAGCCCTGCCGCGCGGAAGCGAGTCGATCGACGGCATCCTGATCCATCGATTCTGGGGGCTGTTGGTTTTCGTCGGGATGATGTTTGTCGTCTTTCAGGCGGTCTATGCTGGGGCAGGGCCGTTGATGGACCTGGTTGATGGCGCGAAGGGTTGGACCCAGGACTGGGTCGGCCCCTGGTTCGAGAGCATGCCGATGCTGCAAAGCCTGGTGACGGACGGCGTCATCGAGGGGGTGGGAGCCTTCGTCATCTTCCTGCCGCAGATTTTGATCCTGTTCCTGTTCATCGCGCTGCTGGAGGACACGGGCTACATGGCGCGCGCGGCGTTCCTCATGGACAAGCTCTTCAACTGGTGCGGGCTGAACGGGAAGAGTTTCGTGCCGTTCCTTTCCAGCTACGCCTGCGCCGTGCCGGGCGTCATGGCCACGCGGACGATCGAGGATCCCAAGGCGCGGTTGACGACCATCCTGCTGGCTCCGTTGATGAGCTGCTCGGCGAGACTGCCGGTCTATGTGTTGATGATCGGCGCGTTCGTGGAGCCGCAATTGGGATCCTTCTGGGCGGGGGTGACCTTGTTCGGCATGCACTTCGTCGGGCTGTTCGTCGCAGTCGTTCTGGCGTTCCTGTTCACGCGTTTCCTGATCAAGACCAAGCCGCAGCCATTCGTGCTGGAACTGCCGGCCTATCACGCGCCGCGCATTCACAACGTGGTGTATCGCATGTACGAGGCAGGCAAGGAATTCGTGCAGCGCGCCGGCACGGTGATCCTGGCGATCACGATCATCATCTGGGCCATGCTCTATTTCCCGCGCCCGGCCGATCTGGAGTCGAAAGAGACGAAGGCCTTTGCCGCCGAAGAGGCGCAGGCAACCGGAGTCAGCGAGGATGAGGCCATGACGGCGATCGAGTCAGACGAAGAGCTGGCGGCGGCGCTGCAGGCGCGCATCGACGGGGCCTATGTCGATCAGAGCCTGCTGGGCCGTCTGGGCAAGGGCTTGCAGCCGATCTTCGCGCCGGCCGGATTCGATTGGAAGATCACGGTCGGCGTGTTGGCCAGCTTTCCAGCGCGCGAGGTCATCGTCTCCACCCTGGGCATCATCTATAGTCTCGGCGGCGAGGTGGATGAGGAATCCGGCAGTCTGCGAGAAGCCATGCGGCATGAAACCTGGGACGACGGCCCGCGCGCGGGAGCCACGGTGTTCAACCTGCCGGTGGTGTTCGCGATCATGGTGTTCTTTGCGCTCTGTTCCCAGTGCGGCTCCACGCTGGCCGTGACCGCCAAGGAATCGAACTGGAAATGGGCGGCGTTCACCTTTGTCTACATGACCAGCCTGGCATGGATTGGCGCGGTGGTCGTATACCAAGTGGGGATCTTGTTCCTGTGAGTGGGCCGGCCATGAATGCGCTGCAATGGATCGAGTTGACAGTGGTGGCGTTGATCGTAGGCGGCGCGGTGTGTTACCTGATCGCCTATGTGCGTGATGTGATCCGGTTTGGCTCGTCTTCCCCAGGCAAGGGATGCGGGACCGGCGGCGGATGTCCTTCCTGCGGGACCGACAATGGCAGCCCCGCCGACTGACGCCGCGAAGCCCGCGTTTCCGCCGTCTGCCATTTGCCATCTGCCATCTGCCATCTGCCATCTGCCATTTGCCATTTGCCATTTGCCATTTGCCATTTGCCATTTTCTCCCGCCTTGGCACGGATCCTGCCCCAAGCGCTTGAACCGCCGAAGCCTCTTCAGCGCCTGTTGAAGTTGGCGGACGGCCAACGAGGGAGATAGATGAACGAAAGGAAACGACCATGGCCAAGTATGACCATTTTGAGGAACTGCCGGTTTGGAAGGAGGCGGCGAAACTCTATAACGTTGTTCTCGATTTGTTGGAACAACCGGATGTCCCGCTGAGCTACGGGTTTCGCAATCAACTCGACCGCGCCGCGCTGTCAGTTTCGAACAACATTGCGGAGGGATTCGAACGATCGACGAAGGCAGAGCTGCAGTCGTTCATCGCCATCGCGCGCGGTTCGGCGGGAGAGGTTCGTTCCATGATGGCGGTGGTGATGAACCGGCCGCGGTTGCGTGGGATTATGAAGGATCTGCAGAGGATACGCGCCTTGGCGGAATCCTGCGCGCGGCAGTTGACCGGATGGTGCGGTTCAATTGAAAAGCTTCCGTTTGAGGGAAAGCGGCACAGGCCGGAGCCGGTCCGGAGAATGCGCGAGGCGCAGAAGAAAGGCCACGATTATCGGCTGAACTTCCTGCGTAATCTGAAGCCGGAGCATCCGCTCTACAATTCAAGGGAGGCAAGGGAGGCGCGCGGGGAAATCGAGGAAGAGTGAGCGCGCTTTGCAATGGCAAATGGAATATGGCAAATGGCAAAGGCTCCGCCAACTTAGTGCGCCATCCGCCATCTGCCATCCGCCATTGATCCAGCTGACGGGGGTGCAGTGTTGTGGTATTTCAGTTCTCATGGTCCACAACGAATCCGGCGCCCAGTCCGCAGTATTCTGTTTCCTCACGGCCGCCCTTCTGGCGACGACAGCCCCGCTCTCTTTCGCCCAAACCATCCCCGTCGATCTGTCGAAGTATGATGTGGTTTCCCCCATCCGGGTTCGACAGGACGGTGACACCCTGAACCTGCGCTGGCAGGCGGGGGAATCCGGCGAGGCCCCACGCGCTGCGAAGGAACACGGCGAACTCATCCTGAATCTGGCGCCAGACCAACCGCTCATCCGCCGCATCGGCATGGCGCCAAACGAATCCGCCCCGGCCAAACCCATCATACAGGACATCGATCCCGTCACGATCCTCACGGTCGGCGAGCGGAACCTGGAGCGTCGCAGTGGCTGGACCATTTTCTTCGACAAGGTCCACAAGCGTCCGCACACAACACACCTCGTCAGGCTCAAGCTGAGTTCCGTCCACGTTGAATCCGTGCAACGGAGCGTTCGCGTGCGATTGGGCGGGTTGAGCGCCGGGGCATTCAAGGGCGAACTCGTCTTCAATCTCCACCCCGCCTGTCGCCTCATCCACGTCGAAGCCGTCCTGAGCACGGATGAGGACCGCCGCGCCATCGTCTACGACGCCGGCATCGTTTCCACGGATCCGGCATGGGACAAGACCGTCTGGCTGGACACCGACGGCGGCTTGCAACGCGCGGACGGATTCGACGAACAACCCGCCCGCCCCTTGTCCTTGAAACATCGCGTCATCGCCGTCGAGAGCGGCAACGGTTCCCTCGGCGTCTTCCCCGCGCCGCACAAGTATTTCTACCCGCTCGACTTCGCGAACAACTTCAAGTTCGCCTGGCACGGCCGCGACTACCGCGGACTGGCCAAGGGGCGCGGCATCGGATTCCGGCAACCGCTCGACGGCGACAACCGCTACGTCCCCTGGTTCAACGCGCCGCCCGGCACAAGGCAACGCCTCAGCGCCTTCTACATCATTTCCTCGGGCTCGGGCCAGGATGCCATCGCCGCCGCCAAACGCTACACCCGCGGCGACACGTTCAAGCCGCTCAAGGGCCACCGCACCTTCACCAGCCATTACCACGTGGAGCACACCCTGGAATATCTGAAGCGACAGAAGGAACAGGGAACCAGCGGCATTCCCGAGGGCCTTGAAGAACCGGGATTCGTGAAGGCGTTCAAGGACATGGGCGTGGAGATCGTGCACCTCGCCGAATTTCACAACGGCCGCACCCCAAGGCTCAAGACGCCCGAGCGTCTGAAGCAACTCAAACTCATGCACGACGAATGCGAACGCCTATCCACCCGCAGGTTTCTCCTGCTCCCCGGCGAGGAGCCGAATGTGCACCTCGGCGGCCATTGGATCAGTTTCTTCCCCCGCCCGGTCTACTGGGTCCTGAACCGCGACCAAGACGCGCCCTTCGTCACCAAGCACGATGGAATCGGGACGGTGTATCACGTCGGCAACGCGACCGATGCGCTGGAACTGTTCAAACGCGAAAAGGGTCTGAACTGGACGGCGCATCCTCGCATCAAGGGCTCCACCGGTTTCCCCGACGCCTACGCAAAGAAGGACTACTACCTTTCCGACACCTTTCTCGGCGCCGCCTGGAAGTCCATGCCCGCCGACCTTTCCGACCCGCGACTCGGAACGCGCGTGCTCGACCTGCAGGACGACATGCTCAACTGGGGGCGGAAGAAATACATCCTCGGCGAAGTGGACGTCTTCAAGATCGAGCCCGACTACGAACTCTACGGCCACATGAACGTGAACTACCTTCGCCTCGACAAGATCCCCCGCTACCGGGACGGCTGGCAGCCGGTGTTGGATTGTCTCAGCGACGGCAAATACTTTGTCACCACCGGAGAAGTCCTGATCGAGGACTTCACCATCAATGGCAAACGGAGCGGCGAAACGGCCAAGGCCGGCTCAATCGACCTCCACGTGGAACTGGACTACACCTTCCCCCTCGAATCCGTCTTTCTCGTCGCGGGTGACGGCAAGACCACGCGGCGACGTCCTCTATCGATCGACCGAGAGATTGCCCTGGCCGGCATCCGCTACGACAAGCGGCTTCCGAAGAGCGGTTTCCCCGATTGGAACCCCAAATGGATCCGCCTGGAAGCCTGGGACATCGCCGGCAACGGCGCCTTCACCCCGCCGGTGTGGATCAAGGATTGAGCGGCCGCAAAGAGGCTCAAGAATCACAAAGGGAATTCTAGCGCTTCCTGCGCCTCTTCGCGGTTGAAGAAACGAGCCCCGCGGCTCAGGTTTCGTAGCGCGCCAGTTCCTCCTTCAACTCCGCCTTGTAGTCCCGCTTGGGTTCATCCAGTTCATAACCCTTGCGACGGATCTCCAGGGCCGGCGCGATGATCTCGGCGCGCGGATCGATTTCGCGGCCGAAGATCTCCGGCCACAAGCGGCGACAATTGCCGGCCATGTCCACGGCGTTCTCCTCATCGAATCCCGGGCGGAACAGATCTACCGCGAATTGAAGTTCCGAGATCATCTCCTCCTCGGTCGGATGCCCCGTCTTGGCGATGACCACGCGGAACGCTTCCAGATCCTTTTCCTCCAACCGGTTCAACTTGGCGATCAGGATGTCGATCGGATGCGGCAGGACGAACGTGCAATTGCCAAGCTGGAATGACTGGGTGCGTTGCCTCCAACGCGGGCTCGTGCGGAAATTCAATTCGGAGCAGACCTGAATGTAGAAATCGGAGTGATCCTGATCCAAACCGGCCTTCACGACATACTCTTCCAATTCGCGGTGATCGCTGAAGAGATCGATGTCCTGACTCAACAGACGATTGTCCACCGAGATCTGGATCGGAGCCGAGCCAAACAGGGTGATGGTGAACCGACGGTCTTCCGGAAGCGCGGCCAGAAGCTTCTTCAGCGCAATTCCGGCCGGAGTATCCAGATCAAATTTGGTTGTCCATGAGTCGATAGCCATTGCTCCTTGCTTTCAAACCATAGATCGCCTGCTGGATCAGCCGGTTGCTCACGGCCGGATCGTTGGCCAAGGCACCCGCGAGGCGGCGCTCGCGTTCATTCCACGGGCGTTCCTGCTTGCGCAGCCAGAGCCGCGCGGCAATCCGCGACTTGCGCCAAGCCTGACTGATCTTCGGTTCCATTGAGCTCAGAAGCTAGCGCCGTTCGCCGCCGCGTTCAACGCCGCCGTCCGGAACGCGGACTTGAGTCCGCTTCGACGCCGGAAGCCGTCGCGCTTTGGATCCCAACCAAGCCTCGGAGTGGCCGTAGGGCGAAGCGGAATGAATTCCGCGCTCCACTTGCGTTTCAGCCTCAACAAATGTGCGCGCCCTGCGTCTCCACGTAGACCGCGTAGAGCGATTGGCTGGCGGTCATGAAGAGGCGGTTGCGCTTGGTTCCGCCGAAGCAGATGTTGGAGCAGATCTCGGGGAGAAGAATCTGACCGATGAGGTCGCCGTCCGGCGCGAAGATGTAGACGCCGTCGACGCCGTGCCCCGTCCAACCGGCGCTGGCCCAGAGGTTGCCATCGACGTCGCAACGGATGCCGTCGCCGCCGCCGACCAGCTTTTTGGGGCGCTTGCCTTCGAATCCGGGCATGCGCTCGACATCCTCCGCTCCGGCCTCGATGCGACACAACACCTTGCCGTTCTTCAGCTTCTTCTCATCGACCACATCCCAGACCCAGGTGGGTTTGGGCGCGGGCGTACCGGTGTCGGCGACGTAGAGCTTCTTGTAGTCGGGCGAAAAGCAGATGCCGTTGGGCTTCACCAGGTCGTCGGCGACCTTGTGGACCTTGAGAGTCTTGTGATCGATGCGATAGATGGATTCCTTGAGGTGCAGCGGCCCCTTGTTGCCCTCGTAGTTCATCATGCTGCCGTAGCCGGGATCGGTGAACCAGATATCGCCGTTGGGGTGGACGACGGCGTCGTTGGGGGCGTTGAAGGGCTTGCCCTCGAACTCACTGGCGAGAACGGTGATTTTGCCGTTGTATTCATAACGCACGACGCGGCGGTTGCCATGTTCGCAGGAAATCTGACGACCTTCCCAGTCGAAGGTGTTGCCGTTGCTGTTGCCGGAGGGATGACGGAAGGTGGTGACGTGTCCGTCCTCTTCGAGATAGCGATGTTGGACATTGTTCGGAATGTCGCTCCACACCAGGTATTTCCCGGAGCCGTTCCAGGCCGGACCTTCCGCCCACAACGTGCCGGTGTGAACCCGCTGGATCGGGGTGTTGCCAAGCTTGTATTTCGCGAAGCGCTGGTCGTGGACGACGATGTCCGGGTCGGGATAGCGCACCGGGGCGGCGCCAGACCAGTCGCGCGCCTGGGAGCGCAAGGGCGCCATCAGCGCGCCGGCCGCAGCGGCCGCGCCCCCGAGGAAGGAACGGCGGTTCAGTGAACCGGAGGCCAGTTCTTTGTCATTGGTTGCGGCGGAAGCGGAAAGGTCCTTTTTCATGGGTGGATGAAACGAAAGATGGTTTTCGATTGAGCGGCGGAAGGTTTGTCCCGGCGCCAGACGAATTCAAGGAAAAGGTGGGGCGGAACGCCGTTCCCGGTTCTCTGTTCGCCGTTCCCGGTTGAACAGAAACGCGAGCCCGCCTTTGCATTGCTCCGACGCCGCAAATGCCGCGCCGACCTCAAGGACTCTTCAACTGCGAACCGAGAACCGCGAACCGTGAACCGTGAACCGTGAACCGACCTCAGTTGAAGAACGTCAACTCGTTCGTGAGCAGCAGGACCTGGGCGAACTTCTCCCAGGCCGCCAGGGGGCGGGCCTCGATGGTCTTGCGCGGACCGCTGAACATGGCCTGCGCGTTCCAGGTCGTGGAACTGCCGGGCGGAAGCTGATTCTCGTCATTGACCACGGTCATGGTCACCACCGGCGCCCAGGTGAACTGGTCCGCGCCGGGCACCTTGAAGCCGTCGACGATGAAGTCGAGTGTATCGCCCTTGCGGACGGGGAGGCGATTGATGTTCATGGCCTTGCCGCCGTTCTTGACGTTCTGGGGGGCTCCGAGAATGCCGGCCCGGCTGGAGACCATATAACCCCGCACGCCATCGCCCCGCTCCTCGGTGTGGCGAAGCGTTCCGTTGACCTGAATGATGCCGTCCGCCTGCGCCGTCCAGCGGCGCACGATGCCGACTCCGGGGAGCCCGGCGTGGCCGCCCTGGGCGTTCAGGTAGGCGTATTTCAGCTGACTGCCTCCGTGCCAGGCCTCCTGGTCCTCGTGAAACAGCGGCATCTTCTGGAAACCGACGACCTTGCGGGTCCGCGCGTCGTAGCGGCCGACGCCATACTTCCACGGATCCTCGAATGCGGCCTGCACCTCAAGCGTGCCCTGGGTCGATAGATATTGTTTGGCCAACGCCATCTCCTGGGCGCTGGGGAAACGCTGGTAGATCAGCTTGTAAAGCAGCCGGATGCGCTCGTCATCGGTGACGCGTCCGCGGAAATCCCCGCGGGCGGTGAGGTTGCGCGCCTGTTCGACAACCAGCGGATTGTTCATCAGGAACAAGGCCTGCTGCGGCACCGTGGTCTGGTAACGCTGCGCGGTGCTCAGATCGGGATTCGCAAAATCGAAGGTGTTGAAAATGGACTGCAGGCTGCGGCGATCGACCATTCCGTAAACCGTCCGACGCGTCGGAAATGGATCAGCCATCAGGTTGACCGGCTTGCCGCCGATGGTGAGATCGATCTTGCCGCCGATCGCGAGCAGCGTGTCGCGCATGGCCTCGAAACCGAGGCGCCGTACGTTGTAGCGGTAGAGCAGCTTGTTCGGCGGATCAATCTGGCTCTTGCGCGGATCCTCCTCGTTGGTGAGCTGGTAGACCGAGGATGTCATGATCAGCCTGTGGAGTTTCTTGATGGACCAACCGTTGTCCATGAACCAGGTCGCCAGCCAGTCGAGCATCTCGGGATGGGAAGGGGCTTCGCAACGCGTTCCAAAGTCGCTGGGCGTGCGGACAATGCCCTCGCCAAAGTGATGCATCCAGATGCGGTTGACGATGACCCGCGCGGTGAGCGGGTTGTCGCGCGAGGCGATGGCGTTGGCCAGATCCCAGCGTCCGCTGCCGGTCGTGAAGGGCTTCGGCTTCTCGTCGGACAAGGCCTCCAGGAAACGGCGCGGGACCTCATCGCCCTGGTTGCGCGCGTCGCCGCGGATGAAGATGCGGGAATTGCGGCCGTCGCCGTTGTCCTTGACGATCATGGCCCGCCCCGGCGCGCCCTCGTGGGTCATCTTGAGGGCGACCATGCGGCCCTTGATCCCCTGAAGGCGGCCTTGGAACCCCTGGGAGAAAAGTCCGTAGGCCGCGTTGGTGTCCGGATTGCACGGCGTCATGCGGTCCTCGCCATAGAGCGCCGCGCGGATCTCCTCGCGACTGTCCTCCAATGGTCTCGGCTTGCGCCCGCGCACTCCCTGTCGGGCCAGCGCATTCTGCCACTGGGTGTTTACTTCTCCGAGCAACCGGCTGTAGATGGCGCCAACGTCCCGCATGCTTCTGGGCGGGGCGGTCCGGATGGCCCGCGCCACATGGGTGTTGATCGGCTTTTCAGCCTCGGTGTCCGCATACTTCTTGCTCAGCTCGCCGGCCTTGCCCAGCTTCCAGTCCTCGGGCTTGAGGGCCGCGTAGGCCTTCCACGGCCCCCAGACCGGATCGTCGCCCTTGCGGGTCTGGAGGAAGCGGCGCCAACGATCGAAAAAGCCGTTGTGCAGGCGGCGCTCCTGACCGACGAAGATGAAGCGGTTGAGCGTGTTCGTGGGTTGCGCCACTTCCCAGGTGGCATAGAGGTAGACGCCCGCCTTCTCGCGCGCCTCCTTGCGAAGCCGCTCCTCCTCCTTGTAACGCGTTTCCCCGTATTCCTTGTGGAGCTGGTTCAGCTGATAGACGTATTCGTTGTATTCCCGGCTCGGCTTGACGGGCTCCAGCAACGGCAGATCCGTATCCTCGAAGTTGTCGCGCGTGCTGTTGAACACGCCGTGCCAGGCGTAGTAGTCGGCGGTGGGAATCGGATCAAACTTGTGGTCGTGACAACGCGCGCAGACCACGGTCAATCCAAGAAACCCCTTGCTGACCACGTCAATGCGGTCGTCGATGATCTCGTTGCGCTGACCGCCGAAGCGTTTGCCCACGGTGAGGAAGCCCAGCGCCGCCAGGTCGTTGGTCTTTACCTGGCCGCGTTCGAGCATGACGTCGGCGGCCAACTGTTCGCGGATGAACTGGTCGAAGGGCTTGTCCTCATTGAAGGCCCGGATGACATAGTCACGATAGGTCCAGGCATAGGGGTAGCGGAAATCCTCGACCCGGCCGTTGACGTCGCCCTTGGTGTCGGAATAGCGGGCGACATCCAGCCAATGGCGGCCCCACCGTTCCCCGTAATGCTGCGACTTGAGCAGGCGGTCGATCACTTTTTCCCAGGCCTGCGGCGAGGTGTCGGCCATGAAGGAATCGAACTCCGCGGGCGAGGGGGGGAGCCCCGTCAGGTCGTAGCTCGCGCGGCGCAGCAGCGTTCGCTTGTCCGCCTTCTTGGAGGGCGAGATGCCCGCCTGCTTCAGCGAATGGGTGATGAAACGGTCGATCTCGGTCTTCTCCCAGGAGGCGTCGGTCGACGCGGGAACCGTCGGGCGCGTGACGGGCTGGAAGGCCCAGTGCTTTTTGGCGACCTCGCGCGGATCGGCGACGATGAGCTTTCCATCGCGCGGGTCGGGCGCGCCCATCTTGACCCAGGCCTCCAGGTCCGCGATCTGGGCGGAGGAGAGCTTGTTCTTGGGCGGCATCTGCATGTCTTCGTCCGCCCAGCGCACGGCCTTGATGAGCAGGCTCTTCTCCAGGTCGCCGGGCACGACGGCGGGGCCGAGATCGCCCCCCTTGAGCGTGCCTTCGCGCGTGTCGAGCGTCAGCGCCCCGCGGCTCTTGCCTTCTGCGACGCTGTGGCAGCGATAGCAGTGTTCCGCGAGCACGGGACGGATCTTCTTCTCGAAGAAGTCGAGCTGCTCGCGGTTGGCCGCGGCGTCGACATGGGAGGGAGCGAGGAGCGAGGCCGCAAGCGTTGCGGTCAGAAGCGCTGGGAAGGCGGGGAGTTTCATGGGCGATTCTGTTTGATTCAAACCAGCGGACAAAGAGGCGGCCGGACGCCGTCGAAACACGCGCCCGGCCGCCGGAAAGGAGCTTTCGATCAGGCGATGACGTCCCGGACCACGTTGCCGTAGACATCGGTCAGGCGGAAATCGCGGCCGTTGTAGCGGTAGGTCAGTTTCTCGTGATCGAAACCGAGCAGCGCGAGGACGGTCGCGTGAAGATCATGAATGTGCACCTTGTCGGAGACAGCGCGGTAGCCGAATTCATCGGTGGCGCCGTAGCGTTGGCCGCCCTTGACGCCGCCGCCGGCCATCCAGGCGGAGAAGCCGCGATGGTTGTGATTGCGGCCGGGCACCTCGAAATTGTTGTTGCCGTTGGGCAGCTGACGCGTCGGCGTCCGCCCGAACTCGCCGCTCCAGATGATGAGCGTCTCCTCGAACATGCCGCGGTTCTTGAGATCCTTGATAAAGGCGGCGATCGGCTGATCGACCTCGCGAGCCTTGTTGCGGATGGCCGTGTCCAGATTGGAGTGATGGTCCCAACCGCCGTGCCAGGCCTGCACGAAGCGGACGCCCTTTTCGAGCAGGCGGCGCGCGATCAGCATCTGACGCCCCTGCGCGGTGTCGCCATACATGTCGCGGACGCTCTGCGGCTCCTTGCTGATGTCGAAGACCTCGGTCGCCTCGGTCTGCATCTTGAAGGCGAGCTCGAAGGCCTGAATGCGCGCCTCCAATTGCTCCTCCTTCTTCAGGTTGAGGCTGTGAACCGCGTTCAACTGATGGAGCAGGTCCAGCTGTTGACGCTGCTCGGGCATGGAGATGTAATTGTTCTTGATGTTCTCGATCAGGCGCTCCACGCGCGGTTCGCGGGTGTTAATGTGCGTGCCCTGGAAGGAGCCGGGCAGGAAGGCCGAACGCCAGTTCTCGGAGCCGCCGGGAGGGCCTCCGCCCGGGGTGAGGGAGATGAAGCCGGGAAGATTCTGGTTCTCGCTGCCGAGGCCGTAGGTGACCCAGGAGCCCATGCTCGGCTTCACCAACCGCCCGGAGCCGGTGTTCATCATCACACTGGCAAACTCGTGCGCGGGAATGTCCGTATGCATGGAGTTGATCACCGCGATGTCATCGATGTGCTGCCCGAGTTCCGGCCAGATCTCGGCGACCGGAACGCCGCTTTGGCCGCGCTTCATGTAGTCGACCGGCGAGGCGAAGGCGACGCCGCCGATATCCGGCAGCGGCTTGCCATTCATGTCGCCGCCGCGGGCCGCATCGTAGCGGGTCAGGCTGGGCTTGTAGTCCCAGGTGTCCAGGTGCGAGGGCGCGCCCTGCGCGAAAATATGGATGGCGCGCTTGGCCCGGGTCTGGAAATGCGGCTTCTTGACGGCCAGCGGGGAAAAACTCTTGGCCGCCTCGGCATTGGGGTTGATCAGGTCCGGTTCCAGCATGCTGGCCAAGCCCAACAACCCGAAACCAGTGCCATACCGGCTCAGGAATTGCCGGCGGGTCTGAAAGTAGTCCTGCGCCTGCGGCGCGTGATGGTCTGGACGAAACTTGTTCATAATCAATAGGTTTTGTCGTTCTTCAGAAAACAGTCACTCGCTGATCCCAGCAACGAAACGGCTCCCATTTCAGCGCAGTTGATCACAATATCAGACGTCTCCGCTCCAAACAATCGGGAATTTGGAGGCCGCCGAAGCCAAGGTCCTACGTTGGTTTGACGCTTCGGGCAATCTATTCTGGACATCTTTTGACAAAATAGGGTCGGCGGCATTCAAACTACAACGTGGCCGGATCGCAGCAATTCTTGGGTTGTTTCGCTTCCGCCAAGGCGACAATTTCGTTCGAATCGACCTACGACCGAATGGCCTCGGGCCAAGAACCGTCGGACGATGATTCACTCATGAGAAACCTGATTTGCAACAAACTGCCGAAGAATGCGTCGCGAGTCGCGATTTTGATCGCGGGGCTCGCCTCGGGCGGCGCGATCTGCGCGGCGGAGTCCGCCGGTGCGGAAGACATGCGCTTCTTCGAGCAGAACATCCGTCCCCTGCTAGCCAAGAATTGCTACGAGTGCCACGGCGCCGAGAAGACCAAGGGCGACCTGCGCCTGGACTCCCGGGCCGGCATTCTGGTCGGCGGAGTGAACGGACCGGCCGTCGATCCCGGCAAACCCGCCGAATCCCTCCTCATGCTCGCCGTCTCGCACACGGACGAGGATCTTAAGATGCCGCCGAAGAAACCGCTGGCCGAACGCGACATCAAGCTGCTTGAAAAGTGGATCGCCATGGGCGCGCCCTGGCCGGGAGCCGTCGGCAAGACGGGCAGACCATCCAAGATCACTGACGAGGACCGCCAATGGTGGTCCTTCCAACCGATCAAGAAGCCCGGAGTCCCGCAGAATAACGGCGACTCCTGGAGCCGCAACGAAATCGACCGCTTTCTCCTCGCCAAGCTCAAGGCCGAGGGGCTCGCCCCCGCCAAGCCCGCGGAGAAGCGCCAGCTTGTCCGCCGCGCTTGGTTCGATCTCACCGGCCTGCCGCCCGCGCCCAAGGACGTCGACGCCTTCCTCGCTGACAAATCCGCGAACGCCTACGAGAACCTCATCGAGCGCCTCCTCGACAGCCCGCAATACGGCGAACGCTGGGGACGGCATTGGCTGGACGTCGTGCGCTACGCCGAATCCGACGGCTACCGGGCCGATGACTACCGCCCCCACGCCTGGCGTTACCGCGACTACGTCGTGAAGAGCTTCAACGAGGACAAGCCCTTCGATCGTTTCATCAAGGAGCAGATCGCCGGCGATGAAATTGCGCCGGACGATCCGGACGCGGTCACCGGCACCGGCTTCCTGCGCCACGGCATCTACGAATGGAACCAGCGCGACGCCGAGACGCAATGGGAGGAGA
>JAYPGD010000016.1:0-3848 GCA_038126655.1 Verrucomicrobiales bacterium
GCGTCAAGCCGCCGCACTCCAAGGCGCTTCGCGCGGCGCGACCATTTCAGCTCACGCCCCATTTCCAGACTGGCGCGGCGGCGATTCCCGTTTAAGCTCTTTGGCGCACATGAATTCATCGATTTCCTCCCGCACCTTTTCCGCGCTTGGCTTGGTCGGCCTGCTCATCTTCGTCGCCACAACGCACGCCGCTGAAGACCCCTTCAAGGCCGGAGTGCGTCCCACAGACAAACTGACGCCGGCCCAACAGGAAGAGACCTTCACGCTCCCCCCGGGGTTTGAGATCCGCCTCTTCGCCGCCGAACCCCAGATCGCCAAGCCCATGAACGTGGCCTTCGACTCACGCGGACGCATGTGGGCCACGGTCACCCGTGAGTATCCCACGCCCGCGCCCCTCGACAAACCCGGCCGCGACGAAATCAAGATCCTTGAGGACACCGACAACGACGGCCGCGCCGACAAGATAACCACCTTCGCCGACGGCCTGAACATTCCCATCGGCATCTACCCCTACCAGGATGGCTGCATCGCCTGGAGCATCCCGAATCTCTGGCATCTCAAGGACACCAACGGCGACGGCAAATGCGACGAGCGCATCAAGCTCTACGGCCCGCTCGATCACACCCGCGACACGCATGGCAACAACTCCTCCTTCACCCGCGGCTTCGACGGCTGGCTTTACATCACCCACGGCTTCCGCAATCAGTCCACGCTCGCCGGCGCCGACGGACATCAGATCACCCTCAATTCCGGCAACACCTACCGCATCCGACTCGATGGCATGCGCGTCGAACATTTCACCCACGGCCAGGTGAATCCCTTCGGCATGTGCGTGGATCCCTGGGGCAACTTCTACACCGCCGACTGCCACAGCTCGCCGGTCTACCAACTCATCCGCAACGGCCAGTATCCCGGCTTCGGCCGACCGCACGACGGACTCGGCTTCGCGCCGCTGGTCATCCAACACAGCCACGGTTCCACCGCCATTTCCGGCATCGCCTGGGTGGACAATCCCGCCTGGCCCAAGGAATTCCAGGGCAACGTCTTCATCGGCAACGTCATGACCAGCCGCGTGAATCGCGACCGCATCGACTTCACCGGCGCCAGCCCCGTCGGAACCGAAATGGACGACTTCATCAAGACAACCGACCCCTGGTTCCGGCCAGTGAATCTGCAGTTCGGCCCCGACGGCCGGCTCTACATCGCCGATTTCTACAACAAGATCATCGGCCACTACGAAGTCCCCCTCGACCACCCCGGACGCGACCGCGAAAGCGGCCGCATCTGGAGCGTGAGTCATGTTGGCGCAAAGGGAACCAAGGCGGCGGTTCCGAAGCCTCTTCCCAAGGCCGACGATCTCCCCGCCTGGTTCGCCGAACTCGGCAGCGCCGACTTCACCCGTCGTCGCCTGGCGACAGATTTCCTGGCCGACAACGGCGCCGAGGAGATCGTCCAACAGGCGCGCGCCCTCGCGCACGATCCCGCCGCCGGCCCCGACGCCTTCATCCACGCCATGTGGATTCTCCATCGCCTCGAAGGACTCGGCGACAAGACCCTCAATCTCGCCGTCCATCACGCGACCGCCAAAGTCCGCGCGCACGCCGCCGGCGTCCTTTCCGAACGCGCCGATTGGACCGGTCCCGAACACGCCCACATCATGGCGCTGCTGGCGGATTCCGACCCTCACGTCGTCAAGGCCGCGGCCGACGCCGCCGGCCAACACGGCGACCTCGCCGAATTCCATCGCCTGATCCAGGCCCGCGAAAACCTGACCGAAGGCGACGCCCACAGCGACTACGCCATCCGCCGCGCCTTGGCCGACCTCCTCGCCCGCGGCGACAATCTGGCGGCCCTTCGCAAACGCAGCCTGAACGAATCCGACGCCCGCGCCGCCGCCTCTGTCATGGTCGGCATCCCACAGCAGGACGCCGGCGAGTTCCTCCTCGATCACATCCAGAAGCACAAGGAAAGCGGCGACGCCTTGATCGACATGATCCGCCACATCGCCCGGCAGATCCCGCCCTCGCGCAATGAAGAGCTGATCCGCTTCGCCCGCGCCAGTTTCAAGGACAACCTCGACCTGCTTCTCGACCTCTTCCGCGGAACGCTAGAAGGGGCCATGCGTCGAGGCGACGACGCCACCGCGGTGTTCGAATGGGGAGCCGATCTCTGCCGCGAAGTCCTCGCCGAACTCGACGCCGATGCCTCCGCGTGGACCGCCCTGCCCATCGACGGCCTCAAGTCCGAGCGCATCCCCTGGTTTCGACAAATCCGCAAATCAACCGACGGCGATGACAAGTCCGTCTTCATCTGCAGCTTCCCGCCCGGCGGCGAGCGCCTCACCGGCATCCTGCAGTCGCGTGAGTTCAAGGTCCCCGAGAAACTCACCTTCTTCCTCGCCGGACACGACGGATTCCCCGACCAACCGCGCAAACGCAGGAACGCCGTCCGCCTGCGAAATGTGGAAAACGGCGCCCTCATCGCCGAAGCCTTGGCGCCGCGTCACGACACCGCCCACAAGATCGAATGGGACCTCGGAAAACACGCCGCCAAAAACGCGCGCGCCCGGCTTGAGATCGTCGATGCGGACAACGGCCGCGCCTACGCCTGGATCGCCGCCGGCCGCTTCGATCCGCCCGTCGTCAAACTTCCCAGGATCAATCCCTCCAAGCGCGTCGAGCGCCAGAAGCTGGCCGCTGGTTTGATCAAGAATCTCAAGCTCAAGAAACTGAAGCCTGCGCTCTCGGCCATGTTGTCCGCGGACGGCGTCGCCCCCGAAGCCCGCGCAACCGCCGCCGACGCCCTGGTGTCATTGGAACCCAACGCCCGGCTCAAGGCGCTGGCGCCGCTCGTCGGCGCCGCCAATGTGCCGACAGCCATCCAGTCCCGCATCGCCTCGGCGCTGACCGGCAAACGCCCCCGCCAGACCCTGCTCGCGCTCGCCGAAGCCCTCACGGTCGCCCCGGCCAACACCCAGCAGACGCTCGCCCACGCCCTGGCCGCTGATCGCGTCGGCTCCGAGGTCCTGCTTCGCCTCGTTGGCCAAAACAAGGTCACCCCGCGCCTGCTTCTGAACCAACGCGTCGTCGATCGCCTCCTCGCCGTGGACAAGACCTACAGAAAGCGCATCGCCAACCTGACCAAGGGACTCCAACCCGCCGACCAACGCGTCCAGCAGCAACTCGCCGCCGCCATCAAGGGCTTCGCCCCCGGTCGCGCCTCCATGACCGCCGGCGAGAACCTCTTCAAGCAGAACTGCGCCGCCTGTCACGCCGTCAACAACCAGGGGGGCAAGGTCGGCCCGCAGCTCGACGGCATCGGCAGCCGCGGATTCCAACGCGTCCTCGAGGACATCCTCGATCCCAACCGCAACCTCGACCCCGGCTTCCGCGCCGAGAACATCGACCTCAAGGACGACACCTCACTCACCGGCCTCGTCCTCCGCGAAGAAGGCGAACTCCTCATCCTCGCCGACACCACCGGCAAGCAGCACGAGATCAGGAAGTCCGACATCGCCACCCGCCAGAAATCCGCCCTCTCCCTCATGCCCGCCAACTTCGGCGACGTGCTCAAGCCCGAGCAGTTGAACCACCTCGTCGGGTGGTTGATGGGGAAGTGAAAAGAAGCGTGTGCCGTCCGGCCAGCCGCATGCGATTGATTTTGGGTGGCGCCGATAACAGGACGCTCTTCAGGAAAGCCCTTGGAATGAGCGACAACGCTCAAGCCGGGGCGGGGGGGGGGGGGGGGGGGGGTGGGAGGGGGGGGGGGGGGGGGGGGGGGGCCCGGGGGGGCCAGGGCCAGTACAAAAAAAAAAAAGGAAAAAAAATGAGGGGCTCGCAGTATAAAAA
>JAYPGD010000016.1:3858-5847 GCA_038126655.1 Verrucomicrobiales bacterium
AAACCTGCGCAAACCGCAAGGTTTCGCACGCGGCGCACAACTTGTATCCATCCAGCGTTGAAGCGGAATAAATTCCGCGCTCCACCACCCACTTTCAACCGCACTCCGGCCAGCCGCTTCATCGAACCCGCCCTTGCGTCCTTGCCGATTCAGCGCCAATATGGGTCTCCATATCGTGAAGACCACCATCGACATCGCAGACGATCTCTTCAAGCGTGTCCAACAGACCGCGAAGGATGAAGAGACGACGTTCAGGGAACTGACCGAACAAGGGCTTCGACTTGTTCTCAAGGAGAGGCAGGCCAAACGCGGAAAGCTGCCGCCGCTGGTGACCGTCAAGGGGCGCGGAATGAACGAGGATTTCAAGGACGCCTCTTGGGTAGAGCTCCGGGATGAAATCTACCGGGGTCATGGGGCGTGATCGCCGTCGATACAAACATCCTCGTTTACGCGCATCGGGAGGACAGTCTGTTCCACGGCGCCGCCAAGGACGCCGTTGAATCCCTGCGTCAGGGAAGCGCGCCATGGGCGATTCCCTGGCCCTGCGTTCACGAGTTCATCGCGATTGTGACGCATCCTCGCATCTACAATCCGCCATCCTCACTGACCAAGGCCCTCGGATTTCTCGATTCCCTGTTCGCCTCGCCGCAACTGAACGTCTTGGCTGAGGGGCCGGGATACTTTGAGAAGCTTCGACTTCTTTCGACGTCTGGAAAGGTCAAAGGACCGCGCATCCATGACTGCCGGATCGCGGCCCTCTGCCTGCATCACGGAGTCAACGAACTCTGGTCGGCCGACCGGGATTTCTCCGCGTTTCAACAACTCAAGACGCTGAATCCGCTGATCAATGAATGAAGCCGATCCATCCGTCCCCGGAGCCCGCCTTGCTCAGAATCGCTTAAAATCCAACTTCACTTCACCATCGCCGCGGCGGAAGGGTCGCAAGCGCGGGAGCGGTTCTTGTTTGCCCGCTTGCCCGCGAAGCCGTTGAAGCTAGTATCCGCCCATGACCGAAAGCCCGCCTTCAAGCTCTCGGCTGTCAGCATGGTCATGGTGGTGATCGTGCTGTCGCTCATCTTTGTCGCGTGATGGCCGGACCTGCGGAACGACGAGTTTGGCGTCTCGCAGATGGCGGGAACATTCGTCGGCGCCATCCTGTTCCCCCTGTTGTTCGGCTGGATTGCCTATCGCCTCGGACGCCGCAGCAACACCGTGGGCAACATCGTGTTCACGATCTTCCTCGTTCTCATGGGACTCGGCCAACTGGCGCAACGCAGCGCGCAACCCGCCCAACAACAGCATCCTGATTTCAACAAGGAATCGCAGCCGGGCAACAGATGAACGAGCCTTCACTGACGCGCGATCTCGTCGTTCTTGTCCCGGTGTTTTTCGCAACCTGGTTTGCCGCGCTTCACTTCGCCCGACGCAGGAACGATTCCTTCAGGATTACAGGCACAAGAAATCACCTGTCTTCGATGCTTCGTCTCGGATTGTTCTTCGCCTTCATCGAGTGGATCGCGATCGATCAGAAGGTCTCCTTCGGCTATTGCCTGGCATTCATCGTCGCCCTCGCCCTGGCGCTGTTCGTCGGCGCCTTTGCTTCCGACGCGGAGGGCGGGATTTTCATAGTCGGCGTGGGGGTGTTCGTCTACCAGTGGATCTTCTGGTATCCGGCGGCGGAGAGAATGACATCAACCAATGTGATTGCGGGGGAATCATCCAGACCGCCCGAGCATCTTGTCGGCAAACGCGGAGCAACCACCGGCCCTTTGCGGCCGTCCGGGCGCGTGACGATCGATGACACACAATACAACGCCGAGTCGGAACTGGGGTTCATAGACACGGGGATCGAAGTCGAGGTCATCTCGCTGAAAGACACACGACTCGTTGTCCGGAGAATTTGATTTCGCGACCCAGCGCCTCGCACATTCCTGGATCGCTCCGTTTGACGCAAAGGACCACAGAGACAGATGCTCTCTTCCTCTGTGG
>JAYPGD010000016.1:5857-25480 GCA_038126655.1 Verrucomicrobiales bacterium
TGTGGTTCTCCTTCCCTCCGTGTTCTCCGTGTTGAAGAATGCGCGCCCGATCCAACCAACGCTCCCGCGTGCGCCCGCATGCGAGATGACAACACCCAGGATCTGAGCCTACTTACGTCGACTGCTGCGAGGTCACGACAGGGTTCTCACCCATCCAACCGTTCCAGCGCCGCGGCAATTTCGCGTTCGATGACGGGCAGCCGATTCAGCGGCTCTTCAGGATTCTCCACGGCGGCCACCTCGTTTGTATTGGGATTCCAATTCACCGGGCCATAACGCGCGGAACCGGGCCGGCTATTGAGGATATGGTCCCCGGCGTCGCCCTTGTTGTAGTGCCAGAATTCGTAGGGGAAATGCATGAACCCGTGCGCCTCCATGACCCCGGTGATCTCGAGTCGGTTGCGCAACGCCTGTTCGCTGATAAAGGGCGAACGCATCGGCGTCTTCTCACTGATCTCCAGATAAGGGCCGCCGCGATCCAATTCCGCGCCGCTGCCGCGGTCGAACACCGAGATGTCGATCGCCGAGCCCGACATATGCGTGCCGATCTTGGGCCGGTTGGCCACCATGACCATGGCGCGACGGAAGACCAGTTCAGTCGACGGCCTGGTTCCGCCGCATTCCCAGACGCACTTGCGCACGACGGCGTCAAAGACCTCCGGCTTGCGCACGAGCATCCCCTGCATTTCCAACGACCGATAGCCCTCCTCGATCTTCAGGACCCAGCCCCGCTCGTTCATCGCCCGACCGATCCGGATCACATCCTCAACCAGGCTCTCACGCAGGAAAAAGATCCGATCCAGGTCGCCGGCGATCTTGGTGTCGGAGAAGAGCATTTCGACGCCGGCCGCAGCGACCGCATCCGGCAGCGAGGCAAATCCCTCGCCGCATTCCTCGACCGGATAGGCAAGCAGCTCCTCGACCATGCCGTGGCCCAGTTCCAGTTGTTGCGTCCAGTATTCGCGACGTTGTTGTTCGTCCGGGGATGTCATGGCTTTGCTCCAGTTCAGGGGTTCTTGACCGCGGAATCACGATCCGCCCTGGCCGTCTGTTCCATACGCTTCAACAGCTCCTTCACCCGCGCGGGCTCGCGCTTGGCCAGGTTCGTCTTCTCGGAAGGATCTCTGACGATGTTGAACAACTCGATGGATTGCTTCGGTTTCGCGCCGCTGACAATCAGCTTCCAATCGCCGCGCCGGAGCGAACTCGCACGCCAACGCGGGCCGGCAATGTAGAGGTCGCGTTCCGGCAGGCCCTTCCCCTCGAGCAGCAATGCAGACAAGTCCACGCCGTCCCATTTCAGGTCCCGATCCGGTTCGTATCCGGCCAGGGCGCAGAAGGTCGGCATCCAGTCGGGAACATGGACCGGCGCGGGGTTCTTTCCGGCGCGGATGCGGCCCGGCCAGGAGACGATGGTCGGCACACGCGTGCCGCCCTCGTAAATGTCCCCCTTGCGGCCGCGCAGGGGGAGATTGTTTCCGGGGAGCCTGCCATTGGGGCAGTTGTCGTCCGGATACTTGAGATCGTTGTTCTCGGCCGTGCTCCCGCCATTGTCGCTGGTGAAGACAAACAGGGTGTTCTCGCGCCGCCCCGTCTCGTCCAAGGCCTTGAGAATGCGGCCGACCGCGTCATCGAGATGCATGACGCTGGCCGCGTAGTGTCGCGCGACCTCGCCCTTGATCGACTTCGGCGCCTTGTCCACCCATTGCTTCGGCTCCTTCAACGGCAGGTGGATCGCAGTGAAGGGAACGTAGAGAAAAAATGAATTGTCGCCGCGCGAGCGAATCCACTTCACCGCCTCATCCGTCAGCAGATCGGTGACGTGCCCCTCCTCCTCGATCAGTTTCCCGTTGCGATGCCAGGTGACGGAATATTCGCCCTTCTTGTAGCGATGATTCCAGGGACTGACCCCGCCGGCCAGGGAGCCGTAGCCGTGGTCGAAGCCGAACTTGTTCGGCCCCAATTCCGGTTTCGAGCCCAGATGCCACTTCCCGGTCAGGCAGGTGTCGTAGCCCTTTGACTTCAATGCCCGGGCCAGCGTCACCGTATCCCAGGGAAGTCCGCGTGTGTTGATGGGCGTGGTGACGCCGAAGCGGCTCCAACAGCGTCCGGTGAGCAATCCGGCGCGTGTCGGACTGCAAACCGGCGCGGCGTAGTGCTGCGTGAGTTCCAGGTTCTCCCGGGCGAGTTGGTCAAGATTCGGCGTCGGGGCATTGCCGCCGTGAAAGGCCACGTCCGCCCAGCCCAGATCGTCGGCCATGACAAAGACGAAGTTCGGCTTCTCCGGGGCGGCGGCTTGCACGGGTGGAAGAAAAGAAAGATCCGCCAGGCAGACGGTCAGACAACAGACGAGGCGCTTCATGGAAGGAAGGGATAATCCGACGACAACCGGGACGCACGCTTTCATTTCAATCCGAACCGCCCGCGAAACCAGGCCGCAACCTCCTTCGAAGGCATGGTGTCGCCGCCTTCGTGAACGAGATAGGTGTAATTCTCAGCGGCCCCGAGTGTGGAGTATTGCCCCTCGCCCAGCGCCCGGTAGTTGACGTCATGCTCCGCGTGGGAACCCGCATCCTTGCGCCCGTGCCCGGCGAGCATCGGCAAAGGGGCCAATGCCAACGGAAGCAGGTTGCGTTCACATACGGTTTGCATGCCCGGAACGATATGGCACAGGTCGGCCTGGCCCCGGTATTTCGCGGGCGTCATGTCGGCGGCGATCGTCCGGGTCTTGCGACCAAAATCCGCGACCGCCCGAATCCGATCGTTCAACATCGCCGTCTGCACGGAAAGCCATCCGCCCAATGAAACCCCGGTCGCCCCCATGCGCTCTTCGTCCACCCCGGGATGCTCCGCAAGGATCTCTGTCGCTGCAAGACATGCGCGGAGTTGATGGGAGCGCAGGACATGCGCGCGTCCGAGCAGCAGGGTCGCGAGCTCCTTCTCGTCATTGCCGCCGGCGCCATGCCGTGAAAGGTATCCCGTATCGATCTTCTCCACCGCGATCGTCGCCATCCCGGCCCGGGCAAGCCGGATGGCGACGCCGCCCTGATAGCTGTCGAGATCCAGCGTGAGGTCGCGCAATCCATGCCGCGTATGACCGGAAAAGACGCACACGCCCGGCGATGGGCTCCCGCTGTCGGCCGGCAGGCAGAGGATCATCGGCACGGCCAGCCCCGCAGGCTCCAATGTCACCACATGAACCTCGACCGACACCCCGTGAATCCTCTCACGCGCGACAACGCGATCCCGGAAACGCTCCCCGATCGGGCTCGCCTTGCCCGCCGGTTGTCGCACCGTCCACTCCTCAAGCCCGAGCCGTTCCGTAAACTCGCGAACGACGTCGGACCTGAACCGCCTGAAGGCGGACTCATCCATCGGAAAATCCGCGTTCTTGTATCGTCGCGCTTCCCGATGATGATTGAGGAACACTTCAACCGATGGTTTGAGATGGCCCTCCAACGCCGCCGCCAATGGATCGGCGGCAATGACGGGGCCGGCCACGACGAACAGGAGCAGACACAGCATTCTCTTCATGACGATTCCAGTTGCATCCCCCCTCTCGTCGGGCGCCCGCGCAATCGTGTCAATTCCAAGACCTCGCCGTCCTGGCGTCGCCCCCACACCTCGCGCGCTATCCCCCTGGGCCTCGCATGAGCTGCAAAAGCAATCCCCATAAGCATGTTGTAGCGTGCGCTGTGTCAGCGCATTCAACGGCTGCCGCATGATTCTTTCGTTTTTCGGCTGACACAGCCGACGCTACATCTGGGAAGCTGTTGCGATTGCTGTTCCTGCGAAGGCCCTGCGCTATCCCCTTTTCAATCGGTCTGCCCGCCGGATAGATTCCCACCATGCGAACCGCTCTTCTTTTCCTTTCCTGCAGCCTGCATGCCTTCGCGCCTGCATCGACCGACGCCCCCGAAGTCTTTCACGCCCAAGGCGAGATGGCCGGCGAAGTTGACGTCTCCAGCGTCATTCTTCAATCGCGACTGACGGCGACCCGCGGCCCGGTCGATCGCGATGTGCCGGGATCGCCGGGTTGGGCGCGTTTCGAGATCGCCGAACGCCAAGATTTCAAAGGCTCGCGCCTGACTCCCTGGATCGAAGCCAGGGCGGAAAACGATTTTATCGTGAAGACCAAGGTCGTGGACCTGAATCCCGGCGCCCCCCACTACTACCGGTTGATCTTCGGCCCGGACAAGGCCCGGACGAAAACGGGTCAGACCTGCCGGTTCAAAACACTCCAGGGCGCGGACGGCGACGACGAAGTGAGCTTTGTCGTTGTCACCGGCATGAACTACATGTCGTTTCACTACGGAATCCCCCGCAAAGGCCGCCGAACCGGAGAACGCATGTACACCGGCCCCGACAAGAAACTCGGATTCCCCGCGCTCGCGACCATGCTCCGCATGAAGCCCGATTTCTTCGTCGGCACCGGCGACAATGTCTACTACGACAGCCACGACGATCAGGAAGCCACCGACGCCGAAGGCATGCGCCGCAAATGGCGACAACAACTCGTTCAACCGCGTTTCGTTGAGTTGTTCCGCCGCACGCCGACCTACTGGGAGAAGGACGACCACGATCACCGCTACAACGACTGCGACCGCGAGGGGACGCGACCTCCCCTGAGCGACCTCGGCATCCGCCTCTTTCGCGAGCAGGTCCCCGTCACCGATCCGGACGATCCGGACGCCCGGACCTACCGCACGTTCCGGGTCAACCGACACCTGCAGATCTGGCTGGTCGAGGGACGCGATTTCCGCAGTCCCAACAAGATGCCCGACGGACCGGACAAGACCCTCTGGGGCGCCGCGCAGATCGCCTGGTTGAAGCGCACGCTCACCGCCAGCGACGCCGCCTTCAAGCTGCTCATTTCCCCGACGCCCATGGTCGGCCCGGACGACGCCTACAAGACCGACAACCACACCAACCACAAGGGCTTTCGCCACGAGGGCCGGGCCTTCTTCAATTGGATCAAGGAACAACGACTCGACGAAAAGGGTTTCTTTCTGATCTGCGGGGATCGGCACTGGCAGTATCATTCAATCGACCCGACCGGCATCGAAGAGTTCTCCTGCGGCGCGCTCGTGGACGCCAACTCACGCCTCGGCCGCAAGCCCGGCGACCCAAAATCCACCGACCCAAAGGCGCAGATCCGCCAGCCTTACACCCAGTCCCGGCAATCGGGCGGATTCCTGCGCGTCACCGTGACGCGCGATGCCGAGGCGCGCTTCGAGTTCTTCGACGAGAACGGCGAACAGTTGCACCAAGCGGTGAAGAGGAAATGACCGCGCTTCAAGCCGAAGCCCGCTTCAAACGATCCGCAATCGCATTCCATTCCGCTTCCGGAGGCGGGGCCTCGACCACGATCCAACGGGCGCCGGAACGATCGGCGTCGTGCAGACTCGAATAGAGCGTCCTCGCGACCTCGCCCGGATCGTCGGACAACCGGAGAACCCGCTTCCAATCCGCGCCGCCCCGCCCCGGATCGAAAGTCAACAGGCACGCGTCCGCGCGATCCACTTCGTGTTCCCGCAACCGTGCGGCAAGTGTCGTGTGATCCATCCATGTCAGAACAATCAGCCTGGCCTTGGGCGCATAGTGCCGCGAAAGCTGCCCCGGACTCCGCAACGGAGCCTCGTTCACCCCACCCTCGTCCTCCCGCTTGCGCTTGAGTCTTTCGGCTCCAGCGCTCGCAACCTCCCCCGTCGACACCCGCTCCAACTTCCCTTCCCCGATCATCCCAGGCCTCAACACCTTCAGCCTCGCTCCGGTCAGATCAACCACCGTCGATTCAATCCCCACCTCGCACGCGCCGCCATCGACGATCAACGGCGCGCGCCCCTCCATTTGCTCCGCCACGTGCGCCGCCGTGGTGGGAGAAAGCTGATTGGACACATTGGCGCTCGGGGCGGCGAGCGGGAATCCACATTCCCGGATGACCGCCTCGAAGAACTCATGCCGAGGCCGACGAATACCGACGGTTTTGCCGCCGGCGGTGACGATGTCAGGAACATCATCAGCCCGCTTCACGACCAGCGTCAGCGGTCCCGGCCAGAATTCGTCGGCCAACCGCTGGGCCAACTCGGGCCATTCTCCAGCACAACGTCGCGCCATCTCCACATCCGACACATGCACAATCACCGGGTTGTGCGCTGGCCGGCCCTTGGCCTCGAAGATCCCGGCCACCGCCGCCGGGTCCAGCGCATTGGCCGCCAGGCCGTAAACCGTCTCCGTCGGCAACGCCACGATCCCCCCGGCGCGCAACAACGCCGCCGCTTTTTTCACAGCGAGTTGAAACTTTTCCGGAGTCTCGGTCGTTATGGCTTCAGATTTTCGGGACATGGGACAGAATCCGCGGCAAAGATGGCCGATTCCGGGGGAATTGGGCAATCTTTCGCTGATTTTCGTTTTCGCAGTCATCCATTCCGGAAAGGCTTGTAATCAACGGCAGTTCCCGTTGACGTTTCCCCAAACCAAACAACCCAACAGACAGGCTTACAATGGACTCAAACCTCAGTGACATGGGCATCTACGCGGGACTCCTCGCGTTGTTGTGCATCTTCCTCGTCGTCATGCTCTCCCTCAAGAAGCAGGGAGCCAAAACCTTCCAGGTCGGGCTGACCGCCGGACTGGTCGGCATCTTCGTCGGCGTGGTCGGCTCCTACGCCGGCCTCCGCGTCATGAAATACGATCTCATCAGTTCCGAGATTCCGATGCAGGAAAACACCGGCGAGGCGCCCGGAGGCGGCGGTGATCCCAGTGCGGAGGGCGGCGGCGGCGGCGGTCGCGGTGGATTTGGCGGCGGAGGCGGCGGAGGCGGAGGCGGCGGTCGCGGTGGATTCGGCGGCGGCGGCGGCGGTCGTGGCGGCGGCGGACGCGGTGGATTTCAACCCTCCCCCACCCGCGAACTGACCTCCTTCGTGCGCAAACTCGACCTGCTCACCGGCGACCTGAAGATCACCCTGTCGGCCGAGCAAGGCAAAGCCATCAAGCCCCTTCTCGACGGCATCAAGGAAGTCGCCGCCGTCGAGGACGACATCGCCGCAGACATGCTGGAGGAACTCAAAGGAACACTGACCGAGGAGCAGAACGCCAAACTCGACTCCATCAGCATGCCGCGCACCCGGGGCGGCTTCAGTCGTGGCGGCGGCGGCGAAGGCGGCTCCAATCCCTTCGTTGAAGACGAGACCGCGAAGAGCGCCATGGACAGCCTTTCCGGGAAGCTCTGATCCCGATTCAGAGCCCCTCACTTCAAGGCGACCGGACTCGCTCCGGTCGCCTTTTCTTTTGCCTGCGCGAGGCCTTGCGGCTTTCCATTTTCCGCCGCCCCTGTATTCTTCCCGCGTGATCAGGTCTTTGACGCAACAACTGGAACAAGGCGCCTCTCTGGACAGCGAACAGGTCGTCAGCGCGGTCGCCGCGTTGACCGACGAAAACATCGCCGCGGACGCCAAGGCGGATTTCCTGACCGCCCTCGCAAACAAGGGCGAGACCGTCGAGGAGATCGGAGCCTTCGCCCGGGAGCTTCGCGAGATGGCGTCACCCGTCCCGCTGGACGACGAGACCCGGGCTCGGGACATCCTCGACGTCTGCGGAACCGGCGGCGACCATCTGAACACCTTCAACATTTCCACCACCGTGGCGCTCCTCGCCGCAGCCGCCGGCGTCACCGTCGCCAAACACGGCAATCGCGCCATCACCTCCAAGTCCGGCAGCGCGGACGTGTTGGAGGCGCTCGGCATCCGCATTGACCGAACGCCTGACGAGGCGGCGGCCATGTTGCGCGACCATCGCTTCGCCTTCCTGTTCGCGCAACGCTACCACCCGGCCTTCAAGCATATCGGCCCCGCCCGCAAGCTCTGCGCCGAACGAGGCCAACGCACGGTCTTCAATTTCCTCGGCCCCCTGCTCAATCCCGCGCGTCCCACCGCCCAGTTGATCGGCGTCCCCCGGGCGGACCTCTGCGAACCCATCGCCCAGGCCCTGCAATCCCTCGGCATCCGCCGCGGGATGGTCGTCAGCGGCCGTGTCGGCGAACAACATCTCGATGAACTCTCCACCCAGGGAGACAACGCCATCGCCGAGTTCTACCACGACCGCGGCTTCTCCGTGTCCGAAATGTCCCCCAAGGATTTCCCGCTGCAACCGACAACCCTCGAGGACCTGAAAGGCGGCGACGCCAGGGAAAACGCCGGCATCGTCGAGCGACTGCTCAAAGGCGAGGACCGCGGCCCCAAACGCGACGCTGTCCTGCTGAACGCCGGCGCCGCCCTGTTTGTCGCCGGAAAGTCCGGCTCTGTCAGCGAGGGCTGGGAACTCGCCGCGGAAACGATCGACAGTGCCGCCGCCGCATCAACCCTTGAAGCCCTCCGCGACTCCGGCTCCGCCGGTTGACCGATGATGTTCGGACCGCCCATCAGTCGACTCGCCGTGTTCTCGGCCCTGGCAGCGGCCGCCGGTCTGGCAGCCACGATCGGCGGGCTCGTGTTGATCGAACTGGAGCAGTGGCACGGCGGCCCCGGCAAACTGCTCATGGTCGCCGCCTTGGCGGGGTCCGTGATCGCCGGCCTGTCCGGCTTCGCCGCCATCCGCGCCGTCCGCCGCAGCAACGGCCTGCTGGCCGGCGAAGGGCTCGCCACCGGCGGACTCAGCCTCTCCGCAGTCGGACTCATCGCCTTCCTTGTTTCCACCCAATTCGGATCCTGGGCCGACGACAAGGCCGCGAAGAGCCGCGGACAATGCGGCGACAACCTTTCCATCCTCCACCAGGCCATGACGATGTACGCGGAGCGCGACGACGGAAGACTGCCGGCCAACGACAACTGGTGCGGCGCCATTCTCGGCATGGCCCAGGAACTGCAACAATCCCCCGACTACCACGGCAGCATGTTTCAATGCCCCTCCAGCCTGGAATCCTTCGAATCCAGCTACGCCTTCAACGCCGAACTCGGCGGGAGAATACTCGCGGAACTCCCGCCCGACACGGTGCTGTTGTTCGAGATCACCGGCGGCTGGAACATCAGCGGCGGTCCCGAGACCCTTCTCCGAGCCCCCCGCCACAACGGCGTCGTGGTGTGCCTCGCCAACGGCTCCATCATCGGCGCGGAGGAACTCCAACAGGAGAGCCAATGGCGCGCCGCGCGTTGACCGCGCCATGAGCGACTACTGGATCATCGGCGATGACGGCCGGGAATACGGCCCCGTCCCCGATTCCGAAATCCGCAACTGGATCGCCGACCGGCGCGTCGATGCCGAAACCCGTATCCGCCAGGGAACTGACGGACCCTGGAAACGCGCTTCCGAACACGCCGACTTCACCAATCTTCTCGCCGCGTCCCTCAGCGCGCCAGAACCAGGGAACGCCCCCCCTTCACCGCCCGCCGCCGGCTTCGCCATCGCCGCATTGATCTGCGGACTCCTGACCCTGCCGACCGCCTGCTGCTGCCCGCTGACCGGCATCCCCGGAATCCTCTTCGCCATCCTCGCCTTCAAACAGATCGCCGAGAACCCGGATCGGCGCGGCGGTCGCGGACTCGCCATGGCCGGCCTCATACTCTCCCTCTTGGGCATCGCCCTCTTCGCCGGATTCCAAATCGCCGGCGTCACCTTCGACGGCTTTCTGGAAGGCTGGAGGACCGAAGCCGAACGCTAGCTGGAAAAGACCGAAAGCCCCAACAGCGGAGCCCCATCCAGCATTTTTCTTTTTATTGGTCAGCGTGCTCCGGCCTGTTCGAAATCCCGATCGGCGCTTTGATCTAGTTTCGCGCAACACTTTTTTGAATCTGATAACGTATTGAGCAATTTTACTATGTACGGTGGACCTAGATTTTACACCAAGAGTGCGGTTTGTCCTGAGTGCGGCGTTCCACCTGATGATTATTGGGGGGCATACATCGAAGGATTGGTTGCCGATGAGTTGCATGAAGGGCAAACGATTCCGATCGCCGAATCGGCGCCAGCTCTGAAAGGCAACACGTATTTTGAACTTATGAACTCCTGTGCGGGATGCCTCAAGAACTTGAGCGCAGTCGGATACATATCCAGAGGCAAATGGGTTTCCACCGGCAATGTCAAAATTGCAGGGCGGATAACATTATGGAGATGAATCCTGGAAAAATGATGTTACCACAGCAGGATCGTTGCCGTAAATCCTGCTGGTGACAGGAATCACGTCTCCACATTGCACGTCTCCGCATTGCACAATTCGTCAACTTTCGCCAGATCTCGGCGCAGACTCCCACACCCCGCTGCCCTTGCTCTCCAAACCGAGAACCACCGACCTTTCTCCACGGACTCAAATGAAAACGATTCCACGAAATAATCCGGCACATCACATTTCATCCCCATTCAGCATTTTCCAATCTTTCCGGTCGGTGTGCTCCGGCCTGCTCGAAATCCCGATCGGCTCTTCGTTCTACCCGACCTGGCACGCGCCATCGTCGCAAGCCAAAGCCCGAAAATCGGGCCGGTCGGCGATCGTCCGGTGGACAAACTCCTTGAGGACCGCGCCCTTGTGGATCAGGAACACGCCCGGCATCTGCAGGGTGTCGCCGCGGGGAACGCCCGGCGGATTCCCCGAAAAGATCGCGCTGAGCCCGCGCCCCCAGACACTCGGGCTCAACAACTCCTTCAAGCCCGCCTTGCCCAGATCGAATGCCTCATAAAGCGCGGCGTCCGGATCCGCAATCCGATCGATGTCCGCCAGTCCATGTTTCTCAAAGAAGGCGTCCGCGCGCGCCTTGTCGTCCATGTGCACGAAGACAATCCTTACGCCATCCGCTTCAATGATCCCGCGCTGCCTGGCGACGTCACGCGCCGCCTCCTTGCAGAACGTTCAACCCAGATGTCGCAGCAGGACCACCAGGCCCCTGCCGCTGTCCGCAATGTCCCAGAGGCTTTCGCCGCCCTGGGTCGCGGCGGCGCGCCAGGCGGTTTCAAGCGCCGCCGCATGGTTGTTCGGGTCTGTCATGCCTTCACTCTAACCATTGCGCCGCAATCGGCAACCCACAGTGCACCCCAAACGCCATGACTGGCGCCGGCTTGCCCCGCCCGGCCGCCTTCCAGTCCGCGATTGCATCGCGACAAGAAACAACGTAAGCCGGTGGTCCCTGATGACCAGCAACCGACCCAGGCAGCCAACCAGGACAATGCTCCTGAATATCGTCGTTCTCGCCGCGACGGGAATCTCGACCGGCTGCAACACCCGCGCTGCGGACAACACGCGAGCCGCCATCTCCCACGCACAATGGGGCGCATCCACCCTGGCCGGCGCAACGCGAAAGACCGCCAAGGCCACCGCGGAGTTCGCCCGCCGCGCCCGCAATGAAATCCCCAAATGGCACGAGGTGAAATCCGGCGAAACCCTGACCCGGATCGCGCGTTACTACGGCGTTCCCGTCGACAAGTTGAAGCTGCTCAATCCTCTCATTGATCCGCTGAAACTGAAGATCGGCCAAAGGCTGCGATTGCGGGAATGATCGTTCGCGATCCCCCGGGCCCCGACGAGGGAATGGGGGCAATGGAATCATCGGCGCGGGTCCTCCATGAAACAGGGGCCTCATCCCCCTGTCTCGACACTCGGGCCTCAAAACCTCCCCGGCGAGAATGGTTCCACATCGATGTGCGTTTCCCGGCATTGGATCAACTCGGCGATCAACCGGCCCGTCGCTGGCCCGAGGCTCAGGCCGAGCATGTTGTGTCCGGTTGCCAACCAAGCGTTCTCCAACCGCGGCGCACGTCCGATGATCGGCAGGCTGTCCCAAGTCATGGGACGCCAACCAAACCACTTTTCCTCGATGTCCTCCGTGTAAGGTTCGACCAGATAGGGCTCCGCCGACTTTCTCAACTGCTGAATCCGTTGTTCGCGAATCGATTCGTCAAAGCCGGCAAACTCCATCATGGAGCCCAGCCGGTAGCCCTCGTCGAAAGGCGTCACGCCGACCTTGTGCTCGGGAAAGAGCATCGGCCGCTCCGGGCAGATCTTCGGACGCACCATCGTGACCGAGTAGCCCTTGCCCGGCTCGATCGGAATCCGGCATTGCAACTCCGTCCCCAACCTCGCGCTCAAGGCGCCGGCGGCGAAGACATACTTGTCCGCCTCCATTCCGCCCTTGGATGTCGCCAGACGGACCGCCTTGCCTTCGCGTTTCTCCACCGCGCGCAACTCGCATTGCTCAACGATCTCCACGCCCTTGTCGCGAAGCCGGGCAGCCCAGTTGCGCGCAAGGACATCGGGCCTCACGTGCGTGTCATGGGGGTAGTTGAAGGCGCCCGCCAGCCCCGGCTTCAACGCCGGCTCCAGATCCGGCAGATCCCCGCCCTCAATCCGCGTGGCGGACACGCCGAAACGCTCGCTCAACAGTCGATCCGCCTCGGCAAAGCCGGCCATGCCCTTCGCCGTCCGGAACACATAAAGCAGTCCCTTCTCCTTCCATTCACAATCCAATGTCCCGCCGGCGACCAGACGCCGGTACTCACTCATCGATGAATCGAGGATCGCTTTGAGCGGCCCGGCGCCAGCCAGCATTTGCCGATGCGTGCAACGCCGCGCAAACTGCAGCATCCAGCCCCACAGGGCCGGACTCAACCGCGGCTTCACCCGGAACGGCGCGTCCGGTTTGAACAGGGATTTCAACGCGATCGAAATCGCGCCCGGCTCCGTCAGCGGCAGCACGTGACTCGGGCAGATGTAGCCGCAATTGCCATGCGAACAGCCCCCCGCAACGCCGTCCTTGTCGATCACCTTGACCCGGTATCCAGCCTCAGCCAGGTAATGCGCGCAGGACAAGCCAATGATCCCGGCTCCGACGACAATGATGGACTCGTCCCTGGCCATGCGAACCCCGGATTGAATCGCTCAGCCTGCGGCGCCCGGGACAATGCCGTTCGCAAACGGATCCCCCTCCTGCTGGACAAGTCGCACATCCGCCGTCACAAACGCCCGTCCCGTAATGCTCGGAACGACGCGTCCTTCATCATCGAGCCGATAACTCGCCTCGAAGCGGCTTCCGATGACGCTTTCCTGAATCCAGGTTTCGCCCGGCTTCAACTTTCCGTCCGCCGCCAGACAGGCCAGCTTGGCGCTCGTGCCCGTGCCGCAGGGCGAACGATCGTAGGCTCCGCCGGGACAAAGAACGAAGTTGCGGCTGTTCGCGTCTAAAGACTGCGCCGGCCCGGTGAATTCCACATGGTCGATCTCCGCGCCGTCTTCGCCGGTGATGTCATGCGCGCGCAAGGCCGCCTTCACGCGCTCGGCGGCGTCGGTGAGTTGACGCGTCAGTCGCGCATCCAAAGGAAACGGCGAATTCTCCGTGAGAAAAAACCAGTTGCCGCCCCAGGCGATGTCGCCGATCACCGCGCCCAGCCCCTCCACCTCGACCGAAACGCCCTTCTTGAACCGCCGACTGGGCACGTTCTCGATCGTCGCCGTATTGAGGTCCTTCAGGTCCACGCTGACAATGCCGACCGGGGTCTCAATCTTGTGCACACCCGGCTCCAAACGCCCCATGTAGGCCAGCGAGGCCGCCAACCCGATCGTCGCGTGCCCGCACATGCCGAGGTAGCCGACATTGTTGAAGAAGATCGCGCCCGTCGCGCAGGACTCGTCCACCGGATCGCACAACAGCGCGCCGACCAGCGCGTCCGAACCGCGCGGCTCGTTGATCACCGCGCTGCGAAATGAATCGTGTTCCCGCGCGAACAACTCACGCCGTTCCGCCAACGGCCCGTCGCCCAGGTCCGGGCCTCCATGCAACACCACCCGCGTGGGTTCGCCTTCAGTGTGTGAATCAACAATGATCATTTTGAGAAATCCGAATACCCAATGTCGAAATGCGAAACAAATTCGAATTTCAAAACCGAAACCTGGCGTCTCGTCAGTTCTTCGCGCCACATCAGAACGCACTGCAATCGTTTGTGGAATTGAATATTTCGAACATTTGAATTTGTTTCGAATTTCGTTTTTCGGATTTCGTGCTTCGGTCAGTCCGTCGCTCCCGCCCAGTTCCCCCACCAGTTCTGAAACTGCTCCAACTGCGCCTCGGCATAGGCGTTCTGACTCGCGCTCAATTGGTCGGTTCCATTGAAATGGAGTTCGTAACTCGCGTCGCCGCCCAGGACCATCAGACGCTTGTAATATAAAACCAGGTCCGGCCCCTCATCGAAGGTCGAAAGCACGGTCAACGCCTCGCTCAATTCAGCGGCAAAGCGACGCGCCTCAACGTCGCCCGAGGCCCCGCGCCTGCAAAGTTCCACAAACCGCAGGACCTCCCGCGGCAGGGCGTTGCCGATGCCCGTGATCGCGCCCACCGCCCCGCAATGCAGGAAGCCGTGAAACACCTGCGTGTCCACGCCGACCAGCAGGGCAAGGTCCTCCTCCTGGTTCGTGATGTGCTCCGCCGCGTAACTCAACGAAGCCGCGCCGCCAAATTCCTTGAAGCCGATCAGATGCGAATGGTCGCGTCGAAGGTCGAAGAACAGATCCGCCTTCGTCTCGAAGCCGTAGTAGGGGCTGTTGTAGATGATCGAGGGCAGATCCACCGCCGCCTCGAGAATGCCGGCAAAGTGCGCGCGCTGCGCCGCCGACGACGTCCCCCGCGACAGCACGCGCGGAATCAGCATCAGCCCCTTCGCCCCGACCTCCTTCGCATGCGCCGCGTGCGCCGCGGCCAGCTTCGGATTCTGCGCGCCGGTTCCCACCACGACCGGAACGCCGGCCTCGGCCAGGCGTCGCACGCCCTCCTGCCGTTGCTCGTCCGTCAGCAGCGGCCAGTCGCCCATCGATCCGCAATAGACCACGCCGGACATGCCGGCCTCGATCAGGGATTTCGCGGTGGCGACCAACGCGTCGTGATTCGGCGTCCGGTCCTCGTTGCACGGCGTCATCAACGCCGGAATGCAGCCATGAAAAATGCTCTTATCCATATCGGTGTTTCGTGTTTCGGTCCGGGACCATGCCGAAGTTGGAGAACTTGGGCAATCGTGATCACAGTCGGTTTACAAGCCTGTTCCGGCGCTCGATGCTCAATTCCCTCGATGGAAAACGAACTCGACATCGTGCGCGACGTTTCGCGGCGACTTGAATCCGGAGGCATCGCTTACATGCTCACCGGATCGATGGCCATGAACTACTATGCGCAACCACGAATGACCCGCGACATCGACGTGGTTGTCGCCCTGACTCCCGCGAGAGCCGCCCTGGTGGAGTCACTGTTCACGCCGGACTACTACGTATCGCGAGACGCAATTGAGAGTTCGATCCGGAATGAATCCCTCTTCAACCTCATTCATCAAGCCAGCGTCATCAAAGTGAACTGCATTGTCCGAAAGAGCGCGGCTTACCGACTCGCCGAATTTGAGCGGCGTCAACGCATTGACATCGAAGACTTCTCAACATGGATCGTAAGCAAGGAAGATCTGATCATTTCCAAATTGTATTGGGCGAAGAATTCGCGCTCAGACCTCCAGCTCGGCGATGTGCGAAATCTGGCTTCCACCGGCGCAGACCAGAACTACATCGAACGCTGGACCCGCGACTTGGGACTCCATAGTCTATGGTTGGAATGCAGGCCATGAAAGACACCTCTCCGGAAATCGCAGCAATGGTCAATGAACGCCTCATGGCAAAGTCCGGGGCGGAGCGGATTCGTATGGGTTCACAAATGTTTGACGCCGCTCGCCGAATGGCTCTCGCCTCCCTTCCAAAAGACATCTCCTCATTGAAACGCAAACAGCTTCTCTTTGAACGAATCTACGGCTTTCCGCTGCCCGCTGGCATCGCCGAGTAAACTTCCGATACCTCCATCATGAAAACCGGCCACCATCTCGCGTTCGCAATCCTATGTCTGTTCGCCGCCTCACCCGCCCACTCCGCTGACAAGCCCAAGGTCTTCCGCGCCGGCGCGGCGACCAGCAATATCACCCCGCCCCTGGGAGGGGGCATCGTCGGAAACTGGCTTTCCCCCGCCGCCACCCACGTCCACGACGAACTCCACGCCCGTTGCCTCGTGCTCGACGACGGCAAGACCCGCATCGGCTTCGTGATCGTGGACAGCGTCGGCGTCACCCGCCCCGTCTTCGACCACGCCAAGCGCGTCCTGAAAAAGGAGACCGGCCTGCCGCCGGAGAACCTCCTGTTCGCCGCGACGCACACCCACTCCTCCGTCAGCGCGCGCGGCAAGGACCGCTTCGAATACAATCCCGAGTTGGACGAACACCAGTCCTTCCTCGCTTCCCGCATCGTCGATGGCGTCAAGCGCGCCATCAACAATCTGGAGCCCGCGCGCATCGGTTGGGGCGGCAGTGACGAACCGCGCCATGTTTCCAATCGCCGCTGGCACATGAAGCCCGGCTTCAACCTGGGCAATCCCTTCGGCGGTCGGGACACCGTCCGCATGAATCCCCCGCGCGGCAAGATGCTGGACCGCCCCGCCGGCCCGACCGACCCCGAGGTTTCCATTCTTTCCGTGCAGGCCAAGGACGGACGCCCCATCGCGCTGCTCGCCAATTACTCCCTTCACTACGTCGGCGGCGTTCCCCGAGGGCACCTTTCGGCGGACTACTTCGGCGCCTTCGCGGATCGCATGCAGCAATTGCTCGGCGCCGACCGCCAGAGCCCGCCCTTCGTCGGCATCATGTCCAACGGCACGAGCGGCGACATCAACAACATCGATTTCACCGGAACGCGTCCCCGCCGACAGCCCTACGAACAAATCCAGATCGTGGCCAATGATGTCGCGGATGCGGCGATGAAGGCATTGCAGGGCATCCAGCATCGCGACTGGGTCCCCCTCGGCGCCGCGGCCAAGGAACTGAAACTCAACGTCCGGCGCCCGTCCCAAGAACTGATCGACCGCGCGCACCGCATTCTCTCCGGCCCCAAGGCCGCCGATCCGAACACCACCGACAAGGAGGTCATCTACGCCAAGCGCGCGCTCAAACTCGCGAAGTTCAAACCGACCACGGAGGTCTTCATTCAGACCTTCCGCATCGGCGACCTCGGCGTCGCCGCCATGCCCTTCGAGGTGTTCGCGGAGATCGGTTTGAACATCAAGGATCGCAGTCCGTTCGAGGATGCCTTCACCATCGAACTGGCGAACGGGACCTTCGGCTACCTCCCCACGCCGGAGCAGCATCGGCTCGGCGGCTACGAAACCTGGCTGGGCACGTGTTGGGTGGAATATCAGGCCTCGGAGAAGATCACCAGGACCGTGGTGGATCTGTTCAAAGATCTGAAGCAGTGATCGGTTGCCGGTTGCTCGTCTCGCGCCCACGTCGAAACAAGACGCCGCGCGAAGCGCCATGGAGTGCGGCGGCTTGACGCCGCCTTGCAGAGCGTCCGATCGCGACCAAGCCTCTCCGTGCTTTGTCCCGGCTCAAAGCCTCTCCCTGGAAACAATGCGCAGCCAGATGCCCGAGATGTCTCATCATCCGGAAGCTGAATCGTCGGATTGAGAATGGCGTGAACGAAGCCGCTTTTGACCCCGCCGCGCAAAGCGGCTAAAACCGCGCGATGCGCGAACCGAAGCCAGACCGTTGGGGGCTCGCCGCCATGCTTTGCGGCGCGGCGGGCATCGCCTTCGCGCCGAACTTCGTCCGCGACGCCGTCGCCAATCACGGCGTCGGCCCCAGCGCCACGGCCTTTTACCGCGTGTTCTTCGCATTGCCGGCCTTGTGGATGTGGTTCGCCTGGGAACAACGACAGCCCAATCCGCCGCGCCGCCCCGCCACCGCCAGGGAAAAGCGCCTGCTGCTCCTCGCCGGCGTCTTCTTCGCGTTGGACATGGCCTTCTGGCATTGGTCCATCAAACTCACCACCGTGGCCAACGCCACCCTGCTCGCCAACTTCGCGCCCATCGTTGTGACTCTCGGCGCCTGGCTGATCCTCAAGGAACGGATCACTAGGACGTTCATCCTGGCGATGATCATCGCCATCGCGGGAGCGTCGATGCTGGCCGGCGCCAGCTTGAACCTGGAGCCGCGATACCTGATCGGCGACGGGCTGGCCATCGTCACCGCCCTGTTCTACGGCAGCTACCAACTGACCGTGAAAATCCTGCGCGGCTCCTTCTCACCCGCAACCATCATGGCTTGGGCCGCCCTATCCGCCGCGGCGACGCTCTTCGTCGCCGCAGTTCTTTCGGGGGAGCAGATGTTCCCGAACACCCACGCCGGTTGGCTGACGCTGCTCGCGCTCGCCTTCATCAGCCACATCGCCGGACAAGGGCTGATCGCCTACGCCTTCGGCCACCTGCCCGCGTCCTTCGGCTCTCTCAGCCTGCTGCTGCAGCCCCTGATCGCCGCCCTGATCGCGTGGGTGTGGTTCAGGGAGGCCTTGGGCGCCCTTCAGGCGGCCGGCGGCGGCGTAATGTTGTCGGGCCTCGTCTTGGCGACGCGCAAAAGGTCCGCCGAAAAACCTGGAACCGGAGATTAATTTCGATATCGGCCCGTTTTCTGCTATTCCCTCCCCGTGATCCGGGCAACCATTATCACCTTGTTACTTGCGTTCGCGCCGCCCGCCCTGTCGGCGGCGACTGTCTCCTGGGACGGCGGCGGCGACGGCGAAACCTGGTCCGATCCCTTGAACTGGTCCGGCGACGCCGTACCCGACGCGACGGACAATGTGGTCATCGATTTCGCCGGCGCGGAAAGCGCCATCCTGCACACCGGTTCCAACACCAGCGTTGCGAGTCTGACCTGCGAGGAACCGCTGACCATTTCCGGCGGTTCGCTCACCCTGACTTCCAGCGCGTCGATCATCAATGGAACCCTGACCGTGAACTCCGGTCGCTCGTTGGTCGTCAATGGCGCCGCCGCCTCTCTGACGGCCAACGCCGCCGAGTCCATCGACGGCGCGCATCTTCAAGCCCTGGCCGGCGGCACGTTGAGCGTTCCCATGGCGACCAGCCTCACCGGCGGCCGACTGACACTGGACGGCTCGGGTTCGTCCATATCCCTTCCCGCGCTGACCAGCCTGGACAAGACGCGCTTCTTTCCCAGCGCCGGCGCGACCTTCACTGCGCCTGCCGGCGTGACTGCCTACGATCATTCCGGCGGAATCGGCGTGAATGAGAAACGCACGATCATCTCCGTGACCGGAGCCGGAAGCGCGCTGGATCTGTCCGGCCTTTCATCCTTCACCGCGAATTTCTCAGGCTTGGGCGGCCTGCTCATGCTCGTCCGCGCCGCGGATGGCGGCGTCATCAATCTTGCGGGGCTGACCTCGCTGGCCGGAGGCGGCTCCGGGGTCAATGGCGGCGGCCCGCTCGAACTCAGGACCACGACCGGGGGCATCGTCAATCTGGACGCCCTTCAGACAGCCGCCGGAAACGGGGCCGGGATCAAACTCACTTGGGACACAACAACGGTCAGCCTGCCCGCCTTGAGCTCCGCCGACCGGATTCATGCGACGCTTCCGCCCGCCGCCGCCATTTCCGCCCCCGTTCTGACAAGGTTGGAGAACAGTTCCATCACACTGCCCGACACCGCCTCCGCAACCTTCAGCCAGTTGAGCGAACTGCTGAACACCACGGTCTCCCTGACCGGGACGGCCGCGCTCAACGCCTCGGCCCTGACCAGCATCGATCACTCCCGGATTCACCTCACGGACGGCGCCAGCTACGC
>JAYPGD010000017.1:0-5350 GCA_038126655.1 Verrucomicrobiales bacterium
ATTCGGTCGATCTGCGAGGCGCTGCTCCTCCCCGCGCTCGCCGCCATCGGGACCGCCGCGGCCCTGGTCGCATTCATGGGCCGGAATGCTCCCGATCCAACCGTCATGCGCGCCACAACGTTCTGCATCTGCCTGACCTTCATGGCGGTGCGCTCCACGGCCCGCCTTCACCGGAACCTGCGACAACGCGATTTCATCATTCTTTGAACGAGCGTCCCGCCCCGCCCGATTCCTTGGATCTCATCCACCTTCGGTCAACCTTTGGCAAAAAGAAAACCCGCCCTGATCAAGGGCGGGTTCTCTCGTAGTTTTAGGGACTTGGCCGGGTTACTTGGCGTCCTTGGAGGACTCATCACCCTCGCTGTCCGATTCGGCGGCGTCATCTCCGCCCTCCGCGTCCGCCTCCGCTTCCGCATCGGCTTCAGTGCCTTCAGCCTCGTTTTCAGCGGGCGTTTCAGTCGACTCAGCTTCCGCCGCTTCCTCGGCCTTCGCTTCCTCGGCCTTCGGCTCTTCTTCCTTGGGCTCTTCCGCCTTCGTTTCCTTCTTCGCCTTTGCGGCAACGGGAGCCTCCCCCGTGAAGGCCTCATCGACCCACTCCAGCATCGCCATCTCCGCGGCGTCGCCGCGACGACGATGCAGCTTCACGATGCGGGTGTAGCCGCCCGGACGCTCCTTGAACTCCGTCGCAATCTCATCAAAAAGGATGCGGACCACGTCCTCGTTCTCGCGCCAGGCTTCGCGAAGCTCCTTTCCGGAAACCGGATTCTGTCCCTTGAGGCGCCCCTTGAAGTGAGTGCGTGCCTGTTGCTTGAGCCGCGCGGCGGCGAGACGGCGATGGTGAATCGAGCCTTTCTTGCCGAGCGTGACCAGCTTTTCGGCGACCGGGCGCGCCGCCTTGGCCTTGGCCAAGGTGGTCGTGACGCACTTGCCGCCTTTCCAGGACTTGATCAGGCTGCAGACCAGATTGGCCAGCATCGCGTTGCGATGTTCGCCTTTGCGGCCCAGCTTTGCGTTGCGTTTAAGGTGTCGCATGTCGGTGTCGGAGGGATGCGATCAGGATTCCTCGGCGGAGCCGTCGAGTAGTTCGGAATCGACGTTCATGCCCAGCGCGAGGCCGAGCTGCGTGAGTTTGTCCTTGATCTCGTTGAGCGATTTCTTGCCGAAGTTGCGGTATTTCAGCATCTCGGCTTCGGTCTTCAGGGCCAACTGGCCCACGGTGGTGATATTCGCGTTGTTGAGGCAGTTGGCCGCGCGGACGCTGAGCTCAATTTCATTGACGCTCATGTTCAACAACTTCTTCTGCTGCGCCTTCTCCTCGTCCTGCTTGTCGACGACCTCCTCAATCTTGATGGCGTTCTTGTCGTAGCCGACAAAGACATCCAGGTGGTGCTGAAGGATCGCGGAAGCCTGCGTCAACGCGTCGTCCGGCGAAATGCGTCCGTCCGTCCAGACGTCGAGCACGAGCTTGTCATAATCCGTGCGCTGTCCCACGCGGGCGCTTTCCACGGCGTACTTGACGCGGGTGACGGGGGAAAAGATGGAATCGATTGCAATGACGCCGATCGCCTGGTCGGGCTTCTTGTTCTCGTCGCCGGGATGGAAGCCTCGGCCGATCTGGACCTCGAGCTCCATCATGAACTTCTTCTTCTTGTCCAGCGTGCAGATGACCTGATCCGGGTTGACGACCTCAGTGTGGTGATTGAGCTCGATGTCGCCGGCAGTAACCTCGCCGGACTTGTTCACGGAAATGAGCAGGACCTGGGGATCCCGGGTGTCGTGAATCTTCAGCTTCACCTTCTTCAGGTTGAGCACGATGTCGGTGACATCCTCCACAACGCCGTCCACCGTGGCAAATTCGTGCATCGCCCCGTCAATGCGCACGGAAGTGATCGCGGCTCCTTCCAATGAGGAGAGCAGAACACGGCGAAGCGAGTTGCCGATGGTGTGTCCATATCCGGGCTCGAAAGGATCGGCGATGAACTGGGTGTAGGTGTCGTTCGCGGTCGCTTCGTCCTTCTTCAACCGCTTCGGAACTTCAAATGGAGCTAAACGTACTGGCATGGTCTTTTTGTCTGGGTTGCAATTTTAAACTGACCTCCGGCGCAAGATTCCCGTCATCGCCCTTGGTCCATATAATTGCCGGCCTGTTTCCCACCCGGGAGCAGGCTTTATCAACGGGAATAAAACTCAACAATGGTCTGTTCGTTCGCGATGGGCTGAATGTCCTCGCGAGTCGGCTCGCGTTCCAACACGCCCTTGAACGCGTCCTTGTTCAGGGTCAACCACTCCGGAACAGCGCGACTGGTTGACAACTCCAGGTTCTTGGTGGCGACCTGGCGGGAGACGCTGGAATCCTTCACCTCGATCACGTCGTTCACCTTGACCGCGTAGCTCGGGATGTCCACCTTGCCGCCGTTCACCGTGATGTGGCCATGCGAGACGAACTGGCGGGCCGAGGCGCGCGTCGGCGCAAACCCGAGATGGTAAACGATGCTGTCGAGACGGGTCTCCAGGATCTGGAGCATGATCTCACCCGTGACGCCGCGTCGGCGGATGGCCTTCTCGTAAACGCCGCGGAACTGCTTCTCCAGCAGTCCGTAGTAATAACGCATCTTCTGCTTCTCAGCGAGCGCCAGCGCGTAATCCGTCAGCTTGCGACGGGAACGCGGGCCATGCACGCCGGGGCCATAGTTCTTGCGCTCAAGGTACTTGGAGGGGCCGAAGATCGGCGTTCCGAAGCGACGGCTGATTCGTGTGCGGGGTCCTGTATAGCGAGCCATTTGAATCTGTGTGCTGAAATTTGAGTGAACCGGTTCAGACGCGACGCTTCTTGCGAGGGCGGCAACCGTTGTGCGGCACCGGAGTGACGTCCTTGATGGAGGTGATTTCCAAGCCGATGGCCTGCAGCGCGCGGATGGCGGACTCACGCCCGGAGCCCGGCCCCTTGACCTTGACCTCAACTTCGCGAAGCCCATGAGCCATGGCCTGTCGCGCGGCGTCCTGCGCCACCTGCTGCGCGGCAAACGCCGTGCTCTTGCGGGAACCCCGGAAACCGACCTTGCCCGCGCTCGACCAACTGATCACATTGCCCTGCATATCGCTGATGGACACCAGGGTGTTGTTGAAAGTGGCGGCGATTGTGGCGATGCCCGAGGAAACGTTCTTTGACTTCTTGGCCTTGACGATCTTCTTGTCGGCAAAGTCGTCGGCCAGCAGTTCCGCCGCGGTCGGCGCGCTGGCTGCTCCGGCGCCTTCGTCGGCCTTGGCCTCTTTTTTCTCGGCGACATCCGCTTTTGCGGCGGGCGCGGCTTCCACAGCCTTGTCCGGAGTCTCCTCCGCCGGCGTCTCTTCTTTCTTATCTTCGTCTGCCATGGTCAGTTGCGTATGGGTGAATGATTGCTGAAGGTCACGCCTTGCGCGTGACGCCGACGGTCTTCTTCGGCCCCTTGCGGGTTCGGGCGTTGGTGGACGTGCGTTGGCCGCGGACCGGAAGGCCTCGCGAGTGGCGCATGCCGCGGTAGCTCTTGATCGCCTTCAGGCGCTTGAGATTCATGCTGATTTCCCGGCGCAGGTCGCCTTCCAGCGCGTATTCGCCGTCCTGCATGATCTTGGACAACTCGGTCAATTGCTGATCGTTCAGGTCGCGAGCGCGGATGTTGGGATCGATGCCGGTCTGCGACACGATCTCCTTCGCGATGGCGGGACCGATCCCGTAAATGTATTGCAGCGAGTACTCGAGCTTTTTGTTGCCCGGAATATCGACACCCAGTAGACGTGGCATAGCGTTTTCGTTTGTATGGATTAACCCTGCCGCTGTTTGTGGCGGGGATTGGTGCAGACCACCCTGATCACGCCCTCGCGGCGGATGATCCGGCAGTGTTCACAAAGTTTCTTGACCGATGCGCGAACCTTCATAATCGCTCTTTCTTTCAGTTTTTCTTCCTGACAACGCGCGCCTTCGAAAGATCGAAGGGCGAAGCCGCCAGGATCAATTCGTCTCCCGGACTCAACCGGGAAAGATCCAGACTGTTCTTTCTTGTCGTATGGGCCACCATGCGGTGACCATTTTTCAATTTCACCCGGCAGGCGCTGCCGGAAATCGCTTCCACCACACGGCCGGTCAGACTTATTTCTTCCCGTCCGGCCATGTCAGTATTTCGGGTTCGCCGTCCCGAATCAAAACTGTGTGCTCAAAATGAGCGGACGGCTTTCCGTCCCGGGTGACGACTGTCCAGCCGTCTTTCAATGTCTTCACCGCCGCGCTGCCGGCGTTGACCATCGGTTCGATCGCCAACGTCATGCCCGGAACCAATTCCGGACTCTTCCGTCGCGTGTCCACGTGATTGGGCACCTGCGGTTCCTCATGCACCGTCCGGCCGACGCCGTGACCGACGAATTCCCGAACGACGGAAAAACCGTTGCCTTCAACCAGATCCTGAACGGCTTGGGAAATATCCCGGACCCGATTGCCTGCAACGGCACAAGAGATCGCAGCGTATAGAGATTGCTCGGTGACATCAACAAGTTTTTGCGTGTTTTTGTCACAGTCTCCGACAGGCACCGTGGTCGCATTGTCGCCGATGTAACCCTCGACCGTCACCCCCACGTCAATGCTGACGAGGTCGCCGGATTGGATGGCGCGCCCGCCCGCCAAGCCGTGAACGACCTCATCGTTGATCGAGATGCAGGTATGTCGCGGGTAATTCCGGTAGCCTAGGAATGCGCTGCGCCCCCCGAGGGCGCGCATGCGTTCGGCAGCAAACTCATCTAGGTCCCGGGTCTTCACGCCCGGGGCGATTTCATTTGCCATGTCGCGCAACGTCCGGGCTGCGACCTTTCCGGCCGCCCGCATCAACTCCTGCTCAGCTGGAGTCTTGATGTTGCTCATGTCCGTCGCGGACCTGGCTTTCCAATCAAAGAACGTATCAAAAATCTTTCGCGCAAAGGAGGCGTACATCTCCTCTTCGATCGCTTTCGTCGGCCGCTTCTAGAAGCGGCCTCGAATCCGGCCCTTCTTGAGGAAGCCGTCGTAGTGCCGCATCAGGAGATGGGATTCCATCTGCCTCATGGTGTCCAACAGGACGCCGACCATGATGAGCAGGCTCGTGCCTCCGAAGAACTCGGCCACGGCGGGCGAGATCTCCAGATAATTGCTCATCAGCATCGGAGCCGTCGCGATGATCACCAGGAAGATCGCGCCGGATAGCGTGATGCGGCTCATCGTGCGATGCAGAAAGTCGGTGGTGGCCTGTCCCGGCCGCACTCCGGGGATGTATCCGCCGTTGCGTTTCAGGTCATCCGCAATCTGAATCTCATTGAACTGCGTTGCGACCCAGAAATAGGAGAAGAA
>JAYPGD010000017.1:5360-19652 GCA_038126655.1 Verrucomicrobiales bacterium
GAACAGGATCATCAGGGCGAACGAAATGATGTAGAACGGCTTGCCATACTGGAACCAGACCGCCGCCTCCTGCAGGAAGCGCTTGTCCCAGGCGTTGCCCGCAAAGCCAAGCACCTGCCCGGGAAGCATCAGGATCGCCTGGGCGAAGATGATCGGCATGACGCCCGCGTAATTGACCCGGAGCGGCATGAAGGAGCTTCCGCCGGCGTAGACCTTCCGCCCGACCGAGCGTTGGGCGTATTGCACGGGGATCTTCCGCTGGGCCTGCGTGATCGCAACGATGCCCGCGACCACGAAGACGAAGACCACCAACAGAAAAGCAAATTCGATCATCGAGGCCCGCTCACCCGTGGCCGGGTCCACGCGGAACATGTCCATCAACCCCTGACCGGCCTGAGGCAGGCGCGCGAGAATGCCGATGGTGATGACAAGGGAAATGCCGTTGCCGATCCCGCGCTCCGTGATCTGCTCGCCCAACCACATCAGAAGGGCTGTGCCGCAGGTGAGAATCAGGACGGTCTGAATGCGATACCACCAGATCCACTTGTCGCTGTAGAGCACCAGATCCTTGTCCAGGCCTTGAAAAATCTTGCCGGCGTTTTCGAATCCGTAGGCCATGACCAAGCCCTGCCCCAGACAAAGCAGGATCGTTCCGTAACGCCCGTATTGCACGATCTTCGTGCGACCGCCCTCCTCACGCGCCAGCTTCGCCAAACGAGGCATCACGGCGGTGAGCAACTGAATGATGATCGTGGCGCTGATGTAGGGCATGATGCCCAGGGAACCCACCGCGCACTTTTCCAGCGCGCCTCCGGTAAAGAGGCTGTACATCCCCAGGATGCCGGCTCCATCCGAGCTCTCCCCGAGCTGTTTGAAGTACTCGGCCAACGCCTGACCATCCAACCCCGGAATCGGGATCATCGCCACCAGACGACAGATGGCAAGCACGACCAGGGTGAAGAAGATCCGGGACTTGAGCTCCGGGATCTTGAAGCAGTTGGCAATGGTGCTGGCGATGTTGCCTAACATGGAACAACGAATTTGATGGACCGTCCTTGTCTCAGACTATTCCCCCGCGGAATCCTGCTCCGCGCCCTTGGCCGCCTTCTTGTCGACCACTTCGCAGGAGCCGCCCAATTCCTCGATGCGGCTTTTGGCGGAGGCGCTGAAGGCGCTCGCCTGGACCGTGAGTTTCTTGGTCAGCTCCCCGCGGGCGAGGATCTTGATCCCGTCGGACTTTCCGTTGGCCAATCCGGCGCCGCGAAGGGTCGCCTCGTCAACCGTCGCGCCTTCCTCGAACTGCTCCAGATCGCCGAGATTAACCGGCAGATAGGAGGTCGCGAAGCGGGCATTATTGAAGCCGCGCTTGGGAAGACGACGAATGAGCGGCAGCTGACCGCCCTCAAAACCGGGACGCGTCGAACTGCCGGAGCGGGAGCCCTGTCCCTTCATCCCGCGGCCCGCAGTCTTGCCATGACCGCTGCCGTTGCCGCGACCGATGCGCTTGCGGTTCTTCTTCGCGCCGGGCCTGGGTTTGAGTGTATGTAGACGCATGTTCTTGTGGGTTGTTATTCAGTTGCTGCTTCGGCGGCGGGGGCGTCCGCCTCCGGGGCGGCTTCCGCAGGCGCCGCTTCCGCTTTCTTCAATTCAATGCCGCGCGTCTTGTAGACCTGTTCGCGCAGCCGCAATCCCATCAGGCCCTTCAGGGTCGCCTTGGCGACATTCGCGGCGTTCTTGGAACCGAGCGACTTCGTCAGGAGATCGCGCACACCAGCGGATTCCACCACAGCGCGCACGGTCTTGCCGGCGATGATTCCCGTTCCGGGGGAGGCCGGACGCATGATGACTCGCGCGCCGTCGTAGACGCACACAATCTCATGCGGAATCGTGGAACCACTGAGCGAGATATCGACCATCTGGCGCTTGGCGTCCTCGCTTCCCTTGCGGATGCAGTCGGCGACCTCGCTGGCCTTGCCGAGGCCGAGGCCGACGCGGCCGTTCTTGTCTCCGGCGACCACCAGGGCGCTGAAGCTGAAGCGGCGGCCGCCCTTGACGACCTTGGAAGAACGGTTGATATGGACGATTTTCTCGGTGATCTCGCGCCCTTGGGCGTCAAGGGTCACCGGCGCCGGCCGCGGCCCGCGTTCCCGTCCGCCCGGTCCGCGGCGTCCACCCTGGCCCTGGCCTTGTCCCTGCCCTTGGCCCTGGTTCTGGCCCTGATTCTGATTGTTTTTGTTTTCAGCCACAGTCGGTCTCCTGGTTCTCGATTAGATCTTGATGCCGCCTTCGCGCGCGGCGTCGGCCAAGGCTTTCACCTTGCCATGATATCTGGCGCCGCTGCGATCGAAGACCGCCTTCTCCACGCCCGCGGCCTTGGCGGCCTCGGCGGCAAGCTTGCCGATCTTCTCCGCGCTGTCCACGTTCGCCTTCAATCCATCGCGCTCCGGCGTGGACTTGTGCATGGTGGACACGGACGCCACGGTGACGCCGGCCTCGTCGTTGACGAACTGCACGTAGATGTTCTTGTTGGTGAAGCGGACGCTCATGCGGGGACGCTCGGCCGTGCCGGTGATCTTCCGGCGCTGGCGAAGGTGGCGCAGCTTGCGCAGCCTGTGTTTCTTTTCGGTTCTCATCTTCGTTCGCGAATGAAGTTCTGTTACTTGACGGTCTTGCCTTCCTTGCGACGGATCTGCTCGCCCTTATACTTGACGCCCTTGCCCTTGTAGGGCTCCGCGGGCGAGAACGCGCGAATCTCCGCGGCGACCTGGCCGACCTTTTGCTTGTCCGCCCCCTCGATCTTCACCTTGGTCTGTCCGTCGAGCGTCACGGTGATGTTCTCCGGGATCGGATAGTGGATGATGTGGGAAAAGCCGAGCGCCAAGGCGATCTCCTTGCCCTTGAGTTCGGCCTTGTAGCCGACACCCTCGATCTCGAGCTCCCTCACAAAGCCTTCGTTGCAGCCCTGGATCATGTTGGCCACCAGCGAACGACTCAGCCCGTGCATCGCCTTGGACTGACGTTCGTCATTCTGACGGGTGACGACGACCTCGTCGTCCTTCAATTCCGCCTTGGCGCGTGATGGGAGGTCCCAGGACATCTTGCCCTTGGGGCCCTCAACCGCAACATTCTGCCCGTTGATCGCGACCTTGACGCCGCTCGGAACCTTGATCGGTGCGTTTCCTATGCGTGACATGATATTCTCCGTTCTTACCAGACGTAGCAGACAACTTCGCCGCCGACGTTCTCTTTCCGCGCGTCCTGTCCGGTGATGACGCCGCGGGAAGTCGACAAAATGGCGGTGCCCAACCCTCGCAGCACGCGAGGAACATGTTGGGCGTTCACATACTGCCGCAATCCGGGGCGACTGACGCGCTTCAGCCCCTTGATGACGCCTTCGCGCCCCTCGTACTTGAGCGTGACAGTGATGGTCTTCTTGAGATCGCCGGCGACCTTGCAATCCTCGGCGTATCCGGACTTCACCAGTATCTTGGCGATGCTTTCCTTCATCCGGGAATGCGGAATGTCCACCGTGGGCAACAACGCCGCGCTCGCATTGCGGATGCGCGACAACATATCGGCTATGGGATCGGTCATCATGGCGGTTACCAGCTTGCTTTGGTTACTCCCGGAATGAGGCCCGCCAACGCCGCCTCGCGGAAGACGAGACGCGAGCATTGAAACTTGCGCATGTAGGCGTGGCGACGACCGGTCACCGCGCAGCGATTGACCAGCCGCACGGGGCTGGCGTTGCGGGGCAGTTGGGAGAGCCCCTCGTAATCGCGGTTCGCTTTCAGCTCCGCGCGTCTTTCGCGATAACGCTCGACGACGGCCGCCTTGCGCTTGTTGCGTTCAACCCAGGATTTCTTTGCCATAACAGTCCTTACTCTGAATCCAAATCAGTTTGCGGTCTTGCCCGCGAACGGCATGCCGAAGGCCGCCAGAAGCTCGTAAGCTTCCTTGTCGGTATCGGCGCTGGTGACAATCGTGATGTCCATGCCCTGCGTGCGGTTGACCTTGTCCAGTTCGATCTCGGGAAAAATGGTCTGGTCGTTGATGCCCAACGAGTAGTTGCCGCGTCCGTCGAAGGACTTGGCCGAGATCCCCCGGAAGTCGCGGATGCGCGGCAGAGCCGCGGAAATCAACCGATCGAAGAACTCATACATGACGTCGCGGCGCAGGGTGACCCGACAGCCGATCTCCTGCCCCTCGCGGAGCTTGAAGTTGGCGACGCTCTTCTTGGCCTTGGTGGTCACGGGCTTGCGTCCCGTGATCATGGTCATATCCTTGACCGCGTCGGCCAAGGCGCCCTTTTCCAAGGTGGCGCTCACGCCCATGTTGAGCACGATCTTCTCGATCTTCGGGATCTGGTGGACATTCTGGTAGCCCCCCTGCTCCTTCAGAGCCGGTTTGATCTCGTCCTGGTATTTTTCGTAAAGTCGCGGTTTCATTTCCGTCCTCACTCTTCAGCCGCCCCGCCGCCGCGTTTCGCGGCGCGGGCGTCGTATTTGTCGGCCAGCATTACGTTTGAAATGTGGATGGAGCCCTCGCGTTCCAGGATCGCGCCCTGGGGCTGCTGCTGATTCTTGCGGACATGCTTCTTGATCATGTTCGCGCCTTCCACGATGACCCGCTCCTTGCGGGGCAGCGACTCGATGATCTTGCCGCGCTTGCCTTTTTCGGCCCCGGCGATCACGACGACTTCGTCGCCCTTCTTGACATGACGTTTGTTGGACATGGCTTGTAATCAGATGACTTCCGGCGCGAGCGAGATGATCTTCATGAACTTTCGTTCGCGCAATTCGCGGGCGACGGGCCCGAAGATACGGGTGCCGCGCGGGTTCTTGTCCTTGTCGATGATGACAATGGCGTTGCTGTCAAAGCGGAGGCAACTGCCGTCGGGACGACGGATCGGGGCCTTGGTGCGGACCACCACGGCGTCCACCACCTCGCCCTTCTTCACATTGCCTTCCGGGCTCGCTTCCTTGATGTGCGCCTTGATGATGTCGCCCACCGCAGCGTAGCGCTGGTTTCCACCGAGCACCTGGATCGCGGCGGCCTTTTTCGCGCCGGAATTGTCGGCGACCTGGAGTTTGGAGCGTAGTTGCAGCATGGTCTTTCCTCAGCTTTCGGCGGCGGCGGCGAGCGCGTCGACGTCGCGGGTCACGATTTCGAGCAGACGCCAGCGCTTGGTTTTGGAGAGCGGTCGGGTCTCGATGATCTTCACCTTGTCGCCGATGTTCGCCTCGCCCTTCTCGTCGTGGGCGTAGAACTTGCGGTGGCTGGTGACAACCTTCTTGTAGAGCGGGTGCCGGAACCGGCGGTCCACCCGGACGACGATCGTCTTGTCCATCTTGTTGGAGACGACAGTTCCCTGGCGTTCCTTGCGATGGCCTCGTTTTTGTGTTTCTTCCGACATGATCTGAATCCTATGCGTTGGCGGTTTCCTTGTTGCGCAGGGCGGACAACTGGGTCTCGACCCGCGCGATGTCGTGACGCAGGTTGCGCAGTCGCGACGGCTTTTCCAACTGGGAACTGGCCTTTTGCAGCTTCAGATTGAAGAGCTCCGCGCGCAGGTCCCGCCCCTTGGCCACCAACTCGGCCTGGGTCATTTCTTTGATTTCCGACATCTTCATAATGCGTCTCCGTAGATTTCCGAACTAGCGTCGCGCGACAAACTTCACGCGGATCGGCAGCTTGTTGGCGCCGCGGCGCAGCGCCTCGCGCGCCACAGTCTCCGAAACGCCGTCAACCTCGAACAGGATCGTGGCCGGACGCACGACGGCAACCCAGGACTCGACCGGCCCCTTGCCTTTACCCATGCGCACTTCCAACGGCTTCTTGGTGAAGGACTTGTCCGGAAACACCCGGATCCAGACCTTGCCGCGACGCTTCATGTGGCGGGTGATCGCGGTGCGGGCGGCCTCAATCTGCTTGGTGTCCAGCCAGACACGTTCAAGCGCCTGCAGACCGTATGCGCCAAAGGCGACGCTGTTCCCCCGCTGCGCAGTCCCTTTGCGGCTGCCGCGGTGCATCTTGCGATGCTTAACTCTGGCTGGCATCAATGGCATATCTCTGTCCCTTTCTGATGATTGCTGCTGAAAACTTTCTTAGCGGCCGATCGGAGCCGATCCGGAATCGGTCTGACGACCATTGGATGAATCGTTCTGCGGCTCATCGACGCAGATCCAGACCTTGATTCCCAGAACTCCGGCGAGGGTCCGGGCCTCGGTGAAACCATAGTCAATGTTGGCGCGCAGGGTGTGCAACGGAACACTCCCCTCGTGATATTGCTCGACCCGGGCGATCTCCGCCCCGCCAAGGCGCCCGGCGCAACGGATGCGGATGCCCTTGGCGCCCTGATCCATCGTGGTCTGCACCGCCTTTTTCAAGGCGCGTCGGAAAGAAATGCGTCGTTCCAGCTGAAGCGCCACGTTCTCGGCGACGAGTTGGGCGTCCAGTTCCGGACGCTTGATTTCCTGGATATCGACGTAGATCTCCTTGCCGGTGAGCTGACTCAGTTCCTCCTTGATCTTGTCGATCTCGGCGCCCTTGCGGCCGATGACGACGCCGGGGCGGGCGGTCTGAATCGTGACGCGGCAACGGGTCGCGGCGCGCTCGATTAGGATCTTGGGCACCGACGCCGATTCCAGCTTCTTTTTCAGGAGGCCGCGGATCTTGCGATCCTCAACCAGCAGGCGGCCGTAGTCCTTCTTGTCGGCATACCACTTGGAGCGCCAGTCCTTGTTGACGGCGACCCGCAGGCCGACGGGATGTGATTTCTGTCCCATAACGATTCAGGCTTTGTTGTCGGATACGATGATTCGGATGTTCGAGCTGCGCTTGTGGATCGGGCCGGCGGAACCGCGGGCCTTGGGCTGCCAGCGCTTCTGGGTCACGCCGTCGCCGACCACCGCCTCTTTGACGACCAGGTTCTCGGCGTCGAAATCCGCGTGATCCTCGGGATGCTGCGTGGCCTTGTATTCCGCGTTGGCGATCGCGGATTTCAGGGTCTTGGCGATCAGCCGCGCTGATTTGCGCGGCACAACGGCCAGGGCGGCCTGCGCGGCCAGAGCCTTCATGCCCTGAATCTCGCGCGTCACCTCCCGCACCTTCTGCGGGGACATGCGCACGTTCTTGGTAATGGATATCGCTTCCATGAAATCTTACTTGGTTTGTTTGTCCGGGTGATGGCCGTGCCCCCTGAATTTCCGGGTCGGGGCAAATTCGCCAAGTTTGTGGCCCACCATGTTTTCCGTGACGAACACCGCGTCGAATGCGCGCCCGTTGTGGACATGGAAGGTGTGACCGACGAAGTCGGGCGTGATGGTCGAGCGACGCGACCAGGTCTTGATCGGACGCTTTTGGTTCGTCTCGTTCAGCTTCTCAATCTTCTGGAGAAGCTTCACTTCGACAAAGGGGCCTTTTTTGATCGAACGTGCCATGGCTTAAATCACTTTCTCTTCTTCTTGCTGGTGCGACGCTGGACGATGAAGCGGTTGGACGGCTTCGTCTTGGAGCGGGTCTTGTAACCCTTGGTGATCACGCCCCACGGCGTGACCGGGTGACCGCCGCCGGAGGTCTTGCCCTCGCCGCCGCCCATCGGATGATCGACCGGGTTCTTCGCAACGGCGCGGGTGATCGGGCGGCGTCCGAGATAACGGGTGCGGCCCGCCTTGCCGCGGACGATGTTGGCGTGGTCGGTGTTGCCGACCTGGCCGATGGTGGCGCTGCAGTCCTGATGGATCTTGCGGATTTCCCCGGAGGGCAGCTTGACCTGCGCGTAACCATCATCGACGGACATCAGGGTGGCCGAACCGCCGGCCGAACGGACAAGTTGCGCGCCCTTGCCGAGCGTCAACTCGATGTTGTGGATCTGCATCGCGGTCGGAATCTCCTTCAAGGGAAGGCTGTTGCCGACTTCGGCGGGCGATCCCGGGCCGCTGACCACCATGGCGCCGACCGTCAGGCCGTTGGGCGCGATGATGTAGGACTTCTGGCCATCGGCGTATTGCAGCAGAGCCAGGCGGGCGGTGCGGATGGGATCGTATTCAATGGCAATGACACTGGCCTTGACGCCGTGCTTCTTGCGTTTGAAATCGACCTGCCGGATCTTCTGTTTGTGACCGCCGCCGCGACCGCGCGAGGTGATGCGGCCGCGATTGTTGCGACCGCCGGTCTTCTTGCGGATCTTGACGAGGCTTTTCTCCGGCTTCTTCTTCGTGATCTCCTCAAAGGAGGAAGTCGCCGTGTAACGCAGCGTCGGAGTGATGGGTCTGTAGGTTTTAACCGCCATGATAATCCTCTCGCTCAGGTCAGGCTGATGGCCTCGCCGTCCTTCAGGGTGACGATGGCTTTTTTCCATGCGGGCGTGGTTCCGGCCTGCGCGGTGCGCTTGCGCCGGGCCTTGCCCCGGACGTTCATCGTCCGAATGTCGGTCACGGTGACCTTGAAAATCTCTTCAACCGCCGACCGGATCTGGTGCTTGTTGGCATGCCGATCCGCGACAACCGTGTATTGATTGTTCAGCTCGGACTGCATCGTGCCTTTCTCGGTCAGGCGGACGGTCTTGATGATCTCGTAAGGGCTCATGATCTTGCTGGCTTACTTCTTGTTGACGCGCTCGGAAACCTTCTCAAAGGCCGCCTTGGTAAACACAAGCTTGTCGCTGCGCAGCACGTCGTAGGTATTCAGGGTGTCGCCGGTGGTGAGGGCCACCTTGGCGATATTGCGCGCCGCAAGAGCGGTGTTCGCGTTCTCTCCGTCGATCACCACCTGGATTGTGTTCTTCTCCGGGTCAAGACCCAGCGCGGAGAGCACGCCCAGGAACTGTTTCGTCTTCGGGGCGTCCAGCTGGATGTCGTCGACGACGATGACGTCTTCCATCTTGAGCCGTTCACTCATGGCCTTGCGGAGGGCAAGCTGCCGGGTCCCCTTGGTGACGGTCTTGCGGTAGTCGCGGGGTTTCGGCCCATGCGCGACGCCGCCGCCACGCCAGATCGGGGAGCGTTTCTGACCTGTGCGGGCGCGACCGGTGCCCTTCTGGCGCCACTGTTTCTTGCCGCTTCCGGCGACCTCGCCGACGGTCTTGGTGCAGGCGGTTCCGGAGCGTTGAGCCGCCTGATAAGCGACGACCACATCGTGCACCGCCTGTGTGCCCTTCCCGTTCTCGATCACGGAAAAGGACACTTCCAGATCGCCTGCGGCGTTGCCCTTGCTGTCTTTCAGTTCAATCTTCATCGGTGAAATCGGTTATCAGGATTTCTTCGGCCGCTTCTTGGACTCGCGGATGATGACGTAATCGCCGTTGGCTCCCGGAATGGCTCCGGAAATCAACAGCACGTTGTCGTCCTTGCGAACCTGGATGACCTTGAGATTCTGGTTGGTCCGTCGGACCTGGCCCATGTGTCCGGGCATCCTCTTGCCCTTGTCGATCGTGCCGGGGTCGGCGCAGGCGCCGATCGCGCCAGGCCGACGCTTGAAGCCCTTCGCGCCGTGCGTGCGGCGGCCCTTGGCGAAATTGTGACGCTTCACGACGCCCTGAAAACCGCGGCCCTTGGTCACGCCGATCGCGTCGATGTAGTCGCCCTGCTCAAAGATGTCCGGGCCGATCACGTCCCCGGGATTCACATCCAAGGCGAAATCGCGGAACTCCTTCAGCTTCCTGACCGGAGCCGCCTTGTGTTTGGCAAAGTGACCGGTCTGCGGCTTGTTGACGCGTTGTTCCTTCTGATCGTCGAAACCGAGCTGCACGGCGTTGTAGCCGTCGGTCTCTTCGGTCTTCTTCTGGACGACGCGGTTCGGACCGGCGAGCACGACAGTCACCGAAGTGAGCTTGCCGTTGTCGTCGTAGACCCGGGTTTGTCCCAATTTTTTTCCAAGCAATCCGATCATGGCATTCAGATTTTGATGGTGATGTCGACGCCGGCGGGAAGATTCAACTTTTTCAGCTCGTCCACGGTCTTGGCCGTCGGGTCAAGGATGTCGAGGAGTCGCTTGTGAGTGCGCATCTCGAAGGTTTCCTGCGACTTCTTGTCCACGTGAGGCGAGCGGGTCATGGTGTAGCGCTCCACGCGTGTGGGCAGCGGAATGGGACCCGCAACACGCGCGCCGGTGCGCTTGACCGTCTCGACGATATCCGCCGCCGAGTGATCGACGACGCGATGATCGTAAGCCTTGAGCCGTATACGAATTCGTTGTCCTGCCATAATAAGTGTTTGTTGGTTTGAGCCGGTTTCGTGTTTCCGTCTCAGTTGTATTCCAAAATCTGCTGCGTGATGTTCGCCGGCACCTCGTCAAAGCGAAGCGGCTCCATTGAATAGTCGGCGCGTCCCTTCGAAAGCGACCGCACATCCGTCGAATAACCGAACATCTCGGCCAAGGGAGCCTCCGCTTTCAGGCTGGTGGCCGTGTTCCGGGTTTCGATCGACTGAATCTTGCCGCGCCGCCGGTTCAAATCGCCCATGATGTCCCCCTGATACTCGTCCGGCGTGGTGACCTCAACGCTCATGACCGGCTCCAGGAGAATCGCGCCCGCCTTGCTAACGGCATCCTTGAACGCAAAACTGCCGGCCATTTCGAAGGCCAATTCATTTGAGTCAACCTCGTGAAAGGAGCCGTCCTTGATGACGACCTTGACATCCACCATGCGATAGCCGGCCAACACGCCGCTGTCGATCGCGCCCTGGATGCCCTTTTGGATCGCGGGGATGAATTCCTTCGGAATCACGCCGCCAACAATCTTGCTTTCGATTTCGACGCCCTTGCCGCGCTCGTTCGGCTCGATGTCGATGACACAGTGGCCATATTGGCCCTTGCCGCCCGACTGCCGGATGAACTTGCCTTCGCCCTCCGCGGACTGGGTCACCGTCTCGCGGTAGGCGATGGTGGGTTTGCCGGAATTGGCCTGCACCTTGAACTCGCGGAACAGGCGGTCGCGAATGATTTCCAGATGAAGCTCACCCATGCCCGAGACGATCAACTGCCCGGTCTCCTCGTCGGTGTATTGACGGAAGGTGGGATCCTCCTCGGAGAGACGGACCAGACCATCGCTCAGCTTGTCCCGATCGGCGGTGGTCTTGGGCTCGATGGCCATGGAAATGACCGGCTCCGGGAAGGTCGGCGGCTCCAGCATGACGCCGAGTTTCTCGTCGCCGATGGTGTCGCCGGTGGTGATGTGCTTCAGACCGACAAGCGCGGCGATATCGCCCGCATAGACGGTGTCAACGTCGACGCGCTTGTCGGCCTGAATCATCATCAACCGGCTCACGCGAGAGCGTTTGCGCGTTCGTGGATTGTAGACGCTGTCGCCCTTGCTGACCGAACCGCTATAGGCGCGGAAGAAGACCAGCTTGCCCATGAAGGAATCGGACCAGAGTTTGAAGGCCAACGCGGCAAACTTGCCGTTGTCATCGGACTCAAGTTCGCTGGTGACCTCAGGGTCGTCGATATCGTGCGCGATCGCGGGCGGCAGATCGAGCGGAGAGGGAAGATAATCAATGACGCCGTCCAAAATCGGCTGAATGCCCTTGTTGCGGAAGGCGGAGCCGCCAAAGACCGGAATGATTTCATTGGAGATCGTAAGCCGGCGAATCGCCGCCTTCAACGTCGCCGCCGGAACGGGCTCGTCCATGATGACGAGTTCGCCGATTGCCTCGTCCTTGTCAGCCACGGCCTGGACCAATTCGTCCAAGGCGAGAGCCGCCTCATCCTTCAGGTCCGCCGGGATTTCCTCGACGGAGAACTTGATTCCCAACTCGTCGCTGAGGTCATAAACCAAGGCCTTCTGGTTGATGACATCAATGACGCCGCTGAGGTTGTCCTCGGAACCGATCGGAATGCCGACCGCGTAGGCGTTGGCGCCGAGTTTCTCGCGAAGATCGGAAACAGCGGCGGCGAAGTCCGCCCCGACACGATCCATCTTGTTGATGAAGGCGATGCGCGGAACGTTGTATTTGTCAGCCTGACGCCAGACGGTCTCGGATTGGGGTTGCACCCCGGCAACGCCGCAGAAAACTGCGATCGCCCCGTCCAACACGCGCAGGGAGCGCTCGACCTCGGCGGTGAAGTCAACATGACCCGGGGTATCTATGATATTGACCCGGAAGGGCGTGTTCTCGAAAAGCTTGCAGGTCCCGTCCTCACGCTGCATCCAGTTGCAGGTCGTGGCCGCCGAGGTGATGGTGATTCCGCGTTCTCTTTCCTGCTCCATCCAGTCGGTGACGGTGTTGCCGTCATCGACGTCGCCGATGCGATGAGTGAAGCCGGTATAGAAGAGGATGCGCTCCGTGGACGTGGTCTTACCCGCGTCGATGTGCGCCGCAATGCCGATATTGCGGGTATGCGCCATCGAGTATTCGCGTTGGGGCGAATTCACGGTTGACTGTTCCATCACTGCTTCCATTTCGGAGCTTTACGTTCTGCGAGACAAAACGCCGAATTTGAAACCAATCCAAACCCGGCGAGCCTGTAATCACTGTTTACCAACGAAAATGGGCGAAAGCCTTGTTGGCCTGCGCCATCTTGTGCACCTCGTCGCGCTTGCGGATCGAGCTGCCCTGGCCCTGATAGGCCTCCATGATCTCATTGGCCAATGCGTTCTGCACCGGCGTCCCCTTGCGGGAGTTGGCGAATTTCACCATCCACCGCAGAGCCAGCGACACCTGCCGCTCGCCGGCGACTTCCAGCGGAACCTGGTAGGTCGCGCCGCCGACGCGACGGGCCTTCACCTCAAGTCGCGGTTTGGCGTTATCCACCGCGCGCTTCAGGATTTCCAGCGGATCGGAATCCGGATTCTTGGCGGAAATCTTGTCGATCGCATCATAGACGATGCGCTGGGCGAGGCTTTTCTTGCCCTCTTTCATGACCGTGTTCACCAGCGTGGACACCAGCGTGCTGTGGAACTTCGGGTCCGGAGTAACCGGTCTTCTGACTGCTCGACGACGTCTTGACATGATTCGTAAAAGGTTGGGGCGAAATCAGTTCTTGGTGTTCTTCTTGGCGTCCTTCGGCCGCTTGACGCCATACTTGGAACGGCTCACGCGACGCTTTTCAACGCCGGTGGCGTCCAGCGCGCCGCGAACGACGTGGTAACGAACACCGGGGAGATCCTTCACACGCCCGCCGCGCACCAGCACGATCGAGTGCTCCTGCAGGTTGTGGCCTTCATCAGGGATGTAGGCGATGACTTCCTGCTTGTTGGTCAGGCGCACCTTGCAGACCTTGCGCATCGCCGAGTTCGGTTTCTTCGGCGTGCGGGTCATGACCTGCAGACAGACGCCGCGACGGAACGGCGACGAGTCAAGCGCGGGCGCGGTCGACTTGCCTTTGATCTTCTTGCGTCCCTTGCGGACCAATTGATTGATAGTCGGCATAACTTGTCGTGTATCAGTGCGTTAAAACGCGTTCAAAACCACCCTTTCCGGAGAAAGGGAGCGCGGACAGTGCCAGAAGCAATATCCCGGTTCAAACAAATTCTATATTTTTTTGAACGTTCATCGGGAGGGCCCAATGAGGGAGGCCCAGCCCACCAACGTTCCGTTTTCCCTTGTGGATCAGGGGTCCGTTTCCGGCGCGCTCGACGTGGGTGCGGAAGACTTCCGAGCCGGCGTTTGCCGACGCTACCGAACACCACACGCGGGGAAAAGGAGCGCGGAATCTATCAACTTCGAAAAATCGGGCAAACTTTTTTTCAAACTTTTTTTGAGAACGGTCGTTCGCCCGGGGCCGTCCGCCCCCGCCGCGCCCGATCCAGCGGACATTTGGGCTTGATTCACCTTCGCCAAAACCCGATCAAGTCCCCCCTTTTGTTATGAACATCTTTGAAGAATTGCGTTGGCGTGGATTGTTTTCGGACTGCACGGATGAAGAAGAGCTCGGGAAGCTGTTGAATTCGAGGTCGGTGACGCTCTATTGCGGCTTCGACCCGACGGCCGACAGCCTGCACGTGGGCAATCTGGTGCCGCTGCTGGCGCTGCGTCGGTTTCAGATAGCCGGCCACCGCCCCATCGCCGTCGCGGGAGGCGCAACCGGCATGATTGGCGACCCCAGCGGCAAATCAGCCGAGCGGTCGCTGCTCACCCGGGACGCGCTTTCCGCCAACATCGAAGCCGTCAAAGGCCAGCTTGCGCGTCTGCTGGACTTCGAAGCCGCGGACAATGCCGCCCTGCTGCTCGACAACGCCTCCTGGACGGCCGGGGTCTGTTTCCTCGATTTCCTGCGCGACATTGGAAAATCCTTCACGGTGAACATGATGGTCGCCAAGGAGAGCGTCCGCGCCCGCATGAACGACCGCGA
>JAYPGD010000017.1:19752-25361 GCA_038126655.1 Verrucomicrobiales bacterium
CGGTGAACATGATGGTCGCCAAGGAGAGCGTCCGCGCCCGCATGAACGACCGCGAGGTCGGCATCAGCTACACCGAGTTCAGCTACATGCTGCTGCAGGCCTTCGATTTCTACAAACTGCGCGAGCAGCGCGACTGTGAGCTACAGATCGGCGGCAGCGACCAGTGGGGCAACATCACCGCGGGAATCGATCTCACCCGCAAGAAACTGGGACATTCCGTATACGGCCTGACCCTGCCGTTGATCACCAACGCCGACGGCTCCAAGTTTGGCAAATCGGTTGAGGGCGCCGTCTGGCTGGATCCGGCGAAGACCAGCCCCTACAAGTTCTACCAGTTCTGGATCAACACCGACGACCGCGACGTCATCAATTACCTGCGCTACTTCACTTTTCTCGACGAGGCCGCCATCGACGAACTCGCAGTCAAACACGATGCCGATCCCGCCGCGCGGGAGGCGCATCGCGCTCTGGCAAAGGAGATGACGGATCTCATCCATGGCGCGGCGGCGACCGCCGAGGCCGTGGCGACCAGTCAAAGCCTGTTCAGCAAGGGCGGCGACGAGGTGACCGCGGCCATGCTGGAGGAGATCCAGGAATCCGCGCCCTCCCTGGAAATCGAGAAATCCGAATTCGACGTGGACGGCATCGGATTGATCGACCTGCTGGCGCAGACGGAACTGTTCAAATCCAAGGGCGAGGCCCGACGCGCCATCCAAGGCAACGGGATCAGCGTCAACAACGCCAAGGAGCCCGATATCGAGCGTCGCCTGACGGAGGCCGACCTCCTCTTTGAAAAGCACGTCCTTCTGAAGAAAGGCAAGAAGAGCTACGTCGTCGTCACGGTCAAATGACGGGCGTCGGCTTCCAACCAAACGAACTGATTCCACGGGAAACCAATCAAACAAGATGAAAGCGCATTGGATCAAAAAGGTCGTCGCCTGCGGCGCCATCGCGTTCGCAGCCAACCTCTCCTCCGCCGAGCCGGACATCGCCGCGGACAACTTCGATCGCGCCGAACTCGGCAAGAAATGGCACATCAACAACGGCGAATGGAAGATCGTTGATGGCGCTCTGCACATCAAGGAACTGAAGGCTGACAAACACGCCGCCTCGGGGCGTTTGTTGGCGCCGTCACAAGACGCCGTGTATTCCCTTCGCTTCCGATTGGAGGACAACTGCAAGGCATTCCATGTGGGTTTCGACCCCGCGCGCGGCGAACTGAAGAAGAAGGGACACCTCTACTCCGTCATTATTGCTCCGACGGCCTGGCGGATCATGAAGCACGTGGACAAGGCCAATCCAAAGAAGGATCCCAACGAGGTTCTCGCCACCGCTCAGGCGACATTCAAGAAGGGCTGCTGGTATACACTCCAGATCTCGGGCAAGGGCGATGACGTGGCCGCCAGCATCGAGAACATTGGGGAACTGAAGGCCTCGCACCCGACCTTCCACGTGAAGAAGCCCACCCTCGTTTTCCGCTGCGTCGGCGACGGCGCGCACATTGACGATGTGACGATCAAGGCGCAATGACCCGCAGGCCGGGATCCGCGCTACAATCTGACGGCGATCGCGGCAACGTACGAAGAATTGAGGCCCAAATCGCCATTCGACTGGGGAACTCGTGAATTCAGCCTGATCGTCCTGCCGCTCACGCTCCCGGTGTTTCTCCCCATGCTGCTGATTGTGCGCCTGCGGAGGAATCTTTGACTGGTTCTTCCTCGGATCTCCCAACCTGCTCGCGCTACGGGGGCCCTGCGGTTCAAGTTTCAACACGGAGGGCGCGGAGAACACAGAGAACCACAGAGACAAGATTTCCTCCTCCGAAGCCCTCTGTGTCAAGAATAGCGCCTCCCCTTCTTCCCATCTCCCGCCGAGCAATACCCAGCGCTCCCGTTCAATTGTCCGGCTGGACCGTCGCGCCCCGGGCGACATCCGCCTGCCAGGCCTTGATGGCGGCCTTCATGGCAGCGACGCGCTGGGGATACCGTTCCGCCAGATTAATCCGCTCTTCCCGGTCCTTACGCAGGTCAAACAACGCCAACTTCTCGCGTCCGTCCGCTGAACGATCCCAGTCGATGTTTGGGCGGGCGACGTTGTTCTTTGATTTCGGCGCCTTGCCGCCATTCAAGATCAGTTTCCACCCCCCATCGCGCATGGTCACGGCCTGGTTGTATTCCCAGAACAGCCGCCGCTTCCCGAGCGAACGCTTCTTGAACAACAACGGTTTCAGACTCACGCCATCGAGACGCAGTTCCTTTGGTTTCTTCACGCCGGCGAAATCCAGCAAGGTCGGCATGACATCGATGGTGAACGCCAGTTGATCCGTCTCGGAACCCGCCTCGATCTTCCCCGGCCACCAGGCAATGCCCGGCACGCGATGCCCGCCCTCCCAAAGCGAGCCCTTCTGCCCGTAGAGCCCGCCGCACGACCCCGGTCCGGTCGCGCCGTTGTCGGATAAGATCATGACAAAAGTGTTTTTCGCCTGACCGCTCTCTCGCACCGCAGCCATCACCTCGCCCACGCCCTTGTCCATCTCAACCATCATCTCGCGATACGCGCGGGCGGCGTGCTTCGGCTCGCGATGATTGTAGATCAACTTGTTGTCGCCCTCCTTGCGCACCGGCGGATCTTTCGGCCCCTGATAGGGATCGTGCGGCGCCTCGTGCGCGATGTAGAGGCAGTAGGGTTTCTTCCTGTTCCCTCGAATGAATTCCACCGCGTGCTTCGTGATCAGATGCGTCGTGTAGCCTTCCTCCTTGTTGTGCTTGTTCTGATGCCACCAGTCAAAGACTCCCGCCCCATCGATGTGCGAGTGGAAGTCCACGTTGCCGCTCACGTAGCCCACGTAACGGTCGAATCCCTGATAGGTGGGGTTGTATTGTTCCTGATAACCCAGATGCCACTTGCCGAAAACGCCGGTCGCATAGCCTCGCTCCTTCAGAAACTCGGCGAAGGTCACCTCCTTCATCTGCAGGCCGTGATGCCGATTGCGGTTGAAGGGCGCATAGATCACGCCCGGCACGCCCGCGCGCTGCTGGTAACGCCCGGTCAACAGCCCGGCCCGGGTCGGCGAACAGACGGGGCAACTCGAATGAAAATCCGTGAACCGCATCCCCTCGCGCGCCAGGCGGTCGATGTTCGGCGTGGGAAAATCCCTTCCGCCGTAGCAACCGGCGTCGCCGTAGCCCATGTCGTCGGTCATGATGACGATCAGGTTGGGCTTGCGGGCGGCGTGGACGGAAACCGCCAAAGCGGCAAGCAGGACAAACGAACCGAGCCAGAATGAAAGGCGTTTCATGCCAATCCGATCCGCCGGCCGGCGATTCTATTCAAAGGACGCCGCCGTCCCCTGCTTGAAGTAGACCACTGTGACGGCGACGGCGATCAGCGCAATGGCGATCGCGGTGAAGGTCGGGATCTTGTCGGGCTTGCGATAGGCCATGCCCGCGATTCCGGTCAGCCCAAACCAGCAGGCCAACTTCACAAACACCCACCAAGGCCAGCCATATTTCATCACCGCGAGCAATCCCATCCCTCCGGTCAGCATCAGGAATGAAAGAATGCCGGTCACCATCATGGTCCGCTTCTTGTTCTTGGGATCCGGATTGGCGAAGGATTGGAAGACGAAGCCCGTGAGCAACACCATGCAGAGCACGTGCATGACCTGATAAATCTGCGCTTTCATGGCCGGGGATTCGACGCGGAACCGAGTCGATGGTCAACTTCTTTTGACTGCGGACTGCGCTTCATCAGCGCAGCAGTTTGTCCAGCAGGAACTCATTCGGGCTCGCATAACGATCCGACTTGGAGACCCCCTTGATGAGCAGGTGACACTCAACGCCCGCCTCGTCCGCCTTTTCCTTCATTTTCACGCCGTAGACCGGATGATGAATTCCGTGACCCGAGTTTTTTGACGGCAGAGTCATGTCGTTGCCATAGGTCATCAGGAGAGGCGGATCTCCGGCGTTCATGTGATTGTAGGGAGAAAACTCGCGATAAAGAGCCCGATGCTTTTCATAATTCTTCAAGGCTCCCGCAATGGTCTTCTCGCCGACTGCCATGTTGATCATGCGGTGTTTGAGCACATTCGGCCCCAGCCAGGGTTCGATCACCTTGGGATCGATGGATGTCTGCCCCACGGCGACCGCCGCGGCGGTCACGCGCGTGGATTCCCGCGCCACCGGGTCGCTCGAATCCGGCTTGGCCAGGTCATCGTGACACAGCAGCCACATCGAGGTGCAGGCCCCGGCGCTGCCGCCCGTCAAGGCGATGCGATCCTTTCGAATGTTCCACTCCTTGGCCTTCGAGCGAATGAACTGGATGGCCCGCGCGGCGTCGTGCACCGGCGCCGGGAGGGACGCCTGGCCGGTCAGCCGATAATTGACCGCAGCGTAGGAGATTCCCTTTTCAAGGAAAGGCTTCACCTGATTGTAGCTCCGCTTCTTGTCGCCGCCGATCCAGCCGCCGCCATGGATATAGACCAGCAACGGCCGGGGCCCCTCGCCTTCCGCCCGCCAAAAATCAATCACCTGCATCTTGTCCGGACCGTAATGAACATCGGCGGCGGTCGGTTCGGCCACCGCCGCAGAATCAACCGCGCCGAACGGCATGGACGCCAACCCCAGGGAACTCACCCCCAGCGCCAACATGGATTTCAAAACGGAAGACTTGATTCGCATAGGGTCCGTCGCTACCCGAACCCAACCGCCCGCGAAAGCGCCGAAACCGGGTCACCCCTCATCCAGAAGCATGGCAATCCGCCCCAGCTTCCGCCGGACCGCCCCGTCCTTGATCGCGTGTTCCCAGATGCGCACCACCTTCCAGCCCTGCCCGCGCAGCTCGCGGTTCACCTTCTTGTCGCGTTCGGCATTGCGGCCGATCTTGCGCTCCCAATAGTCGCGATTGCTTGCCGGCATGCGGCAGTGCTTCGGGCAGGCGTGCCAGAAACAGCCGTCGATGAACACCGCGATCCGCGCCTTGCGGAACACGAAGTCGGGCTTGCCGAAGACCGGTTGATTCCGCCGCCACCCCTTGATCCCCCGCTCCTTCATCAATTCCACGAACGCCGCCTCGGTCGACCGATTGCCTGAGGACTTCACCCGCGACATGATCCGCGAGCGCTCAGTCTTCGAAAAGGTGTCCATGAGGGTCGCCGGAGGGGATGGTTTGAATCCAGTCGGGATCAAACTCGATCGCGCGGAGAATCGTCTCGCGATCCAGTTTCGGCGGCTGCTTCAGGCGAATGCAAAGACGGGACTCGGGCGCGGATTCGATCAACGTGAACTGCGAGCCATGCGGTTGCCAGGTGAAACGGTGTTCGTCATCCGATCGGGAAAAGCCTTCCAGGTTGTCGTTCTGGTTCCAACTCCAGCGGAAGGCTTCAGCCGGATAAATCACCGTGTCCAGTTCGAAGGCCGAGACCTCCAGCAGATCGGGAGACTTGACCAGCACCACGGTTCGCACGTGGCGATACCTGGCCCGGATCGCCGCGACGCGCTCATTCCAGATCGCCAGGATCTTCTCGCCCAATTCATCTGGATCGCACTGGCTCACAATGAGTCTGGCGTGAAACCTCCGGTTTTCGAAGGAATTTCGCGTCGGATTTGATT
>JAYPGD010000018.1:0-8559 GCA_038126655.1 Verrucomicrobiales bacterium
GCCGACCCACGGATGATTGTCGTCTGATTCTCAGTTGTAGCGCGGCAGTTCCGGCTGCGGGTTTGTGGGGCGTCCCGCCGTCTGAACCGAGAGAACGCGCGGAAATACCCCCACGGATGGCAAGGCCGACCCACGGATGATTGTCGTCTGATTCTCAGTTGTAGCGCGGCAGTCCCGGCTGCGGGTTTGTGGGGCGTCCCGCCGCCTGAACCGAGAGAACGCGCGGAAACACCCCCACGGATGGCAAAGCCGACCCACGGATGATACTCAGTCACAGTGCGGGCTGCGGGTTCGTGGGGCGTCATTTCATCAACCTGCCAAGGATCTTCCGATGGGCGCTGGTGAGGGCGAGTCGATTCAGTTCAGCAAGCGTTGCCCAGGTTGTGTTCTTCGGCGTTCTCGTTGCGCGACGAGTCTTGGCGTAAACGGCTTTCACGGTGATCCGATAGCGGGTGATGGAATGTCTGACGACGCACAGCGGGGTGGCGTTTTCGTGCGGCGGCAGTGCGGGAGGCGCTTCGGAATCAGGCTCGAAATTGGGAAACTCCCAAAAGCCGCCGTTGACGGCTTCGGCGGGCCGTTGTCGGACGAGAAACCTCCCATTCGATTCGATGATAAACGCCGTGAACTTACGCGCGGTGGTTGGGGTGTTCTTCTTCGCGTTGGGCAGTTGCGATTGGGATCCTTCGCGTCGCGCGACGCAGGCTGTCCGCAAGGGGCAAGCGTCGCAGTCCGGGGAGGCCGGGGCGCAGACGATGGCGCCGAGTTCCATGAGCGATTGATTGAAATCCGCGCAGTTCCGCTCGTTCTTGGGCCGGGCGAATTCCGCGCTGCCAACGAGTTCCTCCGCGATGGACCAAAGTCGCGCATTGGTCTGTTTTTCGCCGGGGTCGGAATCAATTCCGTAGACGCGGGTCAGGACGCGAATGACATTGCCGTCGACGATGGGGGTTGGTTGGTTGAAGGCGATGCTGCAGATGGCGCCGGCGGTGTAGCGGCCGACCCCCGGGAGCTTGAGGACGCCTTCGAGGCGTCGGGGGAATCGTCCGGCAAACTCGTGGAGGATCATCTGCGCGCCCTTCTGGAGATTGCGCGCGCGGCGGTAGTAGCCCAGGCCCTCCCAGAGTTTCAGGACCTTTTCCTCAGGCGCGTTGGCCAGGGCCTTGATTGAAGGCAGTTCCTTCAGCCACCGCTTCCAATAGGGGATGACCGTGGCGACCTGGGTCTGCTGCAGCATGATCTCGGACACCCAGATGGGGTAGGGGCGCGAGGTTCGTCGCCAGGGGAGGTCGCGCGCGTTGGCGCGATACCATTTGAGCAGGGGGCGGACGATGTCGTGGGGGGCATGCACGGTTGCGGAGGATAGGGATGGGTTCTACGATGGCACGAAATTTGTGAAACCCATCACCAGTCATACCTGCAAACTCACCGCCGAACAGGCGGATCAATTGGAAGCCCATCTCCACGCCAATGGCTTCGAGGCGCACGACGTCCCGCACGCCCGATTCGCGGGGCGCAAGGGGAAGCTCAACATCGTCTTCTACAACAGCGGCAAGATGGTCGCTCAGGGGAAGGATACGCAGGAGTTCGTCGAGTTTGTGCTGGAGCCGTTGATCCTGCAGGAGGCGAAGCTGGGCTATGAGGAGGTTCACAATCCGGAGTTGCTGACGCCGCGGTTCGGCATCGACGAATCAGGCAAGGGCGATTTCTTCGGGCCGCTGGTTGCCGCCGGAGTCTATGTGAACGAGACGATCGTGACCGAGTTGAAGGAGGCCGGGGTTCAGGATTCCAAGAACATCAAGAGCGACAAGAAGATGGCGGCTTTGGCGAAGCTGATCCGCGAGACCCCGGGCTGTGTTTATTCCGTGGTGCCGATCGGACCCGAGGCCTACAACCGGCTCTACAAGAGCATGCGCTCGGTCAACGCCATGCTGGCCTGGGCGCATGCGCGCGTGATTGAGAATCTCATGGGACAGCGGCATCGGATGAATCCGTTGCCCGAGCGCGCGATCAGCGACCAGTTCGCCGCGAACAAGTCCACGGTGGCCGAGGCCCTGATGAGCCTGGGGCGGGAGATTGAACTGGTGCAGCGGCACAAGGCCGAAGCGGACATCGCCGTGGCCGCCGCGTCGATCCTGGCGCGGGATGAATTTGTCTCGCGCTTGAAGAAACTGGGGGACGAATTCGACATGGAGTTCCCCAAGGGCGCTTCGAAGTTGGTTGATGCCGCGGGCGTGGATTTTGTCGCCCGGCACGGGGCCGAGTCGCTGCCCAAGGTCGCCAAGATGCATTTCCGGACCTCCTATCGCGTCCGGGGCCTGCCGGAGCCGCCCAAGAAGGAATGGCGGAGAAAGTAGCGTAGGCGTCCTCGCCTGCGGGTTCGCCGGGCGTCCGCCCGGCCGTCCGCAATTTGCGGCGAGACGCCACAAGAACCCGCAGCCGGGACGGCTGCGCTACGCTGAAGTTCCCGCCGCCGTCGTTTCCACCTTCAGCCTGCAGCCGCATTCCGCGCAGAAATTCGCCGTGGGCGGGCTGGTCGAGGCGCAGTCGGGGCAATCCGTGTGCGCGTCGAGATGGCGGTGGTGAATGATCAGGTTGCGGATGTAAGGGATGAAGGTGAAGACGTAGGCGAAGATGAAAACCGAGTCCCGACGGAAGAAGGCCGCGTAGGCGAACAACAGCGAGGCTCCGATCAGGCTCAGCCACCAGAAGGCCACGGGGACGACCACCTGCTTCATCTTCTCGGTGTAATACCACTGCACGAAGAAGCGCGTGGAGAAGGTGATGTTGCCGGCCCAGCCGATGACCTTCCAGACATGCCATTCGATGCCGAGAAACCTGCCGCCGGGGAGAAAAATATCGCTCAACCAGTCCATGATCGGACGGGTGTAGCGCCGCCGCGCCGCGGCTGACAATCGAATTGTGGGGTGGCCGCGCTCGCGAGAGTGTGGGATGGCGTTGTTTCGGGGAGGGGAGCCACGTTCCTGCGAACGCGTCGACGGACGTCGAACCTGGCTATGGATGCCGGGAGGGGAGCCACGTTCTTGCGAACGCGGCGACGAATGGCGAAGGCGTTTACTCGATGATTTCGGGTTCCCAGTCCGCGGCGGGGGTGAATTCTTCGATGTTCAGCTCGAAACCAACGCCGAAGGGGGCCTTGTTCAGGGAGCCGATGTCGCCGCGTCCGTCCGCGATCTTCAGCGTTGGCCAGCCGGCCCCGCTGGCCTGGTAAAGGTCGCCATGATTGGCGAGGATTCCTTGTTGGGCGGACTTGGGGAACATGGACAGGCCCGCGCAGTAGTGGTGTCCGTTGCGTTCGACGCTTTCGATGCCGAGGGCCGCGGCCACGGTCAGGTCCTGCAGCAGCGCCACGGGGCCGATGTTGCAGAGATCCTCGCCGCTCATCAGCAGCTTGGCGTTGCTATCGCTCGCCGACCGATGACGGAGGAGGCAGTGATTGATCGCGCTCTTGAAGACGCCCTTGCAGTTCTTGTGGCTGGTTCCCGCGTAGCCCAGATCCAGGGCCGCGGGCAGGCTCTCGAGGGAGCCGTCCGACTCGTCGATGATGACCGGCGGCCGATCCGGCCAGTCGGCGAAGGCGGCCTTCACCGAGGCGTTCAACGCAACATCCCGATGCAGGGGCTGTTCGATGAAGATCAAATGGTCCAGGAAAGTCCGCAATGAGTCGCGTTCCCTCGCGGCTTCCCAGAACGTCCGGAAATCCTCCAGCGACTTGAACTGTTCGTTGCCGTCGAGACTGAAGGCAAAGTCGGCCGGGGCGTGTTCGTGGAGGACGGCGGCGATGCGTTCGAGGCGTTCGAGGTCGCCTTCCAGGCTGCCGTTGACCTTGAGTTTGAAATGGCGAAGCCCGTAGCGCCGGATGCAGGCGGCCAGGGACTGGGGGAGCCCGTCGTCCAGGCGCTCATTCGACGCGATTTCGTCATCGGTCAAAGGGTCGGCCAAGCCGACGGTGTGGCGGGCGATGATGCTGTCCAGCGGCTTTTCCGGAAAGGCGCTGGCGGCGTCGAAGTCCTTGAGTTCGTCGTGGATGTCTCCGGGACGCAGGCCGAGGGCGCCAGAGCGGAGCGCGGCGGAAAAGGGCGACTTTCGCGCCTTGCAGAACGCTTCGATCATCGCGCGCTCAATCAAGGAGGTTCCGAAGTGGACGAGCAATTGCGGCGTTTCCCGGGCCTTCGCGATCATGTCGCGCAGCTCGTAGAGATGGCGCCAGATGGTGAAGACATCCTCGCCGCGCAGTCCGACGCAGGCTTCGCGCGCGTCGTCGATGACCCCGAACATTTCCTGGATCTCCTCGGCCACGCCCTTCGAAGGAACCTTGGTGAACCACTTGGGCGGGAGCAGATCGGAGGAAACGCCGGTGTGGATGGCGCCATCGACCTCGAGTTTCACGCGGACGAACGCCATGGGCATGTGCGTCATGGTGGCGATGCCGTACTTGAAGGGCATCCGTGTGCGCAGGTTGGCGAGATGGATGTCGGCGTCCTGGATTTTGATGTTCATGGACAGACTGGACGGGAGACTTGGCGTTCGACGCCGGGCCGGCGAGAAAAGCTCAGGGTGTGGGGTCCTCGAGCTTCTCCTTCACGAGGGATGCCGTGATCACGGCGCCGTCCGCTCCCAGTGCGCAGCGCTGCATGACGTGCTTGAGTTCGCGGACATTGCCCGGCCAGTCATGCTTCTGCAGCGCCTTGACCGCCCTGGCGTCGAGGCGGAAATGGGCGGAATCGTATTCCGCGGTGAATTGATCGAGAAAGCTCTGGGCGATTTCCTTGATGCCCTCGGGGTGCTCCCGGAGCGGCGGGATGCGCACCATGAGGGGCGTCAGGCGGAAGTAAAGATCCTCGCGGAAGGACTTCTCATAGGACATCTGCTTGAGATTCCGGTTGGTGGCGGCGATGACGCGGACATCGACATGCAGCGGTTTCTCGCTGCCGATCTTCTCGATTTCGCCGGATTCGAGGGCGCGCAACATCTTGGCCTGGAGTTCGAGGGGCAATTCCCCGACCTCATCCAGAAACAGAGTGCCTCCATCGGCGAGTTCGAACTTGCCCTTCTGATCGGAGCGGGCGTCGGTGAAGGCTCCCTTCACGTGGCCGAAGAGTTCGTTCTCCATCAGGCTGTGGGGGATGGCGGCGCAATTGACGCGGATGAACGGGCCTTCGGCGCGGGGGCTGTTGGCGTGAATGAAGTGGGCGGCGACCTCCTTGCCGCTGCCGGTCTCCCCCATCAGCGTCACGGTGAACTTCGTGGTGGCGGCCTTGGCGGCCTCCTTGCGCATCTTCTCCAGGGCCTTGCTCGAGCCGATGAGCTCCGGGCCGGTCGTCTGCTTCAGCTTCTTGTTCTCGTTGTTCAGCCGGTTGATCTTCCGGTCGGCGGTCGTGCGGCGATGCCAGAGCTGGCAGAGAGCCTGAAGCAGCAGTCGGTCCTTGACCGTGAATTCCTTCCAGGCGGCGGGCTTGATCAGCACGATGAAGGGATACTTGACGCGTTCGGCCTTGTCCGCGCAGAGCGTGCCGACGAGGTAATTGTAGTCCTTGATGTTGCGCTGGTGGTACTTGATTTCCTCGCCGGTGATGATCACGGCTTCCGGGACGTTCTTGAACCGGTCGGCCAGATAGGCGGCAAGGCGGACGTTCGTCCTGCCCTCCTTCTCGTCGAAGACCGAGTGCTTCAAGTTGCCATCCGCATCGTAGTATTGGGCCTCTAACGCGGACATGCCTTCGCGGATGGTCCGCAGACATTTCTCCGCGAATTCGTCTTCCTCCAGGTCGGAGGCAAGCCAGGAGCAGCCATGGTAGAGCATGGCCAGCTGGCGGTCGGCGGAGCCGCTGGGCAGCTGCAGCGGGCGGAGGGCCGTCTTCATCAGCGCGTCGGCCTCCTGATCGATCCGGACCGAAGGCTTCGGGGTGGGGCCGTCGACGCCGCCGGAGACGACCTTGAAGCGGGCGTTGCCGATGCCGACCTCGTCGTTCGGTTGCAGCGCCGCCTCGGTTCGCATGACGCCGTTGACCAGAATGCCGTTCTTCGCTCCCAGGTCGCGGACGGTCACCTCGTCATTCTTCAGTTCGAACTCGGCGTGAAACCAGGAAACCGAGACGTCGGTGATGCGCACCTTTTTTTCCTTGTCCCGCCCCACGGTAAGGACGCCTTCCCTTAGCGGAATCTGATCCTGTTGGCCGTTTGGCTGCAAGCGGATCAACCCCCATTTCTTGTTTGCTTCGGACATGATCGCGTTGGGTGACTCTTGTTGATGCGCATTCAACCAGATCGAGCGCGCCGGGGAAAGGCTGATCGATCCGGATCGCTCGAGAAATCGCGGGAAAACTTCGGCGGATCCTTCACTTTTTGCCGGTTGGGCAACAGGTTGGCATGTAACTTGCTAAAGGAGATGGCGAATTTTGCGGAAACGCAGTTGTTCTTTTGCCATGCGCAGCCATCAAGGCGTCAAGGGCACGCGGGAAGGGCGGACCGGGCATGACCGGGGGGCGGCACAGAGCCGCTGGTCATCTCAAACGTCCAACGAACTGGGGCCTGGCGGACAGTCGTGCGGAATGTCGATCAGCAAAGTGGGGGCTCTGCGATCGACAAACCGGCCGGCTGTCCGCCCCCAGTCGATCGTTTTGCCGCGGCCGGTCAGTGGATTCGAAACCGCGTTTTCGTTTTGAAGGAGTTCTCCCCTTGCCCTATTTTCTGCTCCGCATGAGCAACCCAGACAACAATCAGGCCGGGGAAGGGATCGAAATCCGCATCCGGCGCGTGGTTTCCGCCACGGAGGCCTACGACATCCACACCCACCTTTACGACCCCGCCTTCGGCGAACTGCTGCTTTGGGGGATCGACGACCTGCTGACCTACCATTATCTTGTCGCCGAGGCCTTTCGTTATTTTGATTTCCCCTACGAGGATTTCTGGAAGTTGTCCAAGTCGGAGCAGGCTGACAAGATCTGGGACGTCCTGTTCTTGCAGCATTCGCCGGTTTCGGAGGCCTGCCGCGGGGTGTTGACGACCCTGCAGGGGCTTGGGCTGGATGTCGCCGGACGGGATCTGGGCGCCATCCGCGCCTGGATGGCGGAGCAGGATCCGTCCGAATATGTGAGCCAGTGCATGGAGGTCGCCAAGGTGCGGAAGATCTGCATGACCAATTCTCCGTTCGACGATCTGGAGCGGCCGGTCTGGGAGGCGGGCTTCGAGCGCGACCCGCGTTTTGTGGCGGCTCTGCGGATCGATCCCATGCTGCTGGACTGGGAGAATACGCACAAGCAGATGGCGGGTTGGGGCTACAATGTCTCCGCGGATCTGGATGAATCGACGCTTTCGGAGGTGCGCCGTTTCCTGGGGGATTGGGGCGACAAGATGGACGCGCAGTTTGCCATGGTGTCCCTGCCGCCGACCTTTGCTTATCCGGACGACAGCCCCTGCGGGACGTTGATCGAGAAGGCGGTCCTGCCGCACTGTCGCGAGCGGGGGCTGCCCTTTGCGCTGATGCCCGGGGTGAAGCGCGGGGTGAATCCCTTGTTGCAGATGGCCGGCGACGGCCTGGCCAAATTCGACATCTCGAACTACGAGCGTCTTTTCTCCGCCCATCCGGACAACAAGTTCGCGGTGACGGCCCTGTCGCGCGAGAATCAGCACGAGCTCTGCGTTGCGGCGCGCAAATTCCGCAACCTGCACGTCTTCGGCTGCTGGTGGTTCACCAACATCCCGCATGTCATCGATGAAATGACGCGCATGCGTCTGGAATTGATCGGCCTGAGCGTCACGCCGCAGCATTCGGACGCGCGCGTCATGGACCAGGTCATCTACAAGTGGTCGCATTCCCGCGAGGTCATCACCCGCGCCCTGATCGACAAGTATGCGGACCTGGAGAAAACCGGCTGGGTTGTGAGCGACGCGGAGTTGGAACGCGATGTGAAGGACCTGTTCGGCGGGGCGTTCGAGGCGTTCTGCGCGCGGTGAGTGGAGCCGCGTTTCCTCTCGCAATCGAAGGAAATTGATCCAAGCTCGGAGACGTGTTTTCCAAATGAGCTACACGATCAAACACATCGAACTCCATGTCCGTGAGACCGCTCCCGGGCGAATCGCCTTCAAAATCGGCAGCGCCGCGAAGGCGGAGCGGCGGACGAATCCGCTGGCGCACGTCCGCCTGATCCTGGCCGACGACAAGGGGCGCGAGGCATTCGGGTGCAGCGGCGACCGCCTGTCCGTCCGGTGGCTGGACAAGCGGCCCGGACGCGACCGTGGACTCAAGCTGCGCGAATTGATCGACCTGATCTACGAGGCGCGGGAGATCTATCTGGGCGCGCCGACGTTCGAGACGCCGTTTGAGAAGTGGCTGGAGGCCCATCCGAAGATCATGGCCGCCGGCGCGCGGACCAAGCAGGAGGGCCTGTCCTCGTCCTTTGCCTCGGCGCTGATCGAGCGCGCGTTGGTGGACGCCTTTTGCCGGCTGAACAATGCGTCCGCGTTCCAGATGTTTCGCGAGGATCGACTGGGATTTGCAGCGCATCGGGCCGATAAGGACCTGCCGAAGCTGCCCAT
>JAYPGD010000018.1:8569-14938 GCA_038126655.1 Verrucomicrobiales bacterium
CTTCCGGCGCGGCCGGCGACTCGGCTCAAGGTGCGGCATACTATCGGCCCCGCGGATCCCGTCCGCCTGTCCGATGTGCCGAAGGCGATGCGCGTGAACGACGGACTGCCCGAGGCGGTCGATGACAGCATCCGGCGTTACGGTTTGAGCCAGTTCAAGATCAAGGTTGGCGGCAAGGTGGATGCGGACATCGCGCGACTGCGCTCGATCTGGGAGGCGCTGCCGCAGGACGCCGACACCGCCGTGACGCTCGACGCCAATGAGGCCTACTCCGACCTCGGGGTCTTCGCTGAATTCATTGACCGGTTCGAGAAGGACATCCCGGGGATGTTTCAACACACCTCCTACATCGAGCAGCCCTTGCCGCGGGCGTTGACGCTCGATCCCGCGACCTCGGGGATGATCCGGAAGATCTCGGAGCGCAAGCTGTTGTTGATCGACGAGGCGGACGGTTCGGTGGACGCCTTCAAGCGCGCGCATGCGATCGGCTACGCGGGGACGTCGCACAAGAACTGCAAGGGCTTCTTCAAGTCGCTGATCAACCGTGTGCGCGTGGTTCACTACAACGATCTGGGCAAACCGGCGTTTCAAAGCGCGGAGGACCTGCAGAACCTGGCGATCGCGCCGTTGCAGCAGGACTTCGTCACGGTCGGCATGCTGGGGTTGGACAACTGCGAGCGCAATGGGCATCACCTCAATCGCGGACTCGCCTTTGTCAGCGCGAAGGACAAGGAATCCCTCGGCCGGCATCACACCGATCTCTATGAGGAGCGCGACGGCGAATGGTATGTGCGGATTCGCGACGGGATCGTCAATTGCGGGAGCCTGCAATGTCCTGGCTTCGGCGTCGCCGAGGAGCCGGACTGGGCCTCGATGGAGGACCTGCGGACGTGGGTGAGGAGACGGTTTCCGGCGTGAAGCCGGATTGGGGGCGGCTACGACGGCTGTTCAAATGGATCGCCGCGTTGGCGTGCGCGCTGCTTTTCTGGGCCATGTTCCGACAGTTCGAACACAGTCAGGTTTACCATCCGAGCCGGGAGATCTACGGCGACGCCGCGTCATTGCAACGGCCGTTCGAGGACGTGAGATTCGTCGCCAGCGATGGGATTGATCTCCATGGTTGGTTCTTTCCGGCCCGCGAATCGTCGCCCCGCAAGGACTGGGTGATCCTTCAATGCCATGGCAATGCCGGCAATATCAGCGGGCGGCTCATGCATTTTCAAGCGTTGCTGGCGACCGGCGCCAGCTTGTTTGCCTTCGATTACCGGGGCTACGGACGGAGCGGGGGGCAACCTGGCGAGGAGGGGACCTATCACGACGCCCGCGCCGCGCACGACTGGTTGGTGGCGAAAGGCTTCAAGGCGGAGAATGTCATCGTGTTGGGCGAGTCCTTGGGCGGGGGGATCAGTTCTCAGTTGGCGATGGAGAAGACCATCAAGGCCCTGATCCTGGAGCGCACTTTTACCAGCGTCCCGGACATCGCCGCGGAATTCTTTCCCTTTCTGCCCGTCCGTCTGCTGGGCTCCATCCAGTACGACACCATCAATCGCCTGGACCGGATCGACGCGCCGATTCTGGTCCTGCATGGACGCGACGACGAGATCGTGAAATACCATCACGGGGAGAAGCTCTTTGCGGCGGCCAGGGAGCCCAAACTATTCCGCGAACTCGAAGGCGGCCACAACGACACCCTGGTGGTGAACCGGGATCGATACCTCGAGGCATTGGAGGATTTCTTTGCGACGTTGGAATGAGGAAGCGGGGGGAGAAAAGGAAGGCGAAAGTCAAACGTTCGCATTCTTCGACCGCCCATATACCCACACTCTCCCATACCCTCATACCCATGTTCTTCCCGCATTCACAAATCCGCGTTCGCCCGCTACAACCACGCCATGTCGAAACTGAAATCCGCCTTGTCCGGGCTGGGCCGCCGGACCGATGAGCCGCCGATCTCGTGGTTGATGAAAGTCGCGTTGGACCGGCCGAAGCTGATCTCGTTGGCCGCCGGATTCACGGACAATCCGTCCCTGCCGGTCGAACAGACGCGGGCGGTTTTGGATCGTATTCTCGGATGTTCGAAGCGCGGCCCCTCGGCGTTGCAATACGGCACGGGGGCGGGGGATGCATTGCTGCGGGAGTTGACGGTGGAGCGCTTGCGCGGTCAGGACTGCTCCACGGTCGGAAGCTCCGCGCACGACGCCGGTCGTCTGATGATCACGCATGGTTCGCAGCAGTTTCTCTACATGGTCAGCGAGGCGCTGTTTGATCCGGGCGATATCGTGCTGGTCGAGGATCCCACCTACTTTGTGTATCTCGGCATCGCCCAGAGTCGGGGGATGCGATGCCGGGGCGTCCGGATGGAGGCGGATGGCATTGATGTCGCGCATCTGGGCGAAACCCTGGAACGATTGAAACAGGATGGCGATCTGCCCCGCGTGAAGGCGCTTTACCTGGTTTCCTATCACCAGAATCCGACCGGGACGACCACGAGCCTGGCGAAGAAGGCCGCGGCGCTGAAGTTGTTGGCGGAGTATGAGCGCGCGGCCGGCCATCCGATCTACCTGATGGAGGACGCGGCCTATCGCGAATTGCGCTTTGCCGGCGACGATCCGGCCTCGGCGTTGACGCTGCCCGGGGCGGAGGAGCGGGTGATCTACTCGGGCACCTACAGCAAGCCCTTTGCGACCGGCATTCGCGTCGGATTTGGAATGGCTCCCAAGGAGGTCCTCTCCGTGACCATGCGGATCAAGGGCAACCATGACTTTGGCACATCGAATCTGCCCCAGCAGATCCTGCGCGAGGCGATTGATTCAGGCCTCTATGAGGATCACGTGCGGGACCTGCGCAAACGCTATGGACGCAAGGCGAAGGCGATGCTTGGCGCGTTGGAGAAACATTGCGGAGGACTGGCCGAATGGGCGACGCCTTGCGGCGGCTTGAATGTCTGGGCCAGATTCCCGCGAACCAGGCCGACCGGATTGAAATCCCGGTTGTTTGAGGAGACGCTCAAGCGCGATGTCCTCTACGTCCCGGGGCAGCTTTGTTACGCGGACGATTCATCCCGCCGAAAGCCCAACCGCGAAATGCGCCTGAGCTTCGGAGCCGCCAGCGAGGCCCGGATTCGCGAGGGGATCAAACGACTGGGAGAGGCGGCAAGGGCGACTCAAAATGCCCGGTAGGGCTGCGCTGAAGCGACTGTCTCAAAAGTCCAAAACCTTTGTAGCAGCCGACGTGAGAAGGCTGGTTCTGGACTGGGTTCATTGAGTTGAGCCCCGTCGCCTCGGCTGCTGCCGCCTTTCGGGAGAGTTTCGGCAATGCAGCTTTGCCGGATGGCGTCCGATCAATCGCGCCTCTTCAACGAGCCTGACCTCACTGTCCAGCGGTGGAGTTTCTGGCCGAGTTCTTCGGGCCAGTTTTCCTCGGTGCAGGTCATGAAAACCTGGCCGTGGGCGCGGTGGGAGCGTTCGAGGAGGGGGAGGAATCCGCTGCGGCGTTTGATGTCGAGTTCGCCCATGACGTCGTCGATCAGCAGGATCGGGGGCGAGCCGTGGATGCCGGCGAGGTATTCGGCCTGCGCCATCTTCAAGGCGATGGCGAGGGAGCGTTTCTGTCCCTCGCTGCCGTAGTTGGCCGCGGACTTGTCGTTCAGGTGCAGCAGCACATCGTCGCGATGGGGGCCGACGATGGTGGAGCGTTGGCTCAGTTCGCGGTCCCGGGATTGCGCGAGCTCCACGGCGAAATCGCGCTTCACGCTGGGGCGATACTCCACGCGCAGCTCCTCGGCGTCGTTCGTGATCCGCCGAAACGCCAGGCGCGCAAGCGGCGAGAGCCGGGGGAAGAATTCCTTGCGAAGCTGGATCAATTCATCGCCGCACTTCACGAGTTCCCGGGAAAAACTGTCCAGGGCGGCGGCGTCGATCATCCGTTGCTTCAGGATGGCGTTGCGGGCGCGCACGGCCTTCATGTAGCGCTGCAGCAGCGGCAGATAGCCGGGGTGCGTCTGGGAAAGCAGCAGGTCGATGAAGCGGCGGCGGATGCGCGGCGCGCCCTTGACGAGTTGCAGATCCTCGGTGCAGAAGACGACGACGCGCAGGGCTCCGAAGAAATCGGTGAGCTTGCGGACGGGTTGCGAATCGAGCGTCAGTTTGCGCTCCTTGCGCGACCAGTACATCTTGATCTCGCGTTCGCCTTGGCCGACGACGCGGCCGCCGACGAAGTAGCCGGTCTTGTCGTGGGCGATCATCTGGGCGCCGCCGACGCCGCGGAAGGAGCGGAGGGTGGCCAGGAGGTAGATCGCCTCCAGGATGTTGGTCTTGCCCTGGGCGTTGTCTCCGAGAAGCACGTGGAACCCCGGCTCGAAGTCGATGTCGAGCCGGCCGTAGTTGCGAAAGTCGCGGAGTCTCAGATGTTTCAGGTGCACGGCTTGTCTTCGCCGGGCGGCGGTTGGCGGCGGGCGTTGTGTCGCCGCGCGGGTTGGCCTATAACGACGTCGCCTCGGACGGGGGCATTTATGCCGGAACTCCAATTCAAATCAAAGACTGTCGCGCGGATTCTCGAAGGGGATGTTGTCGTGGTGGAGGCCTTGGGTCTGCCGGAGACGAGCGCCGCCGCGGAGTCGGAGAAGCGGGCGGTCGAGGCCCTTCTGGAGCGCGCCGTGGCCGAGAGTCTTGCGTGAGCGGGCAGGCGAACCGTTGCGATTTCGATGTCCGCCGGGCGAAAGGCGCGTTGAGTTCAGCGGCGCCCTGCGTGTTGGATCACAAAGTCGATGATGGGGGAGGGGTCTTCCAGGCCGTGCTTGTGGCCGATGCCGGATTTGACGATGACGCGGATGTCGCCGCCGAGGGCCCGGTAGCGACGCTCGATGATCGAGGTGTTCTCGGTGATCGGCACGACGAGGTCGTTGTCGCCGGAAACATGGAGCAGGGGAATGCCCGCCTTGGCGATGGGTGCGAGGTTGTCGATGGGATTGCCCGGATAGGCCAGAGCCTGTTTCTCCGTGAAACCGTACGCGGCGAGGCAGGTCTGCCAGGTTTTCGGGCTGCCTTTGCCGGAGCCCTTGCCCGCCGGCCAGCTCTTGAAATCGCAGACCGGCGCGTCGGCGTAGATGCAGGCGACCTTGTCGGGATTCTTCGCGGTCCAGTTGTAGACGATCAGGCCGCCGCGACTCATGCCTTCCAGGGCCGGCTTGGGGGCAAAGCCGTTCTGCTTGACCAGCAGGTCGTAGAACCGATCCCAGTGGCCGACCGCCCCGGGGCTGCCGAACAAGCCGGCGACATCGATGTAGGCGACGTGCCAGCCGCGCTTCAACAGCGCGATGTCCACTTCGGGGCGATGTCCGAAGAAGCGCGCCCGCCAGATCCAGGGGCGGCCCTCGGCAGCCTGCTCCGGAACGACCAACCGGCAGGCGCGGCCGTCAAACTGAAAGGCGTGATGCTTGAAGCCTTTCCACTCGCTGACCTTGGATTCGGGGAGGTTGAGCGAGGCGGCTGAGGCGCTGGCGAGGAGGAGGAGCGAAAGCGACAGGGTCGCAAGCGCGCGGAATGGGAACTTGGGCGGGGCGGTCATCGTGTCTTGCTGGAAAAGCGTTGGGCGCGTCTTTCATTCATGGTCGCCGGCGTGGGTTGTTGCGGGCGTTCAGCTAGACCCGCCTTGGCACGGCGAAGCCTTTGCGGTATTCGCGGGTGAGGAGCGCGTTGGCGCGGCCGTTGGCGTAGAAGTTCTCCTTGTCCGGATTCATCACCAGCGGCGCGCCCAGGGTGGCGAGTTCGAGGTTGATGTCCACGCCATTCGCCCTCAGGTGATCGACGAAGCGACCGAAGGTCTCGGAAGCGGCCGCGTCGCCGGCAAGTTCGTCGCGGATTTCGCGGGCGCCGGCGGCGGCGCCGAGTCGATGGGAGATGTTGGCGGTATGGCAGAGCGCGCTGGAGATGTGGCCGTCCTCGATGTCGGCGTTGAGGTGGGCGTGGTCGCGGCTGCGGACGGCCTCGATGAAGTTCGTGCGGTGTTTGAGGCGGTGGTCTTCGCGGCGGTCGCCGAAGGTTTTCACGGCGGCTCCATTGGCGTCATGGACGACGGCCTGGTTGGCCTGGATGACGAGGGAGCCGTCCTCGCATTCGACGATGACGCCGACGCGCGCGCCCTTCAGGTTCGGCAGGGTCTCGGAGCCGGTTTTTTCGGGCAGGCCGCGCACCTCAAAGATCAGGGGGGCCTCGGGGTATTGGTGAAGGGCGACCTGGGTGTTGGCGGTTTCGCCGTTGTCCTGGTATCCGAATCGGCCGCCAATGCTGACAATGGAGGGGGAGAGCTTGGGTTGTCCGAGCGCCCAACGGGCCATGTCCATCTCATGGATGCCTTGGTTGCCGATGTCGC
>JAYPGD010000018.1:14948-21706 GCA_038126655.1 Verrucomicrobiales bacterium
GACCCAGTGACAGTCGTAGTGAAGCTTGTAGCGTGTCAACGGCTCCAGCGCGGCGGGGCCGGTCCAGAGATCGTAGTCCACCGAGCCGGGAACGGGTTGCTCTCCGTTGACCAGGCCCAGGGTCTTGCGTCGCTTGTAGCAGAGCCCGCGGGCGAGCTTGATGGCGCCGAGTTTGCCGGATCGAACGTATTCAATGCCCTCGCGCACGCCGTCGCTGGATCGGCTCTGCGTTCCGGTCTGGACAATCTTCTCGTGCTTGCGCGCGGCGCGGACGATCTGCCGGCCTTCCCAGACATTGTGGGAAACGGGTTTCTCGACATAGACGTCCTTTCCCGCCTGGATGGCCCAGATGGAGACCAGCGCGTGCCAGTGGTTCGGCGTGGCGGTGGTGACAACGTCGATGTCGCCGTTCTCCAGCAGTCGGCGGACGTCGGTGTATTGGGCGACGTTTTCCCCGCGCTTCCGGAATTTGGCGGCCTCGCGGTCGAGCACGGACTGGTCGGCGTCGCAGAGCGCGACGACCCGGACTCCGGGCATCTTGCGGAAGCCCTCGATGTGGACGCGGCCCTGGCTGTTGAAGCCCACGACGGCGACGCGGATGTCGGTGTTGGCCCCCTGGACCTGGCTCCATGAACGGACGGGCAGGCTCAGCGCGGCGGCGCCCAGGAAGGAGTTGCGGAGAAAACGGCGGCGGTTGGTCGGATTCTTCATGATTGCTTGAAGCTCATCCTGCTTCGTCGCGCACGGCGAGGCAAGGAATTCGCGCCGGACACAAAAAAACCGGCGGACCTTGCGGTCCGCCGGTTGTGATTCAATCGGATCTCAGCTTAGTAGACGCGGGTGGTCTCCTGTTCCGAGATCTTCACCGGGATCGAGTCCGAGACGCGGGTCACTTCGATGACGTGGATGCCTTCCTTCGCGCCCTTGGCGTTGATCGTGTAGGCGAAGCGTCCGCCGGGCTGGAGAGCCGGGTAGGGCTTCAGCACGACCTTGTTGCCGGTGACCGTTCCGTCCGGCGAGGAGACCGGAGTCACGCCCTCGGGGAAGGTGACCTCGAGGCGGATGTTGGTGTCCTTCGCGGTGCCTTGGTTCTCGACCGTGATGGTGTAGACCGTGCCTTCGTTCACACGGATCTGGCCGGGGTTGTCGACCATTTCCAGGAGCAGCGCGGGCAGACCTTCCCAGACCGTGCAGGCCTGTGAGGACTTGGTCAGGCCTTCGGCCGAGCGGACGGTGGCGCCGTTGCAGTGCGTGCCTGCGATGCCGGAGGTCAGCGTGACGCTGAGCTCCTTCTTCGCGCCCTTGGCGAGCGTGCCGAGGCTCCAGACGACCGAGTTGCCGCTGACGGAACCGCCGTCGGAGGCCTTGACGATGCGCGTTTCAGCCGGCGCGCTGTCCGTGACGATCACGTCGGTGAGGTCGGTGTCGCCGGTGTTGCTGACCACGATCTTGTAGTTGGCGGTCTTGCCGAGGATGGCTTTCTTGTCGCCGGTCTTGACGATCTCGAGGCCGCGGGAGACGACGAGCGTGCAGGCCTCGTCGCTGGCTTGGCCGGCGTTGGAGGACTTGACGGTGGCCTTGTTGCAGTGGTTGCCGCGCTTGGCCGCCTTGAGGGTGACCGGGATGGTGCGGGACTGCTTCGGCGCGAGGTCGCCGACGTTGAACGTCAGGGTCTTGTCGCCGCTGGAGTGCGTCAGACCTTCCGGGACGGTGTCGGTGACGAACACGTTCGTGGCGACGCTGGTGCCGGTGTTGCGGACGACGATGTTGTAGGCAGTCGCTGCCGAGCAGGGCGCGGGCCGGGCCGGTCTTTTCGATCGTGAGCGAGGCCTTGCCGACAAACACCTTGGCGCAGACGCGCGGAAGCGCGTGAACCTTGGCGCAGTTCTCAATGGAGCCTTCCTTGGTCGCCTTGACCTTCACCTTGAGGGTGGCGTAGGTGTTGGGGTCCATTTCGGAGAACTTCCAGATCAGGGAGGAGCCGTCCTTGGTCGCCTTCGGCGTTGCGCTCACGAACTCAAGTCCCTCAGGGAGCATGTCCGTGACGACGACGTCGGCCACACGGTCCTTGGCCGTGACCTTGATCTCGAAGGTGAACGTCTCGCCCAACGAAACCTCGCGGGGCATGGTCTTGGTCATATGAAGGAGTTCGGTGTCGACCCGGTCGCAGTTGGTCGTCGCCGGGGGCGGGGTGTAGGCCGTCGCGGGCGCGGGGTCCGGCGCGCCGCGGAAGGGCTTGAACGGGGAACGGCCGGTGTAGTAGTCGCTGGGGGGGACATCCTTGCCGGTCGTTATCCGCTGCTTGCGTTTCTGATCGAGTCCGCTGGTTTGCGCATCAGCCGAGTCGGTACTGAGGAAGCCGCCGACCAAGAGCGCGGACACCAGGCATGCCTTGGTCTATTTTTGGATTCTGAGTTTCATCGTTTCGTTAGGTTTCTGTGTTTGTCTTGCTGGTTTCTGCTCTGTCGTAAGGTTGCTGTGGTCAGCGTCCCAAGAATTGCTGTAGCGCTATTGATCAAGGGCGTCAGCCGGCGAGCATCTTCTTCATAAGATGGCTCCAAATCAAGCTGTTTGGGGCGGATGCAGCGCCGGTATTCATCTCTGAATGAGCCGCCGGTAGCAGGGGGAGGACTGTTGCATGTCAAGCGTTTTGGGGAATTTCAAATCCAGAAAACAATTCATTGTCCGATTTCGAGACACCCTCCGCTGCGGCCCGTTGCGTCCGCGCCGGAGGCGGCGGTATTCGTTTTTACCGCAGCTGCGGCGGCGTGGGGGTGAAGCCGTCAAATCGGATCCCGGCCGGCGTTTCCCGGACGGCAAAGACGCTGTAGCCGAAATACTTTGCCACCTGGTCGAAAGGCGGCAGCAGCGAGAAATCGATCCATTCCCGGCGTTTTTCCGTGTTCCAGAGTTCGATGCCGGGCATGCCGGTGAACTGCGAGGAGATGATGTCCTCGAAGGCGTCCGGATCCTTGCGGAAGGTTTCGAAGATCACTTTCAGGGTTTCGGTCGGGTTGTCGTAGTAGAAGAAGCCGGTGTTCATGCCGCCGACGCGTTCCGCGGCCTGGGCTAGGCCGGGGAGGGCTTTCAAGGGACGGCTGACGGAGCTGTCGCGGAGGTAGGATTCCAGCATGGGCGCGTCGATGGACACGGCCACGAAATTGCCGGTGGCGGCGAAATGGATTCCCATCTCCTTGAAGCCGCCCTTGCCGTCGGGTTGGGAGGGCAGGCCGAGTTTGTAGATGGTGCGGCCGAGGAACTCGCGCTCCTCGACGGCGCCGCCGCCGAGCGGCGAGAGGGAGGCGAGCATTTTCAAGGCGTTGGCGAGTTGCGCGGGGTTGGGCGAACTGATCAGGCCCAGCGACGGCGGCTGGGCGATCTCCTCCAATTCCGAGCTGCGCGGCGCTTTGGCCAGGGAGATGAAGTCGTCCCCGAGATTGCCAAAGAAGGCCTGCCGGATGTCGAAGTTGGGATCCTTGTCCTTGCCGACCGGCGCGAGGATGAAGTTCAACGTCGCGCCGAACTGCGGAGAGAGGCTGTTGAGGAGGGCCTCGAAATCGTTCCATGATTTCTTGGCGTCCAGACGCCAGCGGCTGAAGCTGGCGACATCGTCGGGAACGAAGGCCGGCGGGCTGGAATCCTTGGGCGCCGCCATGAGCAGCTTGAACAGGCCCTTGCGTTCCTGTTCCGGGATGCCGAGGAAGGCGCCGGCGATCTCGCCGTCGTCTTCCTGGGCGATGTGGAAGGTGGCGGTCTTCAGTCCGGCGATGCCGAGCGCCTCCATCAATTTGTCGGGAGCCGGGATTGGCATCAGGGGGTTGGCCGGCGCGGCCTGCCCGCCCGCCCGCGCCTGTTCCAGTGCGATGTCGATGAATTTCCTGAGGTGCATCCAGCCGTAGATGCCCGCGTCGCGAAACAGCGCATTGTGGTCGCGCTCGTAGGCGGGCAGTCGGGCGAGGGAGGGGACGGAGCCGCCGGACTGGCGGACGAGCAGCTTCTCAAAGGCCTGCGGATCGTTGCCGATGAGCAGCAATGACTCGGACTGCGCCACGTGGACCTTGACATTGGGCGCGTCCCCTCCGGCGGGGGCTCCATCGTCGAGCAGGGGGAAGATCCGTTTGACGGTCGCCTGAAGATCCGCGCCCTTGAGTTCGTATTCGGTGAACTGGACGCCGCGCACGTCGCGGGTCTTGAGCTGTTTGCCGCTGTCGGTCCACTTGGACTGGACGTCCGCCAGAGCCCGGGCGAGCTTTCTTTGATTGTCGCCGCTGTCCAGGATGAACAGGACCGCCGGATCGCGGCCGGGGCCGCCGTTCCAACCATTCTGCACGACGGCCGCGGTGATCTGGCCGGTGACGATGTCGCTGTAGTCGCTGAACCGGATGCCGAGGTCGCGCTCGATCGGCTCAAGGATGTTCTTGTTCCACGCCGCCTTGAATTTCTCCACGAAGGGGCGCATGGCGGGATCCTCCAGGAAGCGGGTGGTCGCGCTCTTTTGGCCGTCGGCGCCGAGTTTTGTCCAGTCCGGGGCGGTGAGCATGGCCAGGGTGTCTGCGGGCAGCAGTTCCTGGGGCGGCGGTGTGGCGGCGGCGCAGGCGAAGGCCCCGGTCAGGGTCAGGGCGGCTGCGGCAAGGGCTTTGAAAGGGCTGGGCTTCATACGATTTGTCTCTGTCGGATTGAAAGGCATGTTGTGTTTCGTGACGCCGGCCGGCCGGCTGTGACGCGCGCTGGCGGGCTCGGTTTCGGCGGCGAGGCGTGTTTCAGATCAATTCTTCGCTTTGACGGCCTTCCGGGGGCGCCTCGGCGGGGGGAGGTAGCGGAAGGCGTTGTTCGGATTCTCGCTGTCGTAGGCGTAGGCGTCGCGGTGATCGAGAAAGTACTTCACCTGTTCGGCCGGAATGGCGAAGCCCAGCCCCTCGCTGAAGGTCATCTTCATGTTGGTCACGCCGACGACCTCGCCGGCGAGGTTGAACAACGGGCCGCCGCTGTTTCCCGGATTGATCTGCGTGCTTGTCTGAAGATAAAGCCGGCCCTGCATCTGGCGCGTCTTCGTGCTGACGATGCCCTCGGTGACCGTGCGCTCAAGACCCAGCGGGCTGCCGATGGCGAAGACGCCTTCGCCCACGCCCAGAGGATCGGCCGAGCCCACCGGCACATTCCTGAACTGCGGCGCATCCTCGTCGTCAATCTTCAACAGGGCCAGATCGGCGAACCGGTCGATGGCGATGATGCGCACGTCCTTGTAGTTCTTGCGTTCCAGTTGCCCCTTCTTCTTGTGGTAGACCTCGATGGAAATCTGCGTCTCGCCCTCGATCACGTGAAAGTTGGTGATGAGGTAGCCCTCCTCGTTGAGAATGAAGCCGGAACCCAGGCCGCCGGGCGTGCGCACCTGCACGACGGCTTCGCCCAATGTGTCCACGAGTTCCTTTACAGTGCGCTTCGGCGCCTCGCTGTCGGATCGGCGGTAGAATTCCAGGTTGGTCTCCAGCGGTTTCGCGTCCTCGGTCGTCGATTTGGCGGGGTCTGCCGCCCGGAGAATTCGCGATACCTGGTCCCGGGGGACGACCAGCACGGTGTAGCCCACATCGATCACGACCTGATCCTTTTTTTCGGCCAGAATCTTGCCGGAAACCGTTCCCTTTTCCTTCAGGAAAACCTGATCATGCGCCGCCAAGGCCGCGAGGCTGGAGAGCAGCAGCGGGAAAAGAAACCCCATCCATCGTTTCAACATGCGGCAACGATACATCCGGCTTGGACGTTGGCAAGCCGGCTTTGTTCAAGCGTGAGAACTCCAACGAGGCGCGAATCCAACTCATGTCCCGCGGCAGATTCTCCGCCCAGCGCCCTCGCGCCTCCCTTCAACCAGATCGCCGCGCGTCAGCGTCTTGAATTGCGCGCGGCTTGACGCCGCCTTTCGTTGGCGCGACTCGGGAGCCGTGGAGATCGGGTAGGCGAACGGGCGGGCTGTTGTCGGACGGGCCGGGCTTCATTCCCCGGATTCCCGCTTCCTGGCCCGGTTCGCCTCCCGTCGTTCCTGGAAGAACGATTTCAACAGCGTGGTGCATTCCGCTTCCCGGACGCCGGCGGTGATCTCGCAACGGTGATTAAGCGTCGGGAACTGGAGCAGGTTCAAGGCGCCGCCCGCGGCGCCGCCCTTGGGGTCGCCCGTTCCGAAGACCACGCGATCCAGTCGCGCATGGACAATGGCGCCCGCGCACATCGGGCACGGTTCCTTGGTCACGAAGAGCGTGCAGTCGCTCAGTCGCCAGTCGCCGATGGCTGCCTCCGCCTGGGTGATGGCCAGCATTTCCGCGTGCGCGGTGGCGTCCTTCAGCGTCTCCACCTGGTTGAAAGCGCGCGCGATGATCTCGCCGCGGTTGACGATGACGGCGCCGACCGGCGTTTCCGCGGCGCGATACGCCTTCGTCGCCTGCCGCAAGGCCTCGGCCATGAAATGGGCGTCGCTGTGCAGGTCGATGATCGGTTCGTCCATGGGGTGAAGGAGTCCGGGTGTTTCAGGATTGCGCGGCGGTTCGAATTGCGGGGCCGCGCGTCGTGGCCCTCCGGCCTTGTTTGCGAGCTGGATTGCTGCGGCTGGTCTTTGACACAGCCGCGCTCCGGATTCGTTGGCTCACAGGTTCGTTCACGCTTTCGGCAGGTCTCGGTTGTCACCCGATGGCGGGGACCGACTGTTCAATCCGCCAGTCGTTCGGGATGTCCGGATGACAGCGGCAGGACGCGCTGAAGAAGCCGCCCCG
>JAYPGD010000018.1:21716-24094 GCA_038126655.1 Verrucomicrobiales bacterium
TTCGTTCATGGTATGGAAGCGGCGGGGTTCGGCGGAGGAGATGCGGCGTCTCAGGATCGCGCGGCGGTTGGGTTGAAGCGGGGAACCGACCGATGCCGGGCGGAGCGCGGCTGTGTCCCGTCTTCGGGATCAGCCGCAGCAGGTTGGGATGCTGGAACGTGTGCGGCGAACCCCAGGCCTTGTTGCCGGGCGGGGTTGCTGCGGCTGGTCTTCGACGCAGCCGCGCTCCGTCTCCGTTGTGTCACGAATTCGATCACTTTCAGGCGGGGGCCGACTGTTCGATCCGCCAGTCGTTCGGGATGTCCGGATAACAGCGGCAGGACGCGCTGAAGAAGCCGCCCCGGTGCGTCCAGAACGCCGGCCAGATGTATTCGCCGTCATTGACCGGCAGCTTCAGAGCGGGGATTTCATCCTTGGCGAAGAAATCGAAACGGCCCTCTGTATGGGGCGGCGGGGTTTCGTTGAGCGGCCGGGTCAATTCGAAGAGGAACATCAACCAGTGGGCCTGCCCGTGGTAGCCAGCCTCGCTGACCATGCCGGTGAGGCGCCAGTCGGTCGGTTCGGACACCAGGCCCATTTCCTCGTTGGCCTCGCGGCAGGCGCAGGCGTGGGGCGATTCGCCGTCGGTCGTGATGAGCTTTCCGCCCGGCGGACTCCAGCAACCCAGGTTCGGTTCCTGGGCGCGTTCGATCAGGAGAACCTCGTCGCGCTCGTTGAAACAATAGAGCAGGGTGGAAATCTTGTGCGGCAGCGACATCGCCGGCAGTGAAGCGCCGAAGTCCGGTCGCGTAAAACGGAAACATGATCGGGCTCAGCGTCCTTTTTCGGAGCGGCGCCGCCGGGACTCGCGCGTTCCGGCGGCGATCGCGCCGTGACTTGTGCCCAGAGGTCGTGGAGAACACTGAGAGCCACAGGGGAAAATGCCTTTCTCCGTGGTCCTTCCGCCCGCTGTGTGCTCGGTGTTGGAAAAGAAACGCCCTGGAACTTCACCGTGCGGTCCATGGCCGCGAGCCGGCCCGGGCGCGAACGCGTAATGCCGGTTCGCGGTTTGTGTGGACGAACCGTTCCACGACGCTTGTGTTCCTGCCCCCCTGCACAGTAGTTTTCACCCATGAAGTCAATGTCCCGATTTGTCCGTTCCGTCTTTTTCGCCCTTGGTCTCCTTGGCGCGTCCGCCTCGCTCCAGGCCGCCGAAAAGCCCCACGTCGTCCTGATCAGCGGGGAATACGAATATAGCTCCATGATCACGCTTCCGGCGCTGGCGGCCTACCTCGAGGAGCATCACGGATTCAAGACGACCTATCTCCAGCGCGGCCGCGGCGAGAACATCGACGGCCTGGACGCCCTCAAATCCGCGGACCTCGCCATCCTCATGATCCGGCGCATGACCCTGCCCAAGGACCAGTTGTCCCGGATCCGCTCCTACGTGGAGAAGGGCGGCCCCGTGGTTGGCCTGCGCACCACGAGCCATGCCTTTGAAAACTGGAAGGAATGGGACAACGAGGTTCTCGGCGGCAACTACCACGGGCATCACAAGAATCATCTCGTCGCGACAGCGCGCGTTCCCCAAGCGGCCGCCAAGCATCCCATCATGCTGGGCGTGAAAAAGACCTTCGTCACCGGCGGCTCGCTTTACGAGACGACTCCTCTGGCCGAAGGCGCGACCCTGTTGTTGAATGGAACGGTAGAGGGAGCCAAACCCGAGCCGGTGGCCTGGACCCACAAATACAAGGGCGCGCGGGTGTTCTATTCCTCGCTTGGCGACGCCAAGGACTTCGCCTCCCAGCCCTTCATGCAGATGCTGGTCCGCGGCATTCACTGGGCCTTGGAGCGCCCGCAGCCGGACAAACCCGCCCAAGCCATCGAGTCCTTTCCATCCCGCGTCATCGACACCGAGGCCTTTGAGGCTTTCGCCAAACACCACCGCACCCAGGTGCTGGATGTGCGGACACCCGGGGAATTCCGCGACGGCCATGTCGCCAAGGCCTGGAACATCGATTTCACCGCGCCGGACTTCCGGGAAAAGGTCGCCAAGCTGGACCGGAACCGCCCCTACGCCCTGCATTGCCGCAGCGGCGGACGCAGCGGCCGCGCCACCAAGGTCATGAAACAGATGGGCTTCCAATTTCTCTACGACTACTCCGGCAGCATGCTCGACTGGGAGGCCGCCGATAAGCCGCTGGTCGAAGGGGACAAGTGATTCCCGGGCCGGTTAGGCGTGCATCTTGCACAGTCTTGTTCCTTCAAGCCAACGGAGCGGCGCGCCTTTGAAGGGCGTGGGCGGTTTCGAGCGCGTTGTGCGCGCCAAAGGAGGCCCGCCCGGAGCCCAAACCACCCCCCCAACAACCACGCCCAAGAGCCCCCCGGTTTAGAAATAG
>JAYPGD010000018.1:24104-25137 GCA_038126655.1 Verrucomicrobiales bacterium
TCCGTGCAGCCGTTAAACTTCGGAGCGCCGAGCATTGCTCGGCATTGGCCGTTGGCGAGCGCTCTGGCAGAGCAATGCTCGGCGCTCCGGAAGCGATTCCCACCGCTCAACCATGACCGACCTCTTCCCCATCGTTTACGAAGACGACGAACTGCTGGTCATCGACAAACCGGCCGGCCTCGTCTGCCATCCCACCAAGGGCGATGTCTATTCCAGCCTGATTTCGCGGATACGGCTTCATCTTGGATCCGACTCGACCGCCCATCTGGTCAATCGCCTGGATCGCGAGACCGGCGGTCTGACGCTCGTCGCCAAGTCTGACGAGGCCGCCCGCGAGTTGCGGCGGCTGTGGGAGGCGCGCGAGGCGGCCAAGGAATACCGGGCGATTGTGCGCGGCTGTCCGCCGGAACCACAGGGGACGATCGACGCCCCGCTTGGCAAAGACGAACGCAGCGAGGTCGCCATCAAGGATTGTGTCAGGGACGACGGTGCGGAAGCCGTCACCGAATACCGGACCGAATCGACATTCGAACGCCCGGAAGGCCGGTTCTCCCTCGTCTGCGTCCGTCCGCGAACCGGACGCAAACACCAGATTCGCATCCACCTGGCCCACCTCGGCTGCCCCATCGTCGGCGACAAGATCTACGGCGGGGATGAATCCCTCTACCTCGATTTCGTCCGCAATCAGCTCACTCAAGCCGGTAAAGATCGGCTGATCCTACCCAATCACGCCCTGCATGCGGTTCGGTTGTCCTTTACATGGCGGGAAAACCAACAGCGCTTCGCCGCCGAAATGGATCCCCTCATGCAAACCTTCGCCTCCGGCGGCGACGTATCAAATCTCCCCTGGCCGCCGAAACCGGCGTGAGAGTGGGATGCTCGATGCTCGATGCGTGATGCGTGATGCGTGATGCAGCATCGAGAACCGAGAACCGAGAACCGAGAATCCGCCTTCGTTCCGCAAAGCCGGAACTACGGCGCGACAGGCCGAGAACGGGGAATGCCGGTCGTCAGCGGTAATTTGATTCGGGGT
>JAYPGD010000019.1:0-23399 GCA_038126655.1 Verrucomicrobiales bacterium
GAAACACCCAACCACCCAAATCCGAAAGAAGCCCGAGTGACGAAATCCAGAATCCTGACGCGATACCCACGAGACTGAGGCTGGCTTCGGAATTCGGGTTTCGTCATTGGCGCGCATCCCAAATGTGACCGTCTTCAATCACCACCCTTCCTTGATGGCGCGCGGGCGCATTCGCGAGTTCGATGGATTCGTAGCAGCCGAGCTGACGAGGCGCACGTGTCAATGATTGTGCCGCGGCAGTTTGGCGCAGGTGTCGCGGTAGGCAACTGCCGGCTCCAGGCAGGCGCCGGTGTTCAACTGCCCGACGCAGCTGCGGTAGAGTTCCTGCCACGGCGTCTGGCTCTCAAGTTTGGGCGGCAAGTAATTCTTCCGCCGTTCCTCAAGCTCCTCCTCGGTCAGTTGGACGTCCACGCGGCAGGCGTTGAGATCGACGCGGATGATGTCGTTGGTCTGCAGCAGCGCGAGGGCGCCGCCGCCGGCGGATTCGGGGGCGGCGTTCAGAATGGTGGGGCTGGCGCAGGTGCCGCTTTGCCGGCCGTCGCCGATGCAGGGCAGGGAACCGACGCCATCGCGGATGAGACGCTCGGGCGGAAGCATGTTCACGACCTCAGCGGAACCGGGATAGCCGACCGGGCCGCAGCCGCGGATGACGAGCAGGCAGGTCGCGTCGATGTCGAGCGCAGGGTCGTTGATGCGCGCGTAATAATCCTCGCGGCCGTCGAAGACGATGGCCCGGCCAGCGAAGCAATTCTCATTGCCGGGTTCGCTGAGGAAGCGGGCGCGGAAGTCGTCGTCGATCACGCTGGTCTTGATCAGGGCGCCCTCGAAGAGATTGCCGGACAGCACGAGGAAGCCGGCCTGGTCCTGCAGCGGTTTGTCGTAGGGGCGGATGACGTCGTGGTTCAGGTTCTTCGCGGCGGCATAGTTCTCGCCGATGGTCCTGCCGGAGACAGTCTGCGCGTCGGTGTGAATGCGATTGGCTCCGATCAATTCGCTGAAGACCGCCGGCGCGCCTCCCGCGCGATGAAAGGCTTCGCAAAGATACTCGCCGGCGGGTTGGCAGTTGACCAGGAGCGGGACGTCGTAGCCGATGTCCTGCCAGTCCTGCAGCGACAATTCGACGCCCATGTGTCTGGCCACGGCGGTGAGGTGGGGCGGGCAGTTGGTGGAGCCGCCGATGGCGGTGTTGACGACGATGGCGTTCTCAAAGGCCTGTCGCGTCATGATCTTCGAGGGCGTCAACTCCTCGCGCACCATGTCGACGATCCGGCGACCGGTCGCGTAGGCCATTTGCGGGCGTTCGCGATAGGCGGCGGGAATGCTCGCGCAGCCCGGGAGGGACATGCCCAGGGCCTCGGCGAGCGTGTTCATGGACGAAGCCGTGCCCATGGTGTTGCAGTAGCCGATGCTGGGCGAGGAGTCGGCGACGGAATCCATGAATTCCTCGTAATCGATCTCGCCGGCGGCGTGGCGTTTGCGGGCCTCCCAGACGGTGACGCCGGAGCCGACGAGTCCGCCGTCGTGCCAACCGTCCAGCATCGGGCCGCCGGTCAGGATGATGGACGGCAGGTTCGAGGTGGCGGCGGCCATCAGGCAGGCCGGGGTGGTTTTGTCGCAGCCGGTCGTGAGGACGACGCCGTCGATCGGATACCCATGCAGAATTTCGACGAGTCCGAGATAGGCGAGGTTGCGATCCAGGGCCGCGGTCGGGCGGCGGCAGCTTTCCTGGATGGGGTGAACGGGGAAGACAAAGGGAATGCCGCCGGCGTCGCGGATGCCGGCCTTGACGCGTTCGGCGAGTTCAACATGCACCCGGTTGCAGGGAGTCAGGTCGCTGCCGGTCTGCGCGATGCCGATGATTGGCTTCCCGGACTGGAGTTCCTCGCGGGTGAAACCGCAGTTCATGTACCGCTCGACATAGATGGCGGTCATTCCCGGATCGGCCGGGTCGTTGAACCAGGATTCGCTGCGCAGGCGACGTGGGGATTCGGACATGCCCGGATTGTCCGGGTTTCAATTGCGAACGCAAGCGTTCAGCCGGGCGGGTCAGGGACTCGTCCGGCAGGCGGTCTTTTTCCTGGTCCCGGAGGAGGCGCGCGCCGTGCGGGCAGACTTCTTTCCCCGCGGATGAGCGCGCGCGGCTGCCGGCGCATCGCCTGTTGCGGAAAGCAGGCCCCGGTCCTGCGCCGCGTCGAAAAGGAGCTGGGCCTCCGCCTGAAACCAGTTTGCCTGATCCTGACCGTCAGGCCTTCCGCTGGATTCCCAGACCGCGGAGGCGCATTGGGCGACTTCCTGTGGGTCCAGTTGTATCAAATCCCGCAGCGACTGGATCAACTCTGTCTCGGATCTGGATTCCGTTTGATTGCTCATCGTGGAACAAAGCTCTGCGTCCATTCGTTGCAATTCAGCCCCAAAACCGTCGTTGGCCGGAGCTATTCGTTGATTCCCCAATTACGCGGCGAGCCCGTGGACTTTTGATCCAGGATCCGCTGCAGCAACCGCGACATCTCGCTCGCCCGGGCGGCGTGCCGATCTGCCGGAGCGGTCTGCATCCTGGCGGTCGAGCGGCAGTTCTTGGTCGGTTGAAGGCTGTTCCTGCTCTCTGGGGTATGGATGGCGGGATTTGCTTCCATGATCGCAGTTTATACCAAAGATCAGTTTTGTAAATCAGGCGGCGCATGATTCAGGGGGTAGGGGATTCCCTTAGATCCTGCAATCAAGGGGGGGAGGCCGCCCGGCGCACGAAGCGTCCTTTCACCGTGTTCCACGAGTCGTTGGAATGCTTCCCGGTAAAGACCAGGGTGAATGACGTTCCGTCGGGGTTCAGCCATTTTGTTGGGAAGTTCCAGTAGAAGGCGGAGACCTCGACGTGTCCTTCGCCCCAGCTTTCCTCGTAGGCGGCGGTCGTCCAAGGGCCCCAAGGTTCGGCCGCATCGAACAATCCGAACTTTCCGGCGTGGGTGGCGGAATGCTCGGTGCAAAGCAGGTGGCGCTTGAGACCGGGATGGTAGCTGACGCTGAGATTCCACCCGACGCCGTTTGGATCTTCGAAGACGGGCTGTTTGTCTCTCCTCTCGTGGGACCAGCGGGGGGCGCCTGAATTGTCCAGTCCGGCGAAATACTGGAGTTCGCCCTGCTGCAGGATCGCGCTTTTCGGCGAGCGGACGAGGTAGACCTTGCCGGGTTTGTGAACGTCGAAGCCATAGGGGTTCTTCGCATTCCCGGGGCCCTAGGCCGGATGGATGCAGTAGCTGTAGACGAATGCGTCCCGCGCGCCGTCGTAGTCGCGGCCAAAGTTGAGGAAGGTCGGGATCGTGAGTTGGTCCTCAAAGGTGAACGCCCACGAATTGAGTTTCCACGTTGCGCCGTGGTCGAGGGAGACTGCGATGCGGGACTCGCGCAGATGAGGGTTGGGTTGTTTTGCAACCCACATGTAGAGGACGCCGTCGACGGACAGGATGCCGTAGCTCTTGCCCTCGAACTGAACGGGGTTGGGCGCGTCGACGCCGCCCCAGATGTTCCGCGGCAGGTAATCGGAGTCGCTCCCATCGATCCGGGCGACGCCGAGTTTGACGCGGCCCTTGCTGTTGCTGCCGCCGAAACCGCCGCCGTCTCCCCAGGCGCTGTAGAGATGGTCGTCATCCGCCCAGGTGGTCGGCCAGTTGTCGCTGCCTTGGGCAAGCCGCTGGTGCGTGGTAAAGTCGAATTCGACGCGCTCAAGGACCGGGCTGGGCGGGTAGGGGGGCGAAGGAGCCGCGGTTGTGGTTGTGCAGGCGACAACGAGCATCATGAATGTCGCAGCGCAACGAATCGTTTTGAAAATCATCACTCTGGCAGGGAAGCGCCGCATGGAGCATTGCGCAAGGCTGGCCGTTCGGAGGAAGCGGGGGAAGGGGCGGGCCGAAATCCTCGCATGGATTTGGGCGGCACAATAGTTCCGTAGCAGCCGACGTGAGCACGGGGATCTTCGTGTTCGAGGCGAAGATGCCGGAACTATTGCACCAAGACCGCCCAATCCTGTTTGGCATCCGCGGGCGGGGCGCCGAGGCTGACCTGTCCGCCGCCCTTGACGCTCTTGACCGAACCTGACTTGAGCGCGCCGCCGGCGCTGGGATTGAACCAGCCGACATTGAAGTCGCCTTTGGCGCCGGACAGATCAAGTTCGGTGGAGCCGCCGTTGGCTAGGTAGACGACGTAGACTTCACCCTTCTTGGCGAGGCAGTATTTGTCGTTGGATCTGCTGTCGGGGTTGCCGACCAAGGCGTCGGCCGGAGCCATTTCCCAGAAGGGAACCTTGTTGTCGTGGAAGAAGCCGATGGCGATGCGGCAGTAGTCCCAGCTTTGGTCGCGGCTGCGCCAGTCCTCGCAGACGAGGTCGTTCTGCACGAACTTGTAGCCGAAGTAGTATTCGAGGCCCGCGCCGCCGCCCATGAGATTGCCCCAAAGGGTCTGCTTGCGGACCTCGTGTTGCGTGTGCGCCATCTTGCCCTCCTTGTCGTGGCCATCGAAGCCCTGGTAGCCGAGGTCGGGGCATTGGGCGTGCGCGGCGGAGCCGGATTCGTCAAAGGCGACGACCCAGGGCTTGCCGGCCTTGGCGGAGGCCTCGACCCATTTCACGGTCTGCCAATGCGTGTCCTTGAGCGCGCTGTTCTGGAGTGATGTGCCGGTCAGGGTGGACTTGTCGCCGATCAGGGCATTGTAGACCTTGTCCTGCTCGTTGGGGAAGGTGTGCACAACGACGTGGTGGCCGTAGGGATCGACCGACCCGAGCCAATCGATCATGGCAATCTGTTCTTCGGTGGACTGGGTGTTCTCCTCGCCTAGATTCCAGTTGAGGGCCAGGTTGTGACCGAAGCGGGCGACGAGTTCGCGGCAGTAGAGCTTGCGCGAGACGCCGAGCTTGCCGCCATCGAGCGAGGTGGGGACGTGTCCGGCCTTCTTGTCGCGATGACCGCGGCGGTTGTCGTCCATTTCGGTCTCCTGCATCTTGAAGTGGAGATACATGCCCTTGGCCGTGCCGTGGTCGAAGACAATGCCCCACTGATCGAGCTTCGAGCAGTCGTAATGAAGCTTGTCGTCGCGGGAGACGAAGGGCCAGACGTTGTCGCCGTCGCCGCCGGCGTTGTAGGTGAGGAAGGAGAAGACATTGCAGCCCTTGCCGGAGAGGTAATTGATCGCGCCGATCATCCCCTTGCCCTTGCCGTCCTTCCAGGTCGGGTCGCCTTTCTTCCAATCCTTGAGATGCGGCGCCCAGGTCTTGAGCGGAACCTTTTGCGGCTTGCCGGCGATGGTGTCGTCGAAATCCGCGTAGCCAAGGAAGGTCTCGGGCGCGTCGGCTCCAACCTTGAGGAACCATGACTTGTCCCCGGCGAATTGGAGGTAACGGTTGCCGACGTATTGCAGACGTCCCTTGCCGCGCAGGTCGCGGCCCTGCTTGTCGGTCTTGCCGACCTTGAAAGAGCCTTCCTTGCCGTGGAAGGGGTTGACGACCTCGAAGTCGCCGCCGCCGAGGGCGGCTTGCGGGCCCATGACGAAGGAGACGCGGTAATGCCATTTGCCGGGTTTGTCGGGCGAAAGGTGGGCGCGCCATTTTGTGCCGGACTTGGCGGAAGAGTTGCCCGCGTCGCCGTCGGCGGCGAAGTAGCCGGGGACATCGTAGTAGGGGAAGCCGGACTCGTGCTTGAAGGTGACGGTCATGTTGTAGTCGGTGAAGGGATTGGGCTTGTTGTCCAACTCGTGTGCGTAGGGGCCGTCCAAAGTGAGGGTGACCTTGTGCCATTGTTTGCGTTCGCCGGTGATGGCGGCCTTGCCGCTTCCGTGGGGTTGCGGGGGCGGGCTGATTCGGAGAGCGGGGCCTTTGGTTGCGTATGATGCTCCGGTCTTCGTGATCACGATTGGCGCGGTAAGTTGTTGTGTTGCGGCCTCGGAGGGTGTTGCTGGATCACGGTAGTTCGCCGGAATGGCGAAGGCCTTGGGCGCATTGCCGATCTTCACCATGGAGATCGGGCCGGCGCCGGCGGGACGTGGGAATCTGGGGTCCTTGGTCAGGATGAACTTGTCGAACTCAAAGCCGTCCTCGCGCATGGAGAACTGGATGACGTGTTCGCCGGGGGAGGGGATGTCGAGCCAGATCCGGCCGGGTTCGCCGCAGTGGTTCTTCTCGGTGCGTTGGGCGCTCTCCCAATGCCAGGTCCGTTTGCCCTGACACCACTGCATGCGTTGGCCGCTGGTCGGCCATTTGCCGTTGAGGCCGACATGGATTCCGTTGTCCTCGCTGCCGGTCGAGTGCGCGCGGACCCAGACATGGTAGCGGCCGGGAGTCGTGAAATAGGCCTTGTAGTGCAGGACGCCGATCCTGCCGGGCTCGGGCGAAAAGTTCTCGCCGCGGATCAACTTGTGACCGTGGTGATGGCGGGTGTCGGGCAGTATTTCCAGATAGGCGCCCCCGCTGGCTCCCTGGACGTGAGGACCGTCGGCGTCGTCCGCAAATTGCGTTCCCTGGGTGGCGGTTGTCAGATGCCAGGCGCGGATGTCTGACTTTGTCTGCCTGAAGTAGTGTTCGGCCTCAATGGCGAGGACGCCGTTCTCCTCCGTGAAGACGAGATCGGACGAGGCGATGGGGGAAACCGTGGATGCGGCCTGGGCGGCAAAGGCGGCAAAAAGACTGATTCCGAGGAACACATGGCGAATCGACATGCTGGCGATGATACGGTCCGCGGGGGGAATGGCGATGAGGAAGAACGTAAGCGAGGGCCTCAAACTGCGCTCTCTCCCCAAGAAAACGGGGTGGATTTTTCTTTCCTTGGGAGGTCAGCTTTGATTCCTTACGCGGCTTTGCGCAAAAACGGATGGCCGTGGCGCCGTGTGTCCGGCGTAGTTTGAGGCCTTTGATCCGTCGGGCGTTCATCACCCAAAATGGCGAGGCTGGGCGGTTGCCATTAGTTTGAACGTTTTGAAGAATGCCCGCCCTAATGCGCTGACTGATTGAATGAATCGTTTTTTCTCCATCGCGTTCAACGCCTTCATGGAATTGGTGAGGCAGCCGGTTTTCCTGCTGTTGATGACCTTTTCCGCGGGCTTTTGCGTGTTCTTGGCGAGCGTGCCCTATTTTGCCTTCGGGGATGACCTGCGGATGATCAAGGACACGACCTTCGCCGTGACGCTGCTGGCGGGATTGTTCGGGGCGGTGATCAGCGCGTCGGTTTCGGTGGCGCATGAGATCCGGACGGGGACGGCCTTGGCCGTGCTTTCCAAGCCGGTTGGGCGCGCGCAGTTTCTGGTGGCGAAGTATCTGGGGCTGGCGGGGGCGCTGACGCTGCTGACGTATGCGAATCTGTTGGCGGTCCTGTTGGCCAGCCGCATGGGATTCGACGCGTATGGGGAGGCGGACACCAAGGGGTTGTTGGTCTATTTCGGAATGATCGCCCTGGCCTACGCCCTGGCCGGGCTGAGCAACTACTTCTTGCGGCGGCCGTTCGTGGCGGACGCCGTCTTCCTGCTGAGCGCGATGTCCACGGTGGCCTTCTGCATCATTGTGTGGGTGTTGCCGGAGCACAACAACACGGGGTATGGCGCGACCGGCGTGGATTGGGCGTTGGCGCAGGGGGTGTTGCTGATCCTGTTTGCGCTGTGGATTCTGGCGGGGCTGGCGCTGGCCTGTTCGACGCGGTTCGAGTTGATCCCGACCCTGGCGATCTGCTCGGTGATCTTCCTGCTGGGGATGATGTCCGACTTCCTGTTCGGATTGGCGGCGCAGGAGGGGAACTTCCTCGCCCAAACGCTTTACACCCTGCTGCCCAACTGGCAGCTTTTCTGGATTTCCGACGCGTTGGGGAACGGTCATGTTGCGCCTTGGTCCTATGTGGGCAAGGCGGCCGGATACATGGTCGGCTATCTGGGCGCCGCCTTGGCGGTCGCCCTGATTTTGTTTGAAGACCGGGAATTGACCTGAGGCATTTCAATGGACCGCAATATACAAAGAATCGGATCGATCAACGTCGCCACGATGTTTCTCATCGGGCTGTTCAGTTGGTTCACGGCGAACTACGCGCAGGCCATGTCGGCGGTGGCCGCCTCGGTGTACATGACGCTGGGCTTCCTGGTGTGCTGTGTCTCCTGGTTTCAGATGCGGTTGGAGACGCGGGAGCAGCTGGAGAAGATGGAGTTCGACGAGATGTCGAAGGCCAAGGACTCGAGCACATTGTTCGCGAGCGACGGGGAGTCCTTTGAGGCCAAACGGTCGCGGGAACAGTTCGACAAGTATGTCGTTCCGGCGTTTACCATCTTCCTGTTCATCGCGGAATGCGTCGCGGTCTGGGGGCTCTGGCGCGGTCTGGGCGAACCGAAGGAGACGGATACAGGCCGCGCGATTGTGGCGGCGGCCTTCTATGCGGGCTTTTTCCTGGTTCTGTTCCTGATGGGGCAATACTCGGCGAGTCTGGCGCGTTTTGAAAACCAGCGGCTGATCCGTCCGGGGGGCTCCTTCATGCTGCTGAGCTCCTTTGTCAGCCTGATTGTCGCCGTGGTGGAGGCGGCATCCTTCTTCGGATTCGGCAAGGGCGACCTGATAGTGGCGAGAATCCTGAGCGTGGTGTTGGGCTTGATCGCCGCCGAGACGCTTCTGGTGCTGATGTTTGAGGCCTATCGCCCGCGACTGAAGGGCAAGGTCGCCCACCTGCTTTACGACAGTCGCCTTGTGGGGTTGCTGGGGCAGCCGGGCGGAATCTTCAGCACGGTCGCCCAAGCCATCGATTATCAGTTCGGCTTCAAGGTGTCGGAGACCTGGTTCTACCGGTTCCTCGAACGCGCCCTGGTCTGGATTGTCCTGTTGCAGTTGGGAGCCCTGGCGGCCTCGACGATGCTGGTGATCGTCAAACCGCACGAACAGGCCCTGATCGAACGTTTCGGCAAGCCGGCGCGCGGGGGGCAGGTCGTGCAACCGGGGCTTCACTTCAAGCTGCCCTGGCCGCTCGAGAAGATCTATCGCCACAATCCCGGGCAGATCCAGAAGATCAATGTGGGCTTCGTGCCCTCGGAGCACGAGTCGAATGAGCCGATCCTCTGGACGACCCAGCATTATGATGAGGAATACAATTTCCTCGTCGCGAGCCGCGATCAGATCGATATGGGGAACGCCTCGACCAACACGGCCAAGGCCGTCCCGGTGAACCTCGTGAGCGCCAGCATTCCGGTCCACTTCATGATTGAGGACCTGGGAGCCTGGGAATACGGCCACGCCGACGGCGCCGCCTTGCTTCAGTCGATGGCCACCCGCGAGGTCGTGCGTTATTGCGTGAACGTCGATTTCGTGGACCTCATGACCTCGGGACGCTCCACCGCCGCGGCGGAGTTGCACAAGCGCATCCAGCAGCGGGCCGATGATCTCAAGCTCGGCGTGCGGATTGTGTTTGTCGGGTTGCAGGACATTCATCCGCCGCTGGGCGGGGAGAACAGCAATGTGGCCGCCATCTATGAGGCGGTGAACAACGCGATCCAGGAAAGGGAGACGACCATTCTCTTCGCGCAGACCGGGGCCGCCGAGGCGGTGCCGGCGGCTCATGCCCAGGCGGCGCGGCGGATTTCCGAAGCCGAGGGTTATCGCCTGTCCCGCGTGATGGAGGCGTCGTCCGTGGCTGCGCGCTTCACGAATCAGATCACCGCCTTCAACGCGGCGCCGGAGGTCTTTGCCAAGCGCACGCACATGAACGCCCTGGCCGAGGCCACCCGCAACGCGCGCAAATATGTCGTCGCCGTGACCAACACCACAGACGTCGTCACCTTCAACCTGGAGGACAAGATCCATACGGATCTGTCGGACGTGCCGGTCGAAGTGCCGAACGACGACAAGAAATGACCGCCGGCCGCGAACGAACCCTTTAGAGACAACCATTCCCCTGTAACGAATCGAATCATGAAGAAGAACCTTCCCACCCTGGTAACCGCAGTCGTGCTGGTGGCGATCTTCCTGTTGTTGTTGTTCACCTTCCAGGTGCGCCAGACACAGATCGCCGTTGTCACCACCTTTGGCAAATTCTCCCGGACCATCTCGGAGCCCGGCTTCAACTTCCGGCTGCCCTGGCCCGTGCAGAAGATCTACAAGCTCGAGAACCGCATGCAGAGCTACGAGGGCGAGTATGAGCAGTTGCAGACCCGCGACGGCAAGATTCTCCTGGTCTCCCTGTTTGTCGGTTGGCGCATCGGCGACCCCGAGATCTTCCTGCAGCGTTTTGACCAGGGCGACAAGAAGGCCGCCGAGGAGAGCCTCGAAAACCTCGTGCGCGACGCCAAGAACACGGTCATCGGATCCCACGACTTTGCCGACCTGATCTCGCCGGACGAGAGCCAGCTCAAGTTCGACGCGATGGAGGCGGAGATGCGGGAGTCGGTCACCAAGTTGGCCCGCGACGAGTATGGCGTCGAGGTCGCGGCGTTGGGCATCAAGCGGATCGGACTTCCGGAAAGCGTCACGGAACAGGTGTTCAACCGCATGATCCAGGAGCGCAATGTCCTGATCAGCAGCTTCCGGGGCGAGGGGCAGCGGCGCGCTGCGGAGATTCGCGCGGAGGCGGACCGCGAGCGGCAGGACATCCTCTCCAAGGCCAGCGCCGAGGCCCGGCGCATCAAGGGCGAAGCTGACGCCAAGGCGGCGGAGGCCTACAAGGTCTTTGCGCAGAACGAGGAGTTGGCCATGCTGATCCTCGAGTCCGATGCCTTGAAGGAGGTCATGAAGGGCAAGACGACCCTGATCCTGGACCCGAATACGCCGCCGTTGAACCTCCTTCACGCGAAACCGGCGACCGCGGCCCCGTCCGCCAAGTAACCCCGCCGAATTCCTTTTCGAAACGCCATGAGCGACGACGAATCAAAACACGAGGATCACGATCACGATCACGGGCAGGATCACGATCATGATCATGACCACGACCATGACTCCAAGCCCGCGGCGGCCGACAAGCAGGGCGGCTCCGACGCGCCGGCGAAGGCGAAGGCGACGGAGCGGGTGATTGAAGACTCCGGGACGCGGGCTCTCTCCTTCGCCCTCAAGCGCAGTTTCTTCTTCATCAAGACCTTGGTCCTGGTGTTGGCGGTGGGCGTCATCCTGTCCTGCATCAAGCAGGTGGAGCCCGGTCAACAGGCGGTGATCCTCCGGTTTGGCAAGGTGGTGCGTTCCGCGGACGGCTCGACGGTCCGGAATCCGGGATTCCACTGGGCGTGGCCGTATCCGATCGACGAAGTGGTGAAGATTCCGGTCGGGGAGAGCCGCACGGTCCGCTCCTCCATCGGTTGGCCGAGGCTTCGGGACGAGGACATCTACGGCGTCGACGAGGTCGCCCGGCAGGAGATGATCAGCATCCCGCCCGGGCAGCATGGTTATGTGCTGACCTCGGATCACAACATCATTCACCTGCGGGCGATGGTGAAATACCGCATTTCCGATCCGGTCGCCTACACCTTCGGCTTTGCCGAGGCGGCGGAGACGTTGACCAACATCCTAGACAGCGCGATCATTTACGCCTCCGCCCGGTTCCAGGCCGACGAGGCGCTCTACAAGGATCAGGAGTTTTTCAAGGAGACCATCGAGGGGCGCGTCAATCAACTGATCGACCGGCTGGAGCTCGGCGTCACCTTGGAGCCGATGAGCATCGAGCGCGTTCCGCCGCTCAACACCAAGAGCTTCTTCGACGAGGTGCAGCAGTCGGAACAGGAGCAGAACAACTCGATCAACGAGGCCCGCGCCTATGCGCAGGAGACCATGCGCCGGGCCTTGGGCGACTCCAACGCGGTGGTCAGCGCGGCGATCGGCCAGAGCAGTGAGCTGGTCCAGACCGTTGAGGCGGAGGCGGCCTACTTCAAGGATCAACTCCCCCATTTTCTCGAGTACCGGGAGCTGTACACCCGGCGCTCCCTCGTGGAAAACCTGCGCGTCGCGCTCACCAATGCCGAACGCGTCGTCTACATGCCCGCCAACAACGGCAAGGAACCGCGCGAACTGCGGCTGCAGCTCAGCAAGGAGCCGCAGAAGTTGAAAACCTCTTTCTGACCCCAGGCACGAATCCCAACCCCGGAAATCCATGCAAGTCACTTCGCTGTTTTCCAACAAGGAATCAGAAGATCGGCACGATCATGATCACGACCACGATCATCACGATCACGACCACCACCACGACGACCACTGCAACGATTGCGGGCACGAGCACACGCCCATCAAGCTGCAGCAGACCTTTCTCGGCCTGATCTTCGTCATCAACGCCTTCCTGGTCGACTGGATCTTCGACGGCGGCGAGGCGGTGTCGGCCTTCAGCGGGGCGGTGGGCGCCTTCGTGCTCGGCGGTCCGATCGTCATGACCGCCTGGCGCGACATCAAGAAGGGCAATCTGACCATCAACGAGCTGGTGGCGATCGCCATCATGGCCGCCTTCGCTTCCGGCGATTACAAGACCGCCGGCATCGTGGCCTTCTTCATGCTCATGGGCGAGATCATTGAAACCCGCACGGCCGACGGCGCGCGGGCCTCCATCGAGTCCCTGATCAAACTCACGCCGACCAAGGCGCGCCGCATCAAGGGCGATGGGGAGGAAGAGGTCGCGGCCCAGGATCTCAAGGTGGGCGATGTGATCCGCGTGCGCCCCGGCGACAACGTGGCCGCGGACGGGAAGATCGTCGCCGGCGAGGGCTCCTTCAACCAGGCGAACATCACCGGCGAGTCGCTCCCGGTGGACAAGACCGCGGGCGATGAAGTCTTTGCCGGAACGCAGAACCTGACCGGCGTGCTGGAGATCGAGATCACCCGGGCGGGCACCGACACGACTTTGGGACGCGTGCGGGACCTGATCCTGGCGGCGGAGAAGACCAAGCTCCCCATCATGCGCATCATCGATCAATACATGCACTACTACACGCCGTTGGTGCTCGTGATCGGCGCGCTGGTCTGGGCGTTCACGGGCGACCTGGAGCTGCACGACCGGATCAACCGCGTGGTGGCGGTGCTGATTGTCGCCTGCCCCTGCGCCTTCATCCTGGCCACTCCCTCGGCCATGGTCGCGGCCCTTTCCGCCGCGGCGCGACTTGGCATTCTCATCAAGAAGGTCGAAGACATCGAACTGGCGGCAAAGATCAATTCCTTCGTCTTCGACAAGACCGGCACCCTGACGGTCGGCGAACTGGCGGTCAGTCGCCTGTCTCCGGCCGAGGGCACGAAACCGGCGGAACTGCTCCACATGACCGCGTCCGCCGAGAAATACAGCAATCACCCCACGGCCAAAGCCTTGGCCCGGATTGCCGACGAGGCCGGTGTGCCGCTCGTCGAGCCGGAGAATTTCAAGGAAACCGCCGGTCGCGGCGTCACCGCCACCGTGGACGGTTGCCAGGTCGTCGTCGGGCGCGCTCAGTGGCTCAAGGACAACAACATCGAGGGCGACTTCGAATCCTCGGTCGATGTGAACGAGAAGGAGGGCATCAGCCTCATCTACGTGGCGGTCGACGGCAAATTCGTTGGTTGGGTGGGGCTGCAGGACCAGACCCGCGAGGAGGCGCAGGAATCGCTGAAGGATCTGCAGGAGCAAGGCGTGCGCCGTGTCTCGATGGTGTCGGGCGATCTGAAGCCGGTGGCCGTCCGCGTGGGCAAGGAGATCGGTTGCGAAGAGGTGGTCGCCGAGTGTCTGCCGCAGAACAAGGTGGAGTTTGTGGAGAAGATGAAGGAACGCGGCTATCGGGTCGCGGTGGTCGGCGACGGCGTGAACGACGCGCCGGCCCTGGCGGCCGGCGACATCGGCATCGCCATGGGCGCGGCGGGCAGTGAGGTCGCCATCCACAGCGCCACGATCGCCCTGATGAACAGCGACCTTCGGCGTCTGCCGTTCCTGGTGCGCCTGTCGCGCATGACCCGCTCGGTGATCAACCAGAATTTCCTGTTCGGCGTGCTGTTCATTGTGGGCGGCCTGGTGCTGGCGGCCCTGGGTTACGTGAACGCGATTGTCGCCGCGATCATGCACAACGCCGGCTCGCTGCTGGTGGTGTTCAACAGCGCCCGCCTCGTCCGGCAGGGCGAGGAACTGGAGCCGTTCCAGACCGATGAACCCGAGAGCGAAGGCGGCGCCGGGCCGGAACCCGCCCTGGAACCGGCGACGGCCGGGGCCTGAACCGGGCGGGCGCGGGATGACCGACTGAAACGCAGCGACGAACAGAAAGCATTGGAACCACGACCATGATCTCCGTTGAAGAACCCAGGACCGAGGCCGGCGAACCGTCGTCGGAAAAGCATGAACACGTCGTCGTCGCGCGGGGCCTGACCAAGGTCTTCAAGGATTTCTGGGGGCGGCCCAAGGCGAAGGCGGTGAACGACGTCGATTTCGAGGTGCGCAAGGGCGAGGTGCTGGGCCTGCTTGGCCCGAACGGCTCCGGCAAGACCACCACGGTCAAGATGATGTTGGGTCTGTTGTATCCGACCAAGGGGCATATCGAGGTGTTCGGCCAGTCCCCCCGGCATGTTGCGACCAAGGCCCGCATCGGCTACCTGCCCGAGGAATCGTATCTCTACCGCTACCTGGATTCGGACGAGACGCTCGGCTTCTTCGGCAGCCTGTTCAAGCTGGAGTCCAAGGAGCGTCAGCAGCGGGCCGAACAGTTGATTGAAATGGTCGGTCTCAAGAATGCCCGCAACCGGCTGGTGGGCGAGTTTTCCAAAGGCATGCAGCGCCGCATCGGCCTGGCGCAGGCCCTGATCAACGATCCGGATCTGGTCATTCTCGATGAGCCGACCTCAGGGTTGGATCCCATCGGTTGCCGCGAGATCAAGGACCTGATCCTCGCCCTGGCCGACCGGGGCAAGACCGTCATCCTGAGCAGCCACCTGCTGTCCGATGTGGAGGATGTCTGCGACCGCGTGGTCATCTATTACGGAGGCCGGGTGCAGGCGGCGGGGGGGCTCAAGGATCTTTTGAAGGAGCCGGACACGATCCAGATCTCCTCGCCCGTGCTGCCCAAGGACACCCTGAAGCGCGTGCTCGACACGATCCGCGCGGATGTCGAGGAAGGGGCCGTGCGCGTCGACAACCCGACCCAGAACCTGGAGAGTTATTTTCTTGGCGTGGTGAAGCGCGCGAAGGAGGCGGAGACGCACACTTCGGGCGCGACTTCCGGGAGTTCCGTGGCGCCGTATCTTCGGGGCGACGCCGAAAAGACCACGGCCGCGCCGCGGGCCGACAAGGTGCTCGAGCGTCTTACGCGTTCCGGGGAAGCCGAGGCGACCGCGACCGCCGCGCCGGCGGAGGAGGGCTCGGAGAAGGTGGATCACGGGAAACTCGATCAATTGACCCAGGTGGCGCCGGAGCCGGAGCCGGCGAAGGCCCCGACGCCCGAATCCGGAGTGGTCAAGGCGAAGCTCGACGAGGCGGACGACAAGCTCTCGTCGTTGCTGGACAAACCGAAGCACTGAAGCTTCAGCCGCGCCTGCGATGGACGCCGAACCGTCACGCCTGATCCGTATGCTCGCGAGAATTCTCGCGCGGCTGGGCTTCTTGGGCGCGGTTTCACGACTGCTGATCGGTCCCAAGCTGACGGCGGTCGCCTGGCTGACCATGAAGGCGGCGGTCCGACACCGGTTGTTCCTGGCCGTGGCGTTTGCCTTGGCGGTGGTTGTCACCGGCCTGCCGATGGCGCTGAAAGGGGACGGCACCGCCCAGGGGCTCACCCGCATCCTGCTCACCTACACGCTGGGTTCAATCACCGTGCTGATGGCGGTCTCGACCATGTGGCTCAGTTGCGGCGCCTTGGCGAAGGACATCGACGAGTGTCAGATTCAGACCATTGCGGTCAAGCCGATCGCGCGCTGGCAGATCTGGCTCGGGAAGTTCCTGGGCATCCTGATGATGAACGCGATCCTGCTGGTCTTTGCCGGCGGCATGCTGGTGACCATGATCGAGAAGCGGGCGGCGGAACTTTCGCCCGAGCAACAGGAGATGCTGCGCAACGAGGTGCTCGTCGGGCGCGGCGTGGCGGCCATGCCCAAGGTCGATTACGGCCCGGACATCGAGTTGACCTACCAGCGGATTCTGGAGACCGAGGAGGGGGCCAAGGACGTTCCCGAGGAGGACGTGAAGAAGATGATCGCCGAGCAGTTGCGCGCCGACGATGAGTTGCTCCCCTCCGGGCATTCGCGCGTCTTCAATGTCAATCTGGCGGGCGTGAGGGACAGCATCGAGGGGCTGCCGGTGTTCCTCAAGTTCCAGTTCTTCGCCGCCAAGAAGGACAAGAACAACGTGTATTACTTCGACATCATCGCCGGGCCGGCGGGATCGACCAAGGCGCGCGCCCGGGACATGGAGCTTCCGGGCAACAATGTGAACACGATCCCGTTGCCGCCGGACCTGCTTGACGAGGAGGGCGTGCTGCGGATCGAGATCGCCAATCACAACGAGACCGACGTGCTCGTTCCGTTGGAGGGCGGGATGGAGATCCTCTACCGGGAGTACGGCTTCGCGGGGAACTTCTTTCGCGGCATGGCGATCATCTTTCTCTGGTTGACGTTGTTGGCGGCAATCGGGTTGGCCGCCTCGAGCCTGCTGTCGTTCCCGGTGGCGTCGTTCTTCTCGATGGGGGTGTTGATCGTCGGACTCTCCGGCGGGACGATGTCCTCGGCGTTGGAATACGGGGGCACGGGCGAGGCGGACCATGAATCCGGCGCGGTGCAGCAGGGGAAGCTCGATCCGGTCCTGATGCCGTTGTTCAAGGTCCTGCTGAAGGCGATCAATCTGGTGGAGGACTTCTCGCCGATCGAGAATCTCAGCGAGGGCCGGAGTATCACCTGGGGGGAGTTGGGGAAGGCCGTGTTCCAGATCGGCATTCTGATGAACGGGTTCTTCGGCGTGATCGGAGTGGCCATCTTGTCGCGGCGGGAGTTGGCGACGGCGCAACGAGGTTAGTGAGATGAGGGACCGTCGCTTTTACAAACCCCTGCTTGGCCTGGCCGCCGTCCTGGCGCTGACCTGCACCTCGGCGATCCAGACCTCCATGAACGTGGACCGCGACAAGCTTCAGATCACGCGCGTCACGCCCCTGGAGAATGCGCCGCCGGCCCTGGTGTTCACCACTGTGGCGTTGGGCGGATTCCGCGGGATTATCTCCAATTTCCTCTGGATGCGGGCGAACCGGCTGCAGCAGGACAGCAAATATTTCGAGGCGGTGCAATTGGCGGACTGGATCACGAAGCTGCAGCCGCACTACGCGCAGATCTGGCGGATCCAGGCCTGGAACATGACCTACAACATCTCGGTCAAGTTCCCGGACCGCGACGACAAGTGGAATTGGATCATGGCCGGCGTGGAGTTGCTGCGCGACCAGGGCATCCAGTACAATCCCCACACGCCCGTGCTTTATGAGGAGTTGGGCTATTTCTTTTATCACAAGATGGGCGGCACCTCGGATCTGGCCCATCAGAACTTCAAGATCCGCTGGGCCTGGATCTGGCACAATATCTTGAATGTCAACGGACTCCGGTTGATCGACGGCGGACTGGTCCAAGACCTGCCGAAGTCCGGCGAAAGCCTCGCTGTCGTGCTGCGGACCTCCCGGGACGTCCTGCACATCCGCGTCTTCGACAAGGACGGGAAGATGGTGGTGGACCAGTCGGAGGGCGGCTTCGAGCGGGCGGAGGCCGCGCTGGAGAAGCTGCGCGCCATGCTGGACGACCTCTGGGCGGCGGAGACCATCCCGGCGGAAAAGCGCTCCATGGCGCTGGGCGCCATTGCCGCCGTGACCCGGCAGGACTTCCTGAATGGCGGCGGTTTTCCGGACTACGCGACCCTGGTGAATCCCCAGACAGAGGCGGCGCGGGAGGTGGCCGGGATCATCGCCAACGAGCACAAGATGGATGTGCGACTGATGATGAAAGTGGACGAGGATTACGGGCCGCTCGACTGGCGGTTGCCCGAGACGCATGCGATCTACTGGGCGATGGAGGGAATCCGCAAGTCCAAGTCCTCCAAGCTGCTGCCCCTGCGGCGGATCATCTACCAGTCCATGCAGCTGGCCTCGCGCCGCGGCAAGGTGATCGAGAACAAGTTCGAGAACAAACTCGAATACAGCGCCAATGTGAACATCATTCCCAAGGCGAACGCCGCCTACCTGGAGATGATGCAGCTCGACCCGGAATCGGCGCAGCACATCACCCAGGGACATCGCAACTTCCTCATCCGCGCGATCCGCGACCTCTACCTCGAGAACCGGCGGGATTCCGCGCTCGAATGGTTCACCTATGCCAAGCAGCAGTATCCGGATCTCTGGTATGAGGACTCGGACATCGACAAGTTCGTGGTCCAGAACGTGATCGAGGACCTGGAAGCGATGAACCCGAACGATTTCCGGAACATGGTCGAGCACTACATCACCCGGGCCTACTTCAACCTGGCCCGCGGCGAGAACGACCTTTACCTGGGCAACATCGGTCTTGCCCGGCAGGTGCGCGCGAAATTCATGTATTGGATCAACTACTCCGGCGTCAAACGCATTGAGGCCCGCTCCATGCCGACCCTGGCGGAGATCGAAACGGGCGTGCTGAAGAAGCTGTTCGATCCGGCGTCCGGTTCGCCCGATGAATTCCGGGCCATCCTGCTCACCGTGGTGCCGAACATCAGGGAGCGGTTGGGGCTCGCGCCGGAAGAGACCGCCGAACCGGGGGCGGATTCCACCGCCGACGCCGCGAATCCGAATCGTTGACATCGATCGCTCGCCGGATTCGAATCGCGCGGTCTTTGCTCGACCATCCGCAGGCATGAACATCCTCAGCCGACACCTCTGCCGACAGATCCTGGCGACCCTGTCCATGACGATGGCGGTGTTCCTGTTCGTGATGTTGCTGGGCGAGGGGATGAAGGACGCGCTGACCCTGCTCGTCCGGCGGGATGTGTCGCCGCTGCTCGCCCTGAAGGCGATGGGGCTGCTGATTCCCTTCATCCTGGCCTATGCGCTCCCGATGGGGCTGTTGACGGCGACGCTGCTGGTCTTCGGACGTTTCAGCGCGGATCAGGAACTGACGGCGGCCCGCGCCAACGGACTCAGCCTGATGTCGCTGTTGCCGCCCGTGCTCGTCGTCGGGATCCTCTGCAGCGGCCTGAGCGCCGGAATTCTCCTGGATCTGGCGCCGCGGTCCCGGGTCGCGTTCAAGCAGATGTTCTTCGACTATGTCAAACAGCGGCCGGAGGAGTTGCTGACTTCCGGGGCCCTGTTGGAATCCTCGGGAGACGATGGTTTCTGGATTTATGTGCGTCGCGCTGAAGAGGGACGGCTGGAGGATGTGCACGTCACCGAAATCCGGAATGGCGAACCTTATCGCCGGATTGAGGCGGAGCGGGGAGCGGCGGTCTTCGACGAGGAAAACAGGCAGATTGTGCTCAAGCTGGAGGAGGCCACCGGATTTCTGTGGACGGGAGGCTCCTCTTCCTTCGAGTCGCTGGACTTCAGGCTCGATCTGGAGCCGGTGATGCGGCAGTTGCGGGAGCCCAAGCTCAGCGAGATGACCTTTTCGCAACTTCGGCTGAAGTCGATGGAGCTCGACCTGAAAGGGGTGGAGAGCATGCCGGCCCGGGTGCACATGCACAAACAGCTCTCGGGATCGTTTGCCTGCGTGTGTTTCCTGCTGGTGGGGATTCCCCTCGGTCTGCGCGCGCATCGCCGGGAGACCATCGCCGGCGTCGCGATCGCCCTGGCTCTGGTCGGCGTCTATTACGGCCTGGCGCTCTTTGCGCAGACGTTGGAGACGAAACCCGCCTGGCGACCGGACCTTCTGTTGTGGGCGCCCAATGCGTTGTTCCTTGTCGTCGGGGCGGCCCTGTTGAGACGAGTGAACCGGTGGCTTTGAGGCGTCCAATCGATGCTTGGCTTCGCGCGGCGAATTTTCTAACGTCAACGAAGTGATCGTCTTCCTGAGATTCCTGGGCGTGATAAATGTCGCCGTGTGGCTGGGGACGGGTGTGTTTTTTACCTTCGTTGTCTGGCCGGCGTTCGCGTCGGACGCGATGCTGGGGATCTTCGCGAGGTTCGGCCGCGCGGCGGGCGAGGCCTATGGGACGGCGGCCTTTCTTGAATTGTTGGACCGCTATTTCCTGGTGCAGGCCGTCTGCGCCTCGGTGGCGTTGTTTCATCTGGCGGTCGAATGGCTCTATACCGGGAAGCCCGTGCGCAAATCGACGCTGGGCCTGATTGGCGGGCTGCTCGCCATGGGGGCGCTGGGGTATTACGTGTTTCAGCCGAAGATGAAGGAGAATCACGTGATCCGTTACAACCACGCCAACCCGGCCGCGGACAGGGAGGCGGCCAAGGACGCCTATGCCATCGTGCGGGGCGTGACCCAGGTCTTGAACATCCTCATGATCGTGGGCACCGGCGTCTACGCCTGGCGGGTGAGCCGTTCCAACCCGGCCCCGCGCTTCAGTTCCCCGGCCCGATTTAATGGTTGACTTCGTTCATACATGAGCGGACGGTTGTGTCTCGAAGTAAGACGCAACGGCCAAGTCAAGTCTGAATTCGGGAGAGGTCATGATATCAAATGAACGCCCATCGCCCTACGTGGGGTATCCACAACGCCCGAAAAAGCATGTGGAGGAGGAGTCCCTGCGAACCGAAAAGATCCAGATCGAACGCAAGACCTTTGTGTTCACCCTGAAGGAAAACCCGCGGGGGCGGTTCCTGCGCATCACCGAGGACGTCAACGGGCGCCGGGACACCATCATCGTGCCCAGCACCGGATTGGAGGAGTTTCGCGATGTGCTCGAGCAGATGTGCCAGACCGAGGAGGAATACTCCGAAGAGGGCGGGGAGGGCGGCGACGGGGAATCCGGGGATGCCGACGAGGATTGAGGCTTTCGCGCCGCCGCGCTCAAGGATGGGGCGCCTCCATTTTCAAACAGCCGCTCAGGCTTTGGGCTGACGCAGCCCGGAATCCACCTTTGACGCATCCCCCCACAGGCTTTCCAGGTCGAAGGTCTCCCGCGTGTCCTCGCGCATGACGTGGACAATCACGTCGAAGTAATCCAACACGATCCAGCCGGCGTTCATGCCGCCGTCGATGGCCTTGGGCGAGGCTCCCGTTTCCTCCTTCGCCCTGTCCCGGATCTCCTCGGCGACCGCGCGCAGGTGCGGATCGGAGGTCGCCGACACGATCACGAAGTAATCCGCGATGCTGGACACGTCGCGCATGTCGAGAATGACGATGTTCTCGCCCTTGCGGGCGTCGGCCAGTTGGCTGCATTTCAGGGCCAGTTCCAGGCCGGCTGCTGCGGCGGTTGTTTCTTTTGCGCTCAAATTGTCTGGTAGATCTTGTCTCGTTGGATGGCTTCCGCCACGGCTGGCGGCGTCATGCCCTCCAGCGTCAGTCCCTTCCCCGCGCGTTCACGGAGAAGCGTGGAAGATATGCCAAATGGAAAACCTTTCAACTCCTGGCCGCAAAAAGGTTTGGGAAAAGACTCGGCGGGTTCGCCGGGGCGGGGGATGACCAGGAATCTGGCGGCGGCCGCCAGTTCCTCCGCGTCGCGCCACTTGGGCAACAACGGCACATGGTCGGCCCCGATCAGGTAGTGGATCGCCGCCTCCGGAAAACGGTCCCGGTAGGCGCGGATGGTGTCGATGGTGTAAGACGGCCCCTCGCGCTCGAGTTCCTGGGTGTCGAGTTCGTATTCCGGATTGCCGGCCAGAGCCAGCCTCAGCAGCCGAGCGCGGGCGGCCGCCGGAGCGGGCGGCGCGTCGGTCTTGAAGGGGGACCGGGCCGCGAGAATGAAGAACACCCGGTCCAGGCCCGCCTCTTCCACCGCCGCGCGCGCCATGAGCAGATGCCCATTGTGCACAGGGTCAAACGAGCCGCCGAAGAGTCCGATGTTTTGCATGAGTAAAGGCTCTGGATACTGGATGCGCGTTGCTCGCAGGCTGGTATCGAGTATCCAGAATCGAGTATCGGGATTCTGTCATTAAGCCGGCGTCTTGACCGCTTCGTTGCCTCCGGGCAGGGCCTCGGGCGCGTCGTCCTCCAGCACGCCCTTCGCTTTCGGGAACATCTGCCAGGCTTCGTAGACCATCCAGACTTCGAGGAGAATGGTGGCAAATCCGATGGAGGAGACCAGCCAGTTGCCTTGCTTGATCCAGCTCTTGTCGCCGACGAACAACTGTTGCGACATGGCCCACATGGGCATGATCAGCATGAAGATCATCGGCAGGGCGATGAACCAGATCGGCTTGCCGCGCCGCCAGAGATAGAAGAACACCACCATGAAGGCGAGGCCGGCGAGAAGCTGGTTGGTGGCGCCAAACAACGGCCAGAGAATGAGGCCGCCCTTGCCGGCGGTGGCGTAGGACCAGGTTTCCTGGCCGGGAGCCTTGGCGACTGCGACGAGGGTTGCGATGACCACGGCAAAGATTGTGGCGCCGTGCTTGTTCTTCAGCAGGCCGAGCGCTCCGCCAGAGGATTCGGCGTCGGTTTCCGGAGATTTCTTGAAGGAGCTCAATGTGGCGGCCAGTTCCTGAATGACGTAGCGTTGCAACCGGCAGGCGGTGTCCAGCGTCGTGCCCGCAAAGGAGGCGACCAGCACGCCCATCAGCGCCAGGGCGATGCCCTTGGAGATGCCGATGGCCGTGAGGAAATTGGCCGAACCGTCCACGAAGGCGCCGACCTTGGCCCCCAGCGAACTGGCGGCGCCCCAGGATTCGTAGCGTTTGGCCCAGGCGGCGGAGCCGGTCAGGAAGTCGCCGTCGGCCGTCTGCATGCCCAGTCCCAACCCGGCGCAACAGGCAAGGATGACCAAGGTGGCGAGAAAGCCCTCCGTGAGCATGCCGCCGTAGCCGACGAAGCGCGCGTCGGGCTCGCTCTTCAACTGCTTGCTGCTGGTGCCGCTGCTGACGAGACAGTGGAATCCGCTGCAGGCGCCGCAGGCGATGGTGATGAAAAGAAAGGGGAAGATGAATGGCGCGCCCTCGGGGGCGAGCTGAAACATCGGCGCCACCATGCTGAGCTCGGGGCGGCTTCCGTCGGCCAGGGGCGCGCCGCCCAGGAAGGCCGCGCCGATCAACCCGATCACGATCAATCCCAGCGCCGAGATGAGTTGCAATGAATTGATGTAATCCCGCGGCTGCAGCAACGTCCAGACGGGCAGGACCGAGGCGACATAGGAATAGACCAGCAGGATCAGCACCCAGGTGAAGATCGGCAGGCCGGCCATGGAGGCGTTGAAGCCGCCGAGGAAGCCGCCGTGGCCGAAGATCACGGTCAGATACATGACGCCCAGCGCCAGCAGCGACGGCGCCAGCAGATGCACGCCCTTGCGATGGAGCCAGAGGCCGATGCCGACCGCGATCGGAATCTGGATCAGACAGGGGAAAATGGAGGCGGGGTATTGTTTGAACACCGCGGCAATCACCAG
>JAYPGD010000019.1:23409-24694 GCA_038126655.1 Verrucomicrobiales bacterium
TCCGAAGATCGCCAGCACAATCGTCAACGCCATGAACAGGATGAACAGGAACAGCAGCCGCACGCGGCGATTCATGACCCGGCCCGCAATGTCGCCCACGGTCTGTCCCTTGTTTCGCAGGCTGACGACCAAGGCACCGAAATCATGCACCGCTCCGATGAAGATGGACCCCAGCACGACCCACAACAATGCCGGAACCCAGCCCCACATGACCGCGATCGCCGGCCCGACGATCGGTCCCGTGCCGGCGATGGAGGTGAAGTGGTGGCCAAAGACGACGGACCTGTCCGTCGGCACGTAGTCCACCCCGTCGTTCAACTGCTCCGAAGGACAGACTGCCTTGGCCGACAGGGCAAAGATCTTGCCGCCCAACCAGCGGCCGTAGGTGTGGTAGGCGACGATAAATCCCGCGCCCGCGAGAATGGCGATCAACAGTGTTTCCATGAATCAAGAATCAATTGGTGTTGGCGGAACATGAGACGCGAACGGGCGTTCTATGTCCAGTTCATTGGTGGAGTGGTGGAGTGGTGGAGTGGTGGAGTGTCATTTGTCGTGACGGACAGCAAATGGCAAATGGCAGAACTGAGAATCGAGAACCGAGAATCCAGAACCGAGAACCGAGAACGGAGAACAGAGAATCCAGAACCGAGAATCCAGAACCGAGAACCGAGAACCCCGCCGCTGCAATTCCCGGCCGCAGTTATAGTGGCGTCGGCGCTGTTGCGAGCTACTATGCGGAAAATTCATTCATATCATGAACGCTTCCTACAACGACACGCACAGCAAACTCATCGGCTACATCCTCTGGATCTTCGGATTCACGGGGGCGCACCGGTTTTACTACGGCAAGGTCAAGACCGGGATCCTTTGGTTCTGCGCCGGCTGGATCTGGGCCTTGTTGGCGGTCCTCATGCTGTTTGGCGTCGAAGGGTTCCTGATCTGGGCGGGGCTTGGCTGCGTGATGCTCCTGTTCTGGATTCTCGACCTGTTCCTGATCCCGGCGATGGATCGCGAGGCGGATGGACGTTTCGCCGCCGGGCCGAATGATTATACCGTCGCCTGGCTGCTGTTGGCCTTTCTTGGCGTGTTCGGAGCCCACCGCTTTTACCTGGGCAAATGGATCACCGCGTTGATCTATCTCTGTTCCGGCGGTTTGTTCGGCTTCGGGTTGCTCTACGACCTCTGCACCTTGAACGGGCAGGTGGATGAACTGAATCGGGGCGGTTGAGGGAATCGGGGGAACATTGGCGGCGGTCGCTCGCGCTTCGCGCATTGCGCGCAACCT
>JAYPGD010000020.1:0-24623 GCA_038126655.1 Verrucomicrobiales bacterium
TAAGACTCTCCCACTGGAGTCCTGCACCTTTCCACGGCGCACTGAAACCGGCGGCTACCCTGCATCGCCGCTTCGCGGCGGGCGGGTGGGTAAGATCTCCGGTCGGGGCGCCGAGCATGGCGGTCTGTCGCACATGTCTATTTTCTGAACTGCGCCCCATGCGTGGGCCCGTCCACAATCCCGCTTGCCTTGTCGATCCCGCTTGCCAACACTCGACCCTACCATGAAAGACGATTCTTCCTGCTCACGTCGACAGTTCATCCAGACCGCCGCGACTGGCGCAGCGGCAGCGGCCGTGGCGATTGCCCGACCCGCGCTCGCCGCGACTTCCAAACGCCAACCCAACCTGATCGCGGAGGAGAACCGCCGCGAAGGCTCCCGCGACTGGCAGCTGACCCGCGTGCGCCTGGACACGCGCGGCGGTTGGCGCTCCTCGGACATCGAGGGTTATTGTTCGAAGCAATCCGTCGCCGCGGGGGAAACCCTCGACATCATGGCCAGTCTCAGGGCGCCCGGCGATTTCATCATCGAGATCTTCCGGACCGGTTACTACGGCGGTCGCGGCGCGCGACTGATGAAGACCATCGGCCCGCTGAAAGGCGAGACCCAGCCGGTTCCCAAGCCGACCCGGGGCGACCGCAATCTTCACGAATGCAAATGGCCCGCCGCGACCACCTTGACCATTCCCAACGACTGGCCCAGCGGCGTTTATCTGGGGCGCTTGACCGCGCTGAAGGACAAGACCGGCTTCGGCTATTGGCAGACCTACGTCGTGTTCATCGTCCGCGACGACCGGCCGGCGGATTTCTGTTTTCAATGTTCGGACAACACCTGGCAGGCCTACAACAAATGGCCCTCAAACTACTCCGTCTACACCCACCCCAAAGGCAACCAGGGACCGTGGGCGGACGTGAGTTTCGATCGCCCCTACGCCAAGTACGCGCAGATCTACGAGAACCCCCAGTCGATCGGGTCGGGCGAGTGGCTTTGCTTCGAATTCCCCTTCGCCTACTGGCTGGAGAAACACGGCTACGATGTCACCTATTGCTCAAATTCCGACATGGTGGAGAAGGACTACGCGCGCCCGGGGCGCTTCAAGGGATTCCTGAGCGTGGGGCATGACGAGTATTGGGATCGCCGCGCCTACGACAACGTCGTGAACCTACGCGACACCGGGACCAACCTGATGTTCTTCTCCGGCAATTCGGTCTGCTGGGTGACGCCCCTGTCGGCCAGCACGGACGGACGCCCCAAGCGGATCATGTTCCGAGGCGGCCCCTATGGCGGACAATACAAATACGCCGAGGACCGCGAACGAGACCATGGCCCCTTCCCGCATCGCGGACCGGACGAGGGCTACCTCATGGGCGCGCGCAACGTCGATCCCGTCAACGGCGGCGGCGACTGGGTCTGCGAGCGGCCGGACCACTGGATCTTCGAGGGCTCCGGCATGAAGAAGGGAGAGGCGATCCCCGGATTCATCGGTTGGGAATACCACGGCGACCCGCCCAAGGACATCGACGGCCTGATCGAAGTCGCCAAGGGAACGGCGCTGCAGGGCGGAGTGAATCCGCAACAATGGTCGGCGACCATCTACCCCGGCCCCAAGGGCAACTTTGTCTTCAATGCCTCCACCATCTGGTGGGCGCAGGGATTGTCATCGCCGCCCGGCCACATGCTCCCCTGGTCGCACTGGAGCCGACCCCACGGACCGGACGACCGCGCGCAGAAGATCACTGAGAATCTGCTGAAGCGGGCGAAGGGGTAGACCGTCCCTGCATCAAGACACAGGCGGCTTCCCAATTCAGCCCGTCCCGATCCGCGGCGGCGACGGGAATACCTCGGCTCCTCGTCACCGCGACAGCAGGAAGAACGCCGTCCCGATGAGTCCGCCCAGCACGACCAGCGCCGCGACCGCCAGGGCGATGTTCTTGTAGAGATTGCCGCGATTGAGGATCCGCTCGCGTTCGGCCTGCGAGGATTGTTGGAACAATTCGAACTGCGCCTCCGCCAGCTTGTGGATGTCGGCCTCCTCCCGAAGCTGCAGCGTCAACCGGCGCTCCATGGTCGAGCCGAACAGCTCAATTCCCTTTTTCAGGACCTTTTCGCCCGGCTTGGCGAAGCCCCGCTTCTTCCAGAAGTCCTGGTCGTCCGCCCACAGGCGCATGAGGCCCCGGTTCTCCGCCAGGGTCTGGACGCGTTTCCAGATCAGTTCGCGGATTTCCTCCCGGGGGGCGTCCGGCGCGTAGGATTCGGTATGGATGTGCGCCTCCTTGCCCTGCGCGTGCACGCCGAAGGAGGCGACGATGTCCGCCTTCTCGTTGCTGATGATCTGGAACTCGGTGAAACGCTTCTCCAGCTCGAGGCTGTAGACGCCGGTCGCCCGCCAGACCGCGCGCAATTCATTCAGATCGCCCACATGGACGCGACGAATCTTGAACCCGGCGGCTGACATCGGAAAAAGTGTTCGCCCAGCGCGTCGACGCTGACAACAAAAACATGGTTTGACAGCGCCGCCGGATCGAAGCTCAGTTTCCGCGCGTCACATCCATCTTTCATTCATGAGCCCCGAAGAAGCCCATCAACGTCACGCCGAACTCGCCGAGGAACTCCGCGGCCACGACCGCGCCTATTACGTCCTCGACCGGCCCACGATCTCCGACCGCGAATACGACGTCCTCTATCGGGAGTTGCTGGATCTCGAAGCCGCGCATCCGGAGCTGCTGACCGCCGATTCCCCCAGCCAACGCGTGGGCGGCGCGCCCTTGGACGCGTTCGCCTCCGTCCGGCACGCGATCCCGATGATGAGTCTCGACAACACCTACTCGCAGGACGAGACAAGGGAGTTCGTAAAGCGCGTGGAGAAACTGCTTCCCGAGGAAAAGCTGGAATGGACGGTCGAACCGAAGATCGATGGGATCGCCGTGAGCCTGCGTTATGAGGACGGGGCGCTGGTCACCGGCGCCACCCGCGGCGATGGAACCGCCGGCGACGACATCACCGCCAACCTGAAGACCATCCGCAGCGTGCCGCTCAAACTGCCCGCGGGCGCGCCGGCGGTGTTCGAGGTCCGCGGCGAGGCCTACATGACCAACTCCGGCTTCCGGAAGCTGAACCAGGAGCGCGCGGAGGCGGGCGAGCCCCTCTACGCCAATCCCCGGAACACCGCCGCCGGAGCCCTCAAGCAACTGGACTCGCGCGTCGTGGCCAAGCGCCCCCTGGATGTCATTTTCTACGGTCTCGGCCAGGTGGCCGACAGTGAAGGAGGCGCGAAAACGCAGATCGACATGTTCGAGCAGCTCAACGACTTCGGATTCCGGACCCACGAGCGGATCTGGCGTTGCTCCACGGTGGACGAACTTATCGCCGCCATCGACGAACTGGACCGCGTCAAGGCGGACTTCGACTACGAGACCGACGGCGCCGTGCTGAAGCTGAACCGTTTCGAATTGCGCGACCGGATCGGCTCCACCTCCAAGGCGCCGCGTTGGGCGATGGCCTACAAGTACGCCGCCGAGCAGGCCGAGACGATCCTCAAGTCCATCACCATCCAGGTCGGGCGCACGGGCAAGCTGACGCCGGTGGCGGAATTGGAGCCGGTCGTGGTCGCCGGCACGACCGTCAGCCGGGCCACCCTGCACAACGAGGACGAGATCCGCCGCAAGGATGTGCGCGCAGGCGACACGGTGGTCATCGAGAAAGCCGGCGAGATCATTCCGGCCGTCGTGCGCGTCGTGACAGAGAAGCGCCCGGAGGACGCGCCGGAGTTCGTCTTTCCCTCGCAGTGCCCCGAGTGCGGTTCGCAGGCGTCCAAGGCCGCGGACGAGGAGGGCGCCGAGAACGTCGACTGGCGCTGCGTGAATCCCGATTGCCCCGCCAAAATCCGCGGTCGGTTGGAGCACTGGTGCTCACGCGGCGCGATGGATATCGAGGGCGGCGGCGAGGTCCTGATCGCGCAACTGGTCGAACGCGGACTCGCGGTCAACGTGGCGGATCTTTACGACGTATCACTGCACGAAGTCTCCAGCCTCGAGCGCATGGCCGAGAAGTCCGCGCAGAACTTCCTGGACGGACTGCAGGCGAGCCGGAAGCAGGACATGTGGAAGGTCCTGTTCGGGCTTGGCATTCTTCACGTGGGCGCCGGCGTGGCCAAGACCCTCGCGCGAAGCTTCGAACGATTGGACGACATCTTTGCCGCGAAGTTTGATGAACTGACCGCGGTGGAGGACATCGGCGACGTCATCGCCGGCAGCATCAAACGCTGGTGGGGCGACTCGCGGAACCGGGAGCTCATCGCGCGGTTGCGCGCCGCGGAGCTGAATTTCGAATCGTCGCTCTATCAGTCGGGAGATTCGGCCGGCACCTTCGCCGGAAAGGTGTTCGTCCTCACCGGGACGCTGCCCACGCTGACCCGCAGCGAGGCGTCGGCCAGGATCGAGGCTGTCGGCGGCAAGACCAGCTCCAGCGTCAGCAAGAAGACCGACTTCGTGCTGGCCGGCGAAGAGGCCGGCTCCAAGCTCGCCAAGGCCGAGAAGCTCGGCGTGAAGGTGATCAACGAGGCGGCGTTCCTGCGGATGTTGGACGCGTCGTGACCGACGCGCCGGCGCCCTTACTTCAATTCGCGTATCCGGATGTTGCGCCAGCGGACCTCGTAGGGGCCTGTTCCCTTCTTGATGCCGTGCACCTGGAGTCCGATGAAGCCGGTGGCGTCCAACCCGTCCTTGAAGTCGGCGCACTTGACGCCGTTGATCCAGGACTGGATGTGGTCGCCCTTGGCGCGGATGCGATACTTGTTCCACTCGCCGGTCTTGAAGGCCTTCTTCGCCTCGTCCGAAAGCTGGGAGCGCCACTTGGTCCAGCGGCCCTCGTCCCAGAAGTTGCCTGAGGTTCCCTTGTCGCCCTTGGCGATCTCGCACTGGTAGCCGTAGACTTCGCCCTTCTCGCGGATGCGCGCGGGCTTGGAGGCCTGCGGCGTGGCCTTCTCATAGACGTGACTGCGGATCTGAATGCCGGAGTTCAGCTCAGGATCGCACTTCACCTCCAGCTCGAGTTCGAAGTCGGCGTAGTTCTTCTTGGTGGAGAGGAAGGTGTTCTTCGAGCCCTCGGCGGTCTTGCCGACGATGCAGCCGTCCTCGACGCGATAGGTGGCATAGCCGCCCTTGGTCTCGAAACCCTCGATCTTCCTGCCGTCGAAGAGGGAAACCCATTTGCCGCCCTTGTCGGCGGCGGCGGCGGTGGAAGCAACGGCGAGGCAGGCAGTGAGGATGAGGGAGGTTGTTTTCATGATGCTTTGGATGGAACAGTTCTGTTGAAATCGGAGGGTGATTGGATCGCGGAGCGGGGCGGTTAATTCAAGGAGAATCCGGGAGCTGCGCGCGAAAACGAACGTCAAACGTTCAACTTTGAACATTAAACTTCAAACTGAAGTTTGCGCGCCGCGCGCGATGACGGTATGAGAATCCTGTGAAGACCGGATGGACCCTCGTCATTGCGCTGCTGCTTGTGGCCGATGGCTTTGCTGTATGGATGTGGCTGGAAAGCCGGCGCGAGCTGGAGGTGGATCCGCTGGTTCACGAGGCGGCGATCAAGTACCACGTGCAGCCGGCCCTGATCAAGGCGGTGATCTGGCAGGAAAGCCGGTATGACGCCGGCGCCCGGGGCCTCGCAGGCGAGGTGGGCCTGATGCAGATCATGAAGGCCGCCGCTTTGGACTGGGCCAAGGCGGAACGAATCAAGGAATTCAATCACGAGAATCTCTTTCACCCCGGATCCAACACATTGGCCGGGGCCTGGTATCTGCGCAAGGCGCTGGAGCGCTACACCCACACGGACAACAACCTTCCCTACGCGCTCGCGGAATACAACGCCGGACGCGGCAATGTGCTGCGCTGGATCGACGGCGCCGCCGAAACCAACAGCTATCGCTTCATCCAACAGATCGAATTCCCCGGCACGCAGAACTACGTGCGCTCCGTCATGACGAAATACGCGGAGTACCTCCCGGAGTATGGAGTGTCCACGAGCCCCCGCCCGCAGACGGCGAATCTGGATTGAGGCGGGCGGTAGTCAGTAATCGGTAGTCGGTAATCGGTAGTCGGTAATCGGTAGTCGGTAGTCGGTAATCGGTAATCTGATCACTGAATACTGAGCCCGGCAGACACCAGCGCTTGCTTGGCGGCGGAGTGAGTGACCGTGGATCTATTTTCTGGCCGCTTCCGTTCCGACCCTGGGCAATCGATTCACAAAGCCCGCATCCGTTCTGCGCAGTTCCCTGACCATCGCTTTGCGGAAGTTTCTGAGCGTCCGGTCGCGTTGCGCTACCAGCGCCAGATTGGTCAGTTCCTCCGGGTCCTTCTCCAGGTCGTAGAGCTCCTCGATCTCGCCTTCGACCAGGTTGCGGATGTATTTGTAGCGGCCCTGTCGCAGCGACACCCACCACGGCACGCCGCTGGGAGAAAGCGTCGCCTGGTCCGTCGGCACGACATCCGTGGCCGATCCGTAGCTGCGGCCGGTCAACGCCATCAGGGCCGGATGCTTCCATGTCCGGTCGGGTTTCTCCAACAAGGGCGTCAGATCGCGGCCATGCATTTTCCAGGGGAGGCCGATGCCGGCGAAGTTGAAGAAGGTCGGGATCAGATCGGGGCCGCTCACCGGCTTGCCGCAGACTTCACCGCTGGGAAGCTTGGACGGCATGCTCACGATCAACGGGCTGCGGATCGTCGCGTCATAGGGCGCCAGTTTGGAGCGGAAGCCATGCTGTCCCCAGGCAAAGCCCTGGTCCGAGGTGAACACGATCAGGGTGTTCTCGTATTGCCCGGTCTCCTTCAGGGCCCGGATCAATTTCCCGACGGACTCATCCAACGCGAGAACGCCTTGATGATACTGACGGATCCAGGAATTCAGATCACTGCCGTGGAGGCCTTTCCCCGGGCTCAACTCGCCGGTGGCGCGACGTCGACCGCGAAGATGCGGCCGCCCGTCCTCGCCCTGGAACCACGATCCCGGGCGCTGAAGATAGGCGGGCTTGCCTTCGCGCGGCGGATAGATGTCGGCGGGGATCGGAACCGCGGCGTCAGGATACGCCTCAAGGTGCCGCTTCGCCGGCGTGAAGGGGCCGTGCACCGCGCCGTAGCAAAGCCAGAGATACCAGGGCTTGTCCTTCTCGCGTCCCTTGCCGTTCAGGTACTCCAACGCCCAGTTGGTGTAGTTGTCGGTGGAGTAGCCCTTGACCATCCTGGCGGGCGCGCCGTTGATCTCGATCATCTGGTCCTTGTAGTAGTTGCCCGCGTTGCTGGTGTGCCGCGGGCGGTTCCAGACGATCTGATGATCCCAATCGCGGCCGAAACCGGTGTCGGTTCCGGTGTGCCATTTGCCGATGTGCGCGGTCTGGTAGCCGTTCGCGCGAAACACCTTCGGCCAGAAGGGGCACTTGTCCGGATCGTATTCGCTGCCCGGGTACTTCCCCTCCATGCGCATGGACTCGACGCCGTATTGCTGGTGACCGGTCAACAACGTGGCGCGCGAAGGCATGCACCAGGTGCCGATGTAGGCGTGACGGAAGCGGACGCCATGCTTCGCCAACGCGTCGATGTTCGGCGTGTTCACCCAGTCGTAGGCCTCCTCGTAACAGCTGATCGTCCGGTGCGAATGATCGTCCGTGTAGATGAAGAGGATGTTGGGGCGGGAATCGGCGAAGGCCGCCACGGAAAACGCCGACCATGCGAAGCCGATTGCGAGAAGGGGGAGCAGTCGTTTCATGAAGCCCGGAATCATGGGCGGCGCGGCGTGAAAAGCAAGCCGGGCGCATGCGCGGGATTGCGGGGAGATGCGGTTAAAGGAGGGTGGCTCAAAGAAAGTCCGGAGGGACAAGGTGTAGCGTCGCCTGTGTCAGGCGATGGTGTCGCAATGGGCTCACAGAGCCCACACTACAGAAGAGGTACGGATTGACGCCAAGATGATAGCCGGCGGTAGAACCTCATGGTCATTCGTTTCCTCGGGCTTCTCGCGCCCCTTCAGGGCGCAACGCGATCTTGTCGATTACACCGGTGGTTCCAGGCGCTGACGCGCCTTCCACACACCGGCTACCTTCTTTTCGTCCCTCCGGGACTTGGAATCGCGCCACCCGTTCCTGATCGCACGCATTGCGGCGTGACGCAGCGCTGTTTTCAGACTCCATCCCGGATCGTTGCGCGCAGCTGGACGACGGTTTGCCTTGTCTTTGGGATTCGTGGGCTCGATGGCGCCGCGCGAAGCGCCTTGGAGTGCGTGCGGCTTGACGCCGCCTTTTCGCTGGCATGCCAAAGCCGCGTGGCATTGCCGGAGGCAGAGGATCGCGCCGGTGATCGAACGCAGGCGGCCGACCGAAGACCGTGGCGGGGATGGATGCGCTGCAAGGCGGCGTCAAGCCGCCGCAGTCCATGGCGCTGGCGCGCGGCGGTTGGTTTGTCCGAAGGCAACCGGGCCGTAGGACCGGTCCCGGCTATGGAGCGCCCCAGGGAACGTCAGTTTGAAAATGACGCGCATGGTCCGTGCGAGTTATACATCTCGTCCGGTGAACTCAACGTTTCGCAACATCGATGCAGTCACACGCCGCGCCGGCGTCGCGGCGGCCGTGCTCGCGGCGTGGAGTGTGTTGGGGTATTCCGCCCGAGCGGCAGCCGCCGACGCCGAAGGCGTCCGCTTCTTCGAGGCCCACGTCCGGCCCCTGTTTTCGGCGAACTGTTACGAGTGCCACGCGGGCGATGAGCCCAAGGGCGGTTTGCGCCTGGACTCACGCAGCGCCGCGATGACGGGCGGCGAATCCGGCGCGGTGATCGATCCCGGCAAACCGGAATCCAGTCTCCTCATCACCGCCGTGCGTTACCTGGATTCGTCTCTGGAAATGCCGCCCAAGAAGAAACTCTCCAAGAAGCAGGTCGCGTTGTTGACGCAATGGATCCAGATGGGCGCGCCCTGGCCTGAGGAAGCAAACGCGCAGGTTGTCGCGGACAAGCGGGAGAGATTTGAAATCACGGAAAAGGATCGGAACTACTGGGCGTTCCGCCCCATCCAATCGCCTCCCGCGCCTGCGGCAACCGACGGTCAGTCAGTCGCCAATCCGATCGACGCGTTCGTGAACGAACAACTTCGCGAAAAGGGCCTGCGTCCGAACGGACGCGCGTCCAGGCGCGTCCTGATTCGACGACTTTATTACGACCTCGTCGGATTGCCGCCCACGATCGAGGAGATCGAAGCGTTTGAGCGCGATCCGTCGCCGCGCGCCTACGAGAACCTGATCGATCGCCTGCTCGCCTCGCCGCGCCATGGCGAACGCTGGGGGAGGCATTGGTTGGATGTCGTGCGTTACGCCCAGTCCAACGGCTACGAGCGCGACGACGAAAAACCGCTGGCCTGGAAATACCGCGACTACGTCATCGACGCCTTCAACCAGGACAAGCCCTACGATCGTTTCGTGCTGGAGCAACTGGCCGGCGATGAACTGCCGGACGGCGGGGGCGAGGCATTGATCGCGACGGGTTTCTATCGACTGGGCGTGTGGGATGACGAGCCGGACGACAAGCGCGCGGCCTACTACGATGAGCTGGACGACATCATGCGCGCGACGGGCGAGACCTTCCTGGGGCTGACGGTGGGTTGCGCGCGCTGTCACGACCACATGTTCGATCCGATGTCCCAGCGCGATTACTACGAGCTGTTGTCGGTGTTCCACAACGTGCAGGGCTTCGCGCGGCCGGAAATGGCGTTGGATTCAGTGACCTATTCCCCGATCGCCGGCGAGGAGCAATTGCGGGCCTTCCAGAAGAGCGTCGCGGAGCGGCTCAAGCCGGTTCAGAAAGAACTGGCGGCGCTTCGCGCATTGAAGGAGAAGACCGACGAGCAGCGCGGGAAGCTGAAGGAGCTGGAGGACAGGGAACGGGAGATCCGCAAGGATCGCGGGCCGTTCGAGTATGCCTTGAGCATCCGCGAACGGGGGACGGAGCCGAAGGAAACGCGCGTGTTGATCCGGGGCAATGCCGGCCGTCCCGGCGACAGGGTCGAGGCGCGCATCCCGGACATCTTCGGCGGGCAGGCCGTTCCGCTCGCCAGACGCGAGGGCGTTCTTGCCAGCTCGGGGCAGCGACTGGGTTTTGCGCGCTGGGTCGCGAGTCCGGACAATCCCCTGACCGCGCGCGTCATGGTCAACCGGATCTGGCAGCACCATTTCGGCGCGGGCCTTGTCAACACCCCCAATGATTTCGGACGCGCGGGAGCCGGCGTGTCGCACCCGGAATTGTTGGACTGGCTCGCGGCGAAATTCATCGAGGGCGGCTGGTCGATCAAGAAGCTGCACAAGTTGATCCTGTTGAGCGAAACGTTTCAACGCGCCTCCTCGTACGACGAAACCAAGGCCGCGCTCGATCCGGGAAACAGACTTCTTTGGCGGCAGAATCTGCGGCGACTGGAGGCGGAGGCGATCCGGGATTCCATGCTGTCGGCGACCGGTGAACTGAATGAGACGATGGGCGGGCGCGGGGTGTTTGCAAACCTGAACGGCGAAGTCATCGCGGGCGGCTCCCGACCCGGAAGAGGGTGGGGCTACTCGAACGACCTCGAGCGGAATCGCCGCAGCGCCTACCTGTTCGTCAAGCGCACCATGGGCGTGCCGTTCATGGAGGCGTTCGATTACGCGAACACCGAGGGTTCGATCGGGCGCCGGCCCGTCACGACCGTGGCCCCTCAGGCGTTGACGCTGCTGAACAGCGAGTTCGTCGCTGAGCGCGCCCGGGCGATGGCCCGCAGGTCCGCGGCCGCGACCGACCCGGAGTCCGCGGTGGTCGAGCTCTATCGTCGGCTGCTCGCGCGGAATCCGGGAGCCGGAGAGATCGAAACCGGAGTCCGGTTCATCATGGCGCAGACGCCGCGGCTGGCGGCGGTTTCGCATCAATTGGTCTTCCAGCCGGATGTGCCGGCGGCCTTGAGCCAGGAATTCTGGAACCAGCTGCCCGCAGCCCGTTTTCTGCGCGCGCCCGCGGGCTGGAGTCTTTACAAGGGATCCTGGGGCGACGGCTACGAAGGCATCATCAACGTCCGGCCCGATCGCGGCCCGTTCGCGCTGTTGACCAAGATGCGTTTCCGCGATGGTCGGATTTCCGGGCGGCTGCGTCTCGACGCCACGACCACGCACTCCGGGTTCATCCTTCGCGCGGACGCCGCGGGCGAGCAGTTCTTCGGCGCGGACCTGTTGATCGATTCCCGGGCCGGACGCGTTTCGTTGAGGCGCCTGAAGGGCGAACGGGTCGAGAAGGAGGTCCGGACCGACATCGCCATTCCCGCCGACGAATGGATCAACTTCGAAGTGACGCTGGATGGGAATACGATCACGGCGCAGTTCGGCAATGAGGAAACGGTGGGCATCCAAGCCGACGAGCCATTCCTGACCGCGGGCAATGGCAGCTTCGGCGTCCGGACCTGGGGCGGAGCCACGACGCTGGAGAACCTGACCATCGAGGCCAATGGATCGGTCGTCCGGCCGCACGAACTGGACTTCGGCCGCACACCGCATCTGGCGGCGCAGCAAGATCGCGGGAGCGGCGCGCCGGGTTGGAAGGCGTGGGGCGGCGATTGGCTGGTCGCGCCGGATGGCGAGTTTCAGATCGGAGCCGGCAAGGGGCACAAGATCCTTTGGGAGGAGTTTGGCGCGATCTGCGCCGGAACGGTCTCGATGGATCTGCGTCTCGCGCCGGGCGGGCCGGACATTGCGGGTTTCATTCTGCGGGTGAGCGAACCGGCCATCGGGGCGGACAACTGGATCGGCTACGAGGTCAGCCTCAACACGGCGAACAAGACCGTCTTCATCGGGACGCACAACCACAACTGGAAGCTGCAGGCGAGCGCGCCGGCAAAGATCGAACGCAATCGCTGGCATCATTTGGAGGTTCGCCTCGAAGGCCAGCGCATGCGGGTCTTCGTGGATGGCGGTGGGAAACCCCTGCTGGATTTCGAGCAACCGATCGTCTTGCAGCCGGGCCTGATCGGGATCCGGAACTACGGACCGGCCGTGCAGTTCAAGAACATCACCGCGCGGGTTGGCGACAAGGTCGCGACCTACAAGCCGCATTTTCCGGAGCGCCGGGACGCCCCTTGGTCGGTCGCCCGGCGCGACCTGAAGCGGCAGGCCTTCGAACGCGCCATCGCGGACTTCGCATCGGCGTTGTTCAATCTGAACGAGTTTGTTTATGTGGATTGATCCGGAATGGCCATGAACGCGATGAACCCAACCCAGCTTGAAGCCGCCGGCCGCCGCGCATTCCTGCGGCAGTTCGGACTCGGCATGGGCGGGCTCTCGTTGTCGGGAATCTTTGCGGGCGACCAGGTGTTTGGCGGGCCGGCGTCCTACGTCGACCCCCTGGCGGCGAAGCCGTCGCACTTCCCGGTCAAGGCCAAGGCCTGCATCTTCCTCTACATGTATGGCGGGCCCTCGCAGATGGACCTGTTCGACTACAAGCCCGTCCTGCAGAAGAACGACGGCAAGACGGTGGACATGGAGATCCGCCGCCGCGACATCCGCAAGTCCACGCTGCTCGGCTCGAAACGCGCGTTCAAACAGCATGGCCAATCGGGGCTCTGGTGTTCCGACGCCCTGCCCAACATCGCGCGGCACATGGACAAGCTCGCGGTGATCAAGAGCCTGTGCCAGGACTCCTTCGCGCATGGCTCGGCCAACCTGCAGATGAACTGCGGCCGTGTGCTGCAGGGGCATCCTTCGTTGGGTTCGTGGATCGGCTATGGCCTGGGCGCCCGGAATCCGAATCTGCCCGGCTTCGTGGTCATGCTGGATCCGCGCGGCGGCCCGATCCCCGGCGCAGCGAACTGGACGAGCGGTTACATGCCCGCCGCCTACCAGGGCACGGTGCTGCGCTCGACCGGCAACCCGATCCTCAATCTCCGGCCCACCGCCAATCTCACGCCGCAGATGCAGGGCGAGAAGATCCGCCTCATCAATGAACTCAATTCGCGGCATCTCAAAGGGCGCGAATCCTACACCGAACTTTCCGCGCGCATCGCCAGCTACGACCTCGCCTACCAGCTCCAATCCACCGCGCCCGAGGCCTTGGATCTTTCGACCGAGGACGCCGCGACCAAGGCCATGTACGGCCTGAACGATCCCAAGCCGGAACACAAACTGGCGATCCCGCCCGCGCACTTTGGGCGGCAGTGTCTGATTGCCCGACGACGGGTCGAGCGCGGCGTGCGTTTCGTGCAGCTCTACTCGGGCGGCGGCCATCAACAGCAGAACTGGGACGCGCACTTCGGCGTGGAGGAGAACCTGAAGATCCACGGCCCGGAAATCGACAAGCCCGTCGCCGGCCTGCTGGCGGACCTGGAACGGCGCGGTTTGCTCGATGAAACGCTGGTCGTCTGGGGCGGCGAGTTTGGCCGACAACCGGTCAGCCAGGGCGCCAACGGCGGACGCGATCACAATCCCAAGGGCTTCACCTGTTGGCTGGCCGGCGCCGGCGTGAAGCCGGGCGTCAGTCATGGCGAGACCGATGAGCTCGGCCACGAGGCCGCGGTGGACCGACATCACGTCCGCGACCTGCACGCCACCATCCTTCACCTGCTGGGCTTGGATCACGAACGTCATACCTACCGCTATGGCGGCCTGGATCAGAAACTCACCGGCGTGGGCGGCGCCGAGCCGATCCATGACGTGATGGCGTAGCAGTCCCGTTCGGATCCGTTTGCGCCGGTCCAGATCCGACGGGATCCAGGCCAACGCGGTGGTATTGTCATGGTTGCCCCGTCGGCCACGCCCATACCCGCCGTTGCCTTGCGCCGCCCCAATCCGGCATGCTCTGGCTTCATGAACCGGCGACGCTTTCTTTCCACCTCGGGTTCCGGACTGGCTCTTGCCGCGGCCGGCCTGTCCGCCGATGGGGTGCGAACGTCCGGCGCGGAAGCCGCGACAGCTTCCTCCATGGCTGCCCGCCGCCGGCTTTTTCTCGACGCCAGCGTGGTGGAGGAAAAGGAGGGGCTTGAACGCCGCTTTCACGCCTTGGAGAAACATCCCGCCAATCCGGTCCTGATCGCGGACCGACCCTGGGAAACGGGCAAGGCCGTCTCCGGGCCCTACCTCTACGGGACCGTGTTGAAGCAGGGCGACCGCCTGCGGATGTGGTATCAACTGATCAACCGGGGCAATCACGTCGGCTACGCGGAATCCAAGAACGGCCTTCATTGGAACAAGCCGGAATTGGGGATCATCGAGCACGACGGTTCGCGCCGGAACAACCTCGTCGTTTCGGCGGCGGATCGCGAAGCCACCGGCGGCGAGTGCCACAATCCCAGCGTCATTCACTGCCCCTGGCAGCCGGACCCGGAGCGCCGCTACGCGCTCTTTGGCTTCGACACCGGCGAGGGCCGGCCGCGCGTGGCGTTCTCGGCGGATGGACTGCGTTGGCGTTACGCGCCCGACGCCGGAAAGGACGGGCTGTTCCGCTCCTCCGATGTCGTGAACTTCTTCCGGGATCACGAACGCGAACGCTTTGTCGCCACCTGGAAGACCAAGAACCGCCGAGGCCGCCCGGCGCCGCACTTTTGGACCGGCGTTCACAATCTGGAGTTCATCCGCCCAGATCCGATGCAGGTTCTCCGGTGTGTGATGCGCGATGTAGATGTCCTTGGGAAAGGTCTCGCGAAAGATGTGAACGACGCTTTCGATGAGTTTGTGGAGTCGCAGGGAGCGGGCTCCTTCGGACTGGCCGTCGCCGATCCTCATCAGTTCCTCGGCCAGGGAGGCGCCGCGTTTGCAGTTGTCCTCGATGGTTTCCAGCAGGGCCGTCTGGCGCTCATCGATGAACACATCCTCCTTCAGGCGTTGCGCCGCGGTGAGGATGGGGGTGAGCAGGTTGTTGACGTCGTGGGCCAGTCCGTTGGCCATCGAACCGAGGCTGCTCAGGCGTTGCGACTCCATCAGGCGGGTTTCCATGGTCCGATGTTGGGTGTTGTCGAACATCGATCCAATCAGGCGATGGGGTTTCCGCTCGGTGTTGAGCAGCACGAATGCGCGGGCGAGGACATGAGCCCAGGCCCCGTCGCCGCGCCGGAATCTGAATTCGCTCAGCCAGAGCGGTTTCGCCCCGGCGGCCAACAGTTTCAGTCCCGCGCGCACGCTTTCCTGATCGTCCGGGTGCACGCAGTCGAGCAGCTGATCCAGGTTCTTTGGGGCGCTCTTGGAGGAATGCTGGAAGACGGTCAGAATGCCTTCGTTGCACCAGAGCCGCCTGTTGGCCAGATTGCATTCCCAGATCAACTCCTGGGAGGCCCGCGCCGCATAGCGGAATCGCTCCTCCGCGTTGTGCAGGGACTCCTTCAGCCGGTCGGTCTCGCCAATGTCCATGACGCTGCCCAACACCGTGGGTCTGTCGGCGTCCGGCTGGACGACAAGATTGGCCCGAAGCCCCACCGGCCCAAGCTTGCCGTGGGTGACGGTGAAGTCCAACGTCCGGCTCTGATCCCCGCTCTGATGCAGCTCGTCTAGGGCCTTTTCCACCTGCACGCGCATGTCCTTTTCCACGACATCTAGGGCGTTCCGCAGGGCGAGCAAATCCTCGTAGGGGCGGCCCAGCAGTTCGCAGAACCTCGGGTTGACATAGCTGAAGGTGCGGCCCTCGATCACGAAAATGCCGCTCAAGGAATGTTCGGCAAGGAGGGAAAACCTGACGGTTTCGTCGTCGCCCGTTGTTGGCGCGGTCCCCATCCGCGCTGTGCCCGTGGAATCGTTCATATTGTCGTCTCCCAGCCTCTGGCGGCCGGATCGCGCCAACCAAGCAGTATTGGCGCCGAAAGGGGGCAAATAATGACCAGGGGGCAAAAAGCCGGAAATTCACCGCGCCGTTTCCAGGGCGCCGTCCTGAAATACGACACTCGTCAAGCGTCGGCGTTACCGCGGTTTGGCCCCACAACGCCGAGGCGAAGCGAAAAATAGTGGGATTCCAGCAGCGTGCGATCCCCGGTCGTTCGAAGCCGATCCCAGATTTCAGACATCATCGCTTTCATGCGTCCGGCCTGCGCCGGATCAGACACCAGATTTCTCGTTTCGCAGGGATCGTTTCTCAAATTGTATAATTCATCGAAGTCGAAGCCGTTGAAGACAAACTTCCAGTCGCCATCCCAAAGGATGCGTTGAGCCAAGGGAAAGCGACTGCCATGATATTCGGCAAAACCCTGTTGAAACGCATCCCCGATGTCGCGTTTCGATAACGCTGAAGCGAAGGAATTGGAGTCTGGAACGTCGATGGGGTCGGCGCCGGCAAGTTCGAGGATGGTGGGGCACAGATCCTGGATGCCAACCAGGGCGTCCGAGTGGGCGGCGCTCCGGATTCCGGGGCCGGCCATCACCAGGGGGATGCGATAGATCTCCTCAAAGGCGCCGATGTTGTGGGCGTCGAAACCATGCGCCCCCACGTAGCGGCCATGGTCGGCCAGCAGGACGATGACGGTCTCCTCAACGGCGTCCGCGGCTTCGAGTTGATCCAGGATCTTTCCGAATTGCGCGTCCATCTCGCTGATGCAGCCGTAGTAGCAGGCGCGCGCGCGCCGCCAATGTTCTTCGCCCAGGTTGCGGGTGATGAGTTGCTCGCGGCGGTAGAGATTGGGGCGGTCGGAAAAGTCGGCGTTCAGGTTCTCCGGCAGTTCGATGGCGTCGAGGTCGTATTGTTCGAAGGCGGGGCGGCCGCAGACCAACGCCTCGTTGGGCTCCGAAAAACTGACGGCGCAGCACCAGGGATGGTCGTCGGCAAGGCGTTCGCGCAGGAACTCCTGCGCGCATTGCATCGAGACGCCCAACGGACGTTCCTCCGGCGGAGTGTCGGTCACCCCGTAGTGCAGGATGCGGTTGTAGCCGGGCGGATCCTCCAGCCAGCCGCAGAGATCGGGATCGAGCGTGTCGGCGGCAAATGAGTGGGTCCCCTTGCCCAGGTGTTGGTGATGCTCGCTGCCCTTGACGACATGGGTCTGCCAGCCGAAGCGGTCGATCTCATTGGAGCGTTCGATGTGCCACTTGCCGAAGTAGCCGGCGCTGTAGCCTGCGTCCGTCAACCGCTGGGCGAAGTGTGGATTGTCGTCGCGCAGGACGCATTGGTCGGCGTCCTTGCCGTGCTCGACTTCCAGCACGCCGTGATTGTGCGGCAGGAGTCCGGTCATCAGGCTGGCCCGCGCCGGCGAACAGACCGGACAACAGGTGTGGGCGCGCTGGAACGTCACGCCGCGCTGTTTCAGGCGCTCGATGTTCGGTGTCCGGCATGGATGCGCCGCGTCGATCGTCGCCGCCTGCATGCCGTCGAGGATGAAAAGGAGAAAGTTGGGACGTTTCATGAGATTTGGAGCTTGGGATTTGGAACTTCTCATGGTCATTCCGCAATGAACACGGCCACGGCGCCCACGATCAATCCCACACACGCCCAGCCGGTCAGGAAGCCGATCAGGCCGTTCCGCGTGGGTATCGGGATCTCGAAGCTGCTGTTCGGGAAGAACACGCGGCGCGGCGGGACGACCGCGTCCTCGGGCAGCGTGCAGGGGACGGTCGGTTGTTCCTCGGGTTTCACCGGCGTGCGCAACAACGCGTAGAAACGATCCAACGATTCCTTGTCCTTCGGTTTTGTGCACAGGCTGACAACCACGCCGCCCAAAAGTCCGCCGAAGAGGTAGAACAACATCTGCCAGGGCAGGTAGACCTTGGCCGCGGGCCCCGCGCCGACGACGAACGGAGCCGATTCCAGCGCCGGCAGCGTCGCCAGCCATTGCACGACCGGCGTCCAGGTCGTCATCCACCAGACGATGATCGTGCTGAAGGTCGCGGCGATTGCGCCGGCGGCGGTCGCGCGACGCCAGAAGATGCCGATCCAGAAGGCGACCGCCATGATGGCGTTGGCCTTCCAAAGGATCTCCAGTCCCTGCACCACGCCATCCAAAGAGAAGGCGAAGGCCAGCCCCAGCGCGACCACGCCCAATGCTGAAACCCGCGCGGCCCGGAGGTAATGTTCGTCCGACCTTCCCGGGCGGGCGCGTTTGTAGATGTTCTGGGTGATCAACGCGGAGGCCGCGACCATGAACGAGTCGCAGGAATTCATCACTGTCGCGAGCATGGCCGCCATGAAGAGTCCGAGCAGCCCGGGCATGATCTGCGGGAGGAAGTCGCGCGCCATGTTGCCATAGACCTGGTCGGGGTTGTCGATCGTTCCGCTGTAGTGCGCGACCGCGGCCAGGCCGGTGAGGCACCAGGCCACCGTGCAGACGCGCTTAAGCATGTTGCCGCCCATGAAACCGACCGCCCCCTCGAACTCGGTGCGGCCGGCGGCGCAGGTTCCCATGTTCTGCGGCTGCACCGCCACGCCCAGAAGCAGGTTCAACGGCACGACCAACAGGTAGAACCATCCGATGTTTCCCGGCGCGACCAGCGAAAACATGTCCTGGTTGGTCACGACCTGCGGAATGGTCTCCTTCATGCCCGCCAATCCACCCACCGCATTCAGCGCGATGGGCAGAAGAATGAACGAGAAGGCGACCGTCATGAGGCCCTGGACAAAGTCGGTCACAATCGCCGCGCCCAGGCCGCCGGCGATGCCGTAGCCCACGAAGAGGACGGTGACCACGGAAATCGCCAAGCCCGCCGGAATCGCCCCGCCCGAGGCGGATTCAATGAACGCCGACGACGCGTAAAGCATCACTCCGATGTTCACGGTGAACTTGGCCAATCCCACCACGGCATACAGCGCGACCACCCGGCGATCGTAACGAAACTCCAGCACATCGCCGGTGGTGAAGGCGCGGAAACGCCGCATCATCGGCGCGATCCACCAGTAGAAGGGCGTCACGAAGAGCCAGTTCCACGAATACCAGATGCCCGAGAGTCCCGTCGTCCAGGTCTTGGAAGCCACTGTCACCGCCTCGTCGGAATGCGTGCTCGTGCCGAAGCCGTGCATCGCCATCATCCACCAGGAGAACCGGCGCGGCATCACGAAGTCCGCCATCCCCTGAACGTTCCTCGCGGCGCTCAATCCCAGCCAGGTGATTCCCGCGAAATACAGGACCAGCATCGTCCAATCCGCGATGTGCAAACCGCCGAACATTCGCGGGATCCAACCATGGTCCGCCGCGCCGAGGCAAGACGAAGGTGGGAACGCGCCAGGGCTTCGCCTGAACGGCAGAATCAGTGCGAATTCGAAAGCCTGCCGGTCGGCGCTCGCGGTTGGAGTTCACGCTTTAGCGTGCATTCGCCCGGAAGCACGCCAAAACGTGAACTCCAACGAGGCGCGAATCCAACTCATGCCGTAAGCCCTGGAGAACGCGCAGGGCTGGCGCCTGAACGGCAATCGTAACTGTTTCACGGATGCAGCGTCGGCTGTGTCCGCCAGGACGCAGGCGCCCCCCGGAAAAAAAGTTAACATTCCCCCTCAAGGATTGCGGTGAACGGCCGATGGATAAGGTGGAACGCGACGGACGCGGCCAACGCATAAAACAAATCAAACTGCACAAACTGGAATCTCGTCCGTCACGTTTCCGCATGTACGGAAGCTTCTTCGTTGGGGGGCGTCGGCGTTCTCCGCTCGACGCATTCCGGGACGCGGCCTATTCTCCCGCGTCAGATGTCGATCACAAACGAGCCATTGACCGTCGCCGGGCGCGGCTTCCCCTCCCGTCTCATTCTCGGAACCGGCAAGTTTGCCTCCAACGAGGCGATGCGGGACGCGATCGACGCCAGCGGGACGGGCATGGTGACCGTGGCGTTGCGTCGGGCCGACCTGAGCGGGGAGAAGGATCCCTTCGCCAACATCCTTGATTTCATCGACCGGGAGAAATACCTGCTGCTGCCGAACACCAGCGGCGCCATGAACGCGGAGGAGGCCGTCCGCCTGGCGAAACTTGCGGTCGCCGCCGGCCTGCCCAAGTGGGTGAAGCTGGAGATCCATCCCGACCCGCGCTACCTGCTGCCCGATCCGGTGGAGACCCTGAAGGCCGCCGAGGAGCTGGTGAAGGAGGGTTTCACCGTCCTGCCCTATATCAACGCCGACCCCGTGCTGGCCAAACGCCTGCAGGATGTCGGCGTCGCCACCGTCATGCCGCTGGGCTCGCCGATCGGGTCCAACCGCGGATTGCAGACGCGCGACCAGATCCGGATCATCATCGAGCAGGCGACCGTGCCCGTGGTGGTGGACGCCGGCATCGGCGCGCCGAGTCACGCGGCCGAGGCAATGGAGCTCGGCGCCGACGCGGTCCTGGTCAACACCGCCATCGCCGTGGCCGGGGATCCGAACCGGATGGCCCGGGCCTTTGCCGCGGCGGTCGAGGCCGGCCGCGCCGCCTTTGAATCCGGCCTGGGCGGCCGGCAGACCACGGCCAGCGCGACCAGCCCCCTGACCGCGTTTCTCGACGCCTGACCCCTCGCCATGCCCGCGATGAAGCCCCTTTCCCGCAAACGCGTCCAGCAGTTGCTGGACACCGCCCGGCAACGGCGCGCGTTGGTCGTCGGCGACGCCATGGTCGACCAGTTCATCTGGGGGCGGGTGGAGCGCATCTCCCCGGAGGCTCCCGTGCCGGTCGTGCAGGTCGAGCGCGAGAGCTTCATGCCCGGCGGCGCCGCCAATGTCGCCCGCAATCTCACCTCGCTCGGGGTCGGCGCCGAGATGCTCGGCGTCATCGGAAAGGACGCCGGCGCCCGGCAACTGAAGGAACTGCTCGCCGGCGACAATGTCGCGTCACGCGGACTGATCGAAAGCGCCGCCCGCAGCACGACCAAGAAGATCCGCGTCATCGCCCACACGCAGCAGGTGGCCCGGGTCGATCGTGAGACGCCGCATCCGATCGCGCCCGAGATCGAGAAACGCCTCCTCGCCGCGATCAAACGCCGGCTGCCGGACAATGACGCGTTGATCGTCGGCGACTACTGCAAGGGCGTGGTGACGCAGTCGCTGCTGGACCGGCTCAAGGAGCTTTGTCGGGCGCGGGGCGTCTGGTTGAGCATGGATCCCAAGCCCTTTCATCCGTTGGACCTGGGCGGTCTGTCCCTGATCACGCCGAACCGGAAGGAGGCGTTCTCCCTCGCCGGCGTCGAGGACGAGACCCGCGGCAAGGCGGAGCCTTTCGCGGACAAGCCGCTGATGCGCGCCGCGGAGAAGCTGTTGACGGAAATCCGGCCGGCGGTGTTGCTGATCACCCTGGGCGACCACGGCATGCTCCTTTGTCAGCGGGACAAGAAGCCCTACCATATTCCCACCATGGCGCAGGAGACGTTTGATGTCTCGGGCGCCGGCGACACGGTGATCGCCACGTTCACGACCGCGATCATGGCCGAGGCCTCGCCGGTGGAGGCCGCCATTCTTTCCAACCACGCCGCCGGCATCGTCGTGGGCAAGGTCGGCACGGCCACCGTCACGCCGGAGGAACTGCTGGCCAGTTTCGGACGGAATCGATGAAACGCGCCGTCTTTCTCGATCGCGACGGGACCCTGATCGCGGAGAAAAAATACCTCGCCGATCCCGGACTCGTCTCCCTCACCCAGGGCGCCGGCCCCGCCTTGCGCGCCCTGGCCGACGCCGGATTCCTGCTTTTCATCGTCACCAACCAATCCGGCATCGGCCGCGGCTACTACACCCTCGACGACATGCATCGCGTGAATGAACGGGTGGCCGAAGTCTTCGCGGAGGATGGCGTCCGCTTCGCCAGGGTCTACTTTGCTCCGGAAGCTCCCGAAGAGCCGAGCCGGGGCAGGAAGCCCTCGCCGCAGTTTCTCTTCGATGCGCGCGATGAATTCGGGATCGATCTGACGCAGAGCTACATGGTCGGCGACAAGCGCGTCGATCTGGAATGCGGCTGGAACGCCGGCGTCCGGCAAAGCCTACTGGTGCGCACGGGGTATGGCGCGGAGTGGGAGGCGAAACTGGGGGCGGATGCGGAACGCGCCGTGGTGGTGGACGATGCCGCCGCCGCCGCGCGGTGGATTCTGGACGCCGGTTGAACTGCGCCCGTAGCGCAGCCGTCCCGCCGCCGGGTCAGGGCTTTTCGGCGATTCGGCCGGGCGCAAACTCGTCTGCGTGGTAGGAGCTGCGGACCATCGGGCCGCTGGCGACGTGGACGAAGCCCTTCGCCTCGGCAATCCGGCCATATTCCTCGAACTTTTCCGGGCGGATGAACTCTTTCACGGGAAGATGTTTCAAGGTCGGCTGCAGGTATTGGCCCAGGGTGAGGATATCGCAACGCGCGTCCCTCAGGTCGTCCAGCGCCTGCAGCGTCTCCTCCTCCGTTTCGCCGAGGCCCAGCATCACGCCGGACTTTGTGTGGATCCCGTCGTCCAGGCGGTCCTTCACCTTGCGCAGCACGGCGAGCGAACGGTCATAGGTCGCGCGCGACCGGACCTCGGGCGTCAGGCGGCGCACAGTCTCCAGGTTGTGGTTGAAAATCTCCGGCCGCGCCTCGAGCACGCAGTCGATCGCGTCGTCCCGCTCATTGAAATCCGGGACCAGGACCTCGACGACGATGCCGGGAACGGCTTTCCGCACCGCTTCGATCGTTCGTCGGAAATGTTCCGCGCCGCCGTCCTGCAGGTCGTCGCGCGCGACTGCTGTGATCACGACATGACGCAGATTCATCCGTTGCGTCGCCTCGGCCACGCGCAGCGGTTCATCCGGCTCCAGGGGGAGGGGCTTGCGGGTGTCGATCGAGCAGAAGCCGCAGGCGCGCGTGCAGCGGTCGCCCGCGATCATGAAGGTGGCCGTTCCCTTGCTCCAGCATTCCCAATGATTCGGGCAGCGGGCGCTCTCGCAGACCGTGTGCAGCTTGAGGTCGTCCAACAGGTTCCGCGTCCGCGCAAAGGCGCTCTCCGTCGGCAGCTTCAACCGCAACCACTCCGGAATGCGGGGGCGGGGCTGAATCTGGGGGGTGGTGGACGACATGGTTGAGAAGTGTCTAAACCGGTTTCAATCGAACCCGGGAACGAAGCGGGATGGAAGCCGCCTCTATTTCCCGGCGACGAACGCCTTCACCCGCGGTTCGCCCTGCAACCATCCGAGTTCCGCGAAGAACGCGTCTATTTTGGCGACGGTGTCGATGAAGGCCTTGTTGCCGTCCTTGCCATGATTGAACCAGCCGTGGCCCGCGCCCTCGGTGACATGAAGCTCGCTCCTGCTGCCGGCCTTTCGCATGGCGTCCCGGAATTGCTTGGCGGTCTCGACCGTGACGAGCTTGTCCTTGGAGCCGAAGAACACCACGGCGGGCGGCATGCCCCGGTGGATGTTGTGCGCCGGCGAGATCTCCTTCCACCGCGCTTTGACCCGGTCGTGGCCATATTGACCGGGGCCGTTGTTGTAGACCGGATTGAACAGGGCCATCGCATTGGGAACGGAACTGACGGACCCGTCCTCGCCGTCCTCCTCGATGGACTTCGTCGTCCCGGTCGAGGCGGCCACGTGCCCGCCGGCCGAACCGCCGCCGGCCGCCAGCCGGTCCGGATCGATGCCCAGATCGTTCGCGTGCGCCCGCGTCCAGCGGATGGCGGACTTGCCGTCCTTCACGCATTCGAAGGGGGAGGTGTTGTGCCGGCTCTTGACGCGGTATTCGGCGGTGATGGCGACCATGCCGCGGGAGGCGAGGTAACGGCAATGCTGCTCGAACTGCCCCGGACTGCCTCCGTTCCAGCCGCCGCCGAAGAAGAAGACGATCCCCGGCCGTTTGTCCGAGGCCTTCCAACCTTCGGGCTTGAACACATGCAGATGCAGGTCTCCCTGCGGCGTCCGTTTGAATCGGATCTTGTCGGAGCCCGGATAGGCGAACGCCTGCGCCGCCCCGCCCTGCTTCTGCTTCCTCTGCTTCTTTTGCGCCGGCGCGCCTTCAATGGAGCCGAGGGCGACGAGGAGAGCGATGGCGATCGGGAGAGTCTGTCGGATCATCATGGTCATGGATCGGTTTTCAATCTGCGCGAGTGAATCCCCTTGATAGCCGATTCGCCGGGCAAAGCGCAAACCCCGATGCCGGAAATTCAGGGCCTACGCATGAGCCGCAAGAACAATCCCCATAAGCATGTTGTAGCGTGCGCTGTGTCAGCGCATTCAACGGCTGTCGCATGATTGTTTCGTTTTTCGGCTGACACAGCCGACGCTACATCTGTGAAGCTGTTGCGACTGCTGTTCATGCGTATGCCCTGGCCGGAAATTGCGCGTCTCCAAATTCCCTCGATTTTTCGGTTAACACGCCCCGGGCGAAGCGCTATTAAATGCGGCCCGTTCCCCCGGTCCGGACTCCCCTTGAAGGCGGATGCTGCGCCCCCCGAACGTTCGGAAAGACCAATCAACAGACCATGCCGGAACCGAATCTGATCCTCGTCTGCGCCGTGGCCTTCGCCACCGTGCTCATCCTCCTTTCCATTCTGGCCGGGTTGATCCACCTGATCACCCTGGCTTTTCCGGAAAAGGAGAAGGAATCGGACGACGCGGTCATCGCCGCGATCAACACCGCCGTTTCCACCACGATTCCCGGAGCCCGGGTGACCGACATCGAGGAAATCAAGTAGGCGCGCCCTCGCGTTCCTTACGCCATCTTCCGACCAGACATCATGAGCAAGAAACAGATCAACGTCATGTTCACGCCGTTTC